>NZ_JBSRUB010000037.1:0-31607 GCF_055129545.1 Acidiluteibacter sp. | reverse complement strand
CAATATTTTAAAACAAACCCGGTAGATGGACTTGACTTTTACTTCAAATAATAGAAAGCCAGCTTGTAACACTGTATATGCGATAATTGCTTCCTATCGTCAGCAACTACGCATATACTAAACGTTGTGTGGCATTTGAATGAAGACATTATACAAAATACTAGGACTAGCAGTCATTGACTTTGGACTGATTTGGTTATGGGTTTACCAAATGGACCCTGACCCAAGTGTGTCCATCGGAATTATTCTTTTAGTTCCGTTTGTTTTCGTACTGAATTTGATAATTGCAGGAGTTCTATTCTTTGCTAAAAAGAAAGAGTTTTCGAGAATATTTCTTATCAACTCTCTTATTGCTTCAATTATAATGTTTTATCTATTTGGAGAAGGAATTGACAGACACCAAAACAATCGTTTGGAGCAGTGGAGATTTCAAAAAGCTGATACGACTTTTTCACTGATTAGATGGAAAGAGACAAACGAGTTTAGTATGACGTATAGCTTAAATCCAGGCTCGTCTTGGGGATTTTTAGACGGAACTTGCAAGAAGGAAAACGACAATTGGATTTTAAAAACTGACTCATTAAAAATGACTATTGACGAAATGGACAACTTAATAGGTTTCAGAAATCCAACTGACACCCTTGAAATGAATAAAATAAAAAGATAAAAACGCCACACAACAACGCATATAGCTTATGGCGGGGGAACGGCTACCAGCAAGGTTTTCGCTCCGTAGCCAGCTTAGGTTTCGGTGGACAGGAAAGTGCTTCGAAACCGCCACAAGCCATATGCAAACCGTTGTGCGTCATGCGAAAAAATAACTAAATGGAAAAAATTTGCTTTGTAATAATGGGATACGGAAAAAAAACCGACCCGACTTTGGGGAAAACGTTTGATTTAGACGTAACCTACAATACAATTATAAAACCATCTGTTGAAAATGCAGGTTACACTTGTATTAGAGGTGACGAAGTGTTGGAATCAGGAATAATTGATAAAAGCATGTATGCATTACTGATACACTCTGACCTTGTTATTGCTGACATAACAACATTTAATCCTAATGCAATTTATGAATTAGGTATTAGACATGCAGCAAGACCTTATTCGACAATTGTCATGAAAGAAAAGGATGGAAATATTCCGTTCGATATTAATCATAACAAGACCTTTACTTACTCTCATATGGGTGAAGATATTGGTAGTAAAGAAGCAGAAAGATGTGTCAAACATCTTACAAACTTGATACTTGAAATAGATAAAAGTCAAGAAACCGACAGTCCTTTGTTTCATCATATTAGAGGCGTAAAACCTTATTCATTACCGGAAGATGAATATATACAGGTAATTAAAGAATTAGCTGATAAAGAAAAAAGCATATTTGCTCTGACTGAAAAGGCTAAATACGAAATGAACAATAGTAATTTCAAAGAAGCCAAAAAGTTTTGGAAAAAATTAGTGGATAAAGTTGAGAATGACACTTACTTCGTTCAGCAACTTGCTCTTTGTACGTACAAAGACAAGACAATCAGTCCAAATATTGCATTAATTGACGCTTTGGGCATTATAAAACAATTAGAGCCTGACGACAGGAATACAATTGACCCAGAAACACTTGGAATTACAGGTGCTATTTACAAAAGACTTTGGGAAAATAATAATACAGAAATTGAATATCTTGACAGAGCAATCGAATATTACAAAAGAGGATTTACAATTAATCAAGATTATTATACAGGAGAAAATTATGCTTTATGTCTGAACCTTAAAGCAAGCATAACGACAAATTCAGACGAAAAAATCTACTTAAATTATTCTGCTAAAGAAACAAGAAAAGAAATCATTGAAATTATCCAAAAATTAGCTGAAGATGAAGATTTTGAGATAAGAAGTGATTTAATGTGGATTTACGCAACTTTATCTAACTGCTACATGGGAATTGAAGACGAGGAAAATCATCAGTTGTATGAAAAGAAATTCAAAGAATTAAACCCAGTAGATTGGCAACAAGAGACCTATGAAAAGTCTTTAAATTACTTAAAAGAATTATTAAAATAAAAAATATGGCAAGAGTTTACAAAGTCTTTATTAGTCATTCATGGTCTTATGTGTCAGACCTTAAAAGTTTACAAACATTACTTGAAAATCGTGGATATTTCAATGTACAATTTGAAGAAGCATCACCTGACGTTCCTATTAATTCAGTTAATGCTGAATATATCAAAACACGATTAAGAGAAAAAATAAGAAATTCAGATGTGGTTTTAGGTATTGCAGGAATTTATGCATCACATAGTGAATGGATGGCTTGGGAATTAGATACAGCTATCAAAAATAATGTACCAATAATTGGTGTAGCGCCAAGAGGAGCTGAACGAATTTCAACAGTTGTAACATCAAGGTCAAAAGAAGATGTTAAGTGGAATACAGAAAGTATTGTTGCAGCTATTAGAAGATGGGCTTAAAAACAAAAAGCACGAACGCACAACAATGGCTATAAGTAATTGCTTGTTCTCGCCTACTTCTGAAAATCCTCGCGGATTTTCAGTTTGGTGTGTATTTGCAATGTTAAGTGCTAAACCACGCAACTACTCATAGCCGAGACCGTTGTAAATCATTGAAAAAATCTGTACCACAAAATGAGGTATTTTAAATTCTCGTTTTCTTTCCTTACTTTAAAAATAAACTTGGTTTTATTTTTTTTAATCGCTTTGCCCTTTTTGATAAGCTCATTACAACTTTTGTCTTTGGAAAAAAATCTTTCCTTTTTAAAAAATCAACAAGTTAATATTGGAATTAGCTTAGAAAGAATTCGGGGGACTAACGATGGATGGGAAAATAGAAGAAATGAATTAAGGTCAAAATTAAAAAAGTTAAAGAATCGAAGTAATCAATTGGCTTACAATAGATTTTGGTTTCAACTAATTAAAGATATTTTAGTTATTCCTATTATACTTTCTATTCTAATTTCACTTAACTCATTTAAAACTACAAGAACCATTGTAATTGACATATTCTCTAATCACAAAGATTTCATTGGGAAATGTTTACTGATTTTTTCAGTTTGCGTTGTAGGTCTATATTATTTATTCTCAAAGCAGATTAACCCTTTGTTAATAGACGATACAAACTTTTTTTATACCGGATTTATTCTAACATTTTTCCTAATTCTAACATCTTGCATTTTTAATTTAAAATCGAGGCAATTTGTATGGTTTATAATTGGTTTACTCACATTGACTCCCTATTTACTTTTTATGTTTGTTTTGCTTCTATTTATACTAATGGGACCGTGGAAATTTGGATAAAAAACGATATACAACAAAATATAAAATACATTGGGCGGTAGTAGGTTACGGAAGATCGATAGTTTCTTGAAATTCCGCAAAATCTGCACGCAGATTTTGTACTGTTTAATAAATTACAAAACAGCTTTGCAGTTTTTTCTATTCAGTAAATTGAAAACATTATCTTTACCTACCGCCTAACTAATCTTATACGGGCGTAAACAACATCAGAACGAAAATCAAAAACGAAAAATAATAAATGAAATGTTCTGTTTGCACAAACGAAATTAAAGAGAATTATTGTTCAAATTGTGGTCAATATTTCAAAGATAGTAGAGTTACCTTTCAAACAATATTTGTGGATTTGTTTGATAGTATTTTTTCTCTTGAAAAATCTTTTTTCAGAAACATTAAAATTGCAGTAAGCCAACCCAAGACAATAACTACTAACTATTGGAATGGATTTAGGAAATATTATTTTAGTCCTGGGAAATTCTTTACAATTGCATCTTTATTTCTACTATTACACTATTCTATCGCAAATGATTTCTTGGGACTTGTAGTAACAAGTAATATTTCTTCACAATTTGTAATTTTATTAGCGAATATTTTCTTGTTAACTCTTTCTAGTTCTATACTCTATATACAATTCAAAAAAAATATATTTGAGCATTTAATTTTGAATATTTATAATGTAAGCTTGTGGGTAATTATTTTTTTTCCGATATCAGTTATTTTGAGTCTAACAGTAAATAATAATAGAACGGAACAATTCTTTTATATACTATTTCACATATTGGTTATAATTTGGAACTCCAAAGCTTTTGAATTGACCAAATTCAAACGTTTTCTCTTTGTTACACTAAATTTAATTTTGTTTTATGGAACACTAGTTTTATTAGTGTATAAGTATGGTAAATTTTAATCTAAAATCTAAATTTAAGAGAAATACAAAAAAGCTATTTGCAACAAATGCAATTATTAATACCGGTTTTGGTGTTTAGCAGGAAGTATAGAGTTTTATGCAAAGGCCGCCAAATATTTTTGATTTGGCTTTGGCAGCAAAAAGATAAAAACAAAATACAACGCTTTAGCACAGTGCAAACCAGAAACCTTATCGATTTCTACTGCCCTAATTTCCATATAATAAACCATTATAACACATTTATAAAAATAAAAATGTTAACTAAAAGAGCACTTCTTATTGTACTATTATTAATCGGATTTATCATTAATTCGATAGGTCAAGAAAAATACCTGACAGAATCAAGCACTCATATTTTTTGGCAACCTGAAAGACAGTTAAAAAAAAGTGACTTTCAGGGAGACGGGACTGACAATCCAAAATGTCTCAAATATTGTGAAAATCATGATTTATGTACAAGTGCTTTTGTTGGTTTATTTGCAGTATTGGACATTCCCAAGAAAAAAGGAAAACGTGGAAGGCTAATTGAGAAGGCGTATTTTGCTCCTGTTTTTGAAAAACATACATCTTATATTTTAAATAACGACACAGCCGGTATTAAAAAACAAGAGGTGATTTTCGATATTTATGAATTATCAGCCAGATTTGCACGAAAACAATTAAATCATTTTCAAGACTCAATGCCAGGATATGGTATTACAACAATCATGTTTAAAACAGTTCAATCAAGAGCAAATGAAATGCAGACATCATTAATTGATAGCTATTCTCAAGACCTATACATTAATAAACGGAAAGGAGCATATAGCGAGTGGAGGGAAAAAATCAATGAGCTCTTATACGATTCACGAGAATTCGCTACCACGCCAGAAGATTGCTACCGTTTTATTATAAATGAACCAATTGAATCAGGTTATATCAAAGCAAAAAAAATAGTTGGAAATCTCGATAAATAAAAACCATTGTAGTGCATTAAAAAGATAACAAAGCAGATATTTTAACAGTTGAGAATAATATCAGTAATGATCATTTTGATAGGTATAGTCGCTTGCGAGCCTCCAGTTAAATTTACAGAGCCGCAACCAGTCGACACGGACAATCTTTCAAAATTTCCAAGTCGGCTGAGAGGGGTTTACCTTAGTCTTTCGGACAGTTCAATATTATCTGTCAATGACAAACTGATTCAAAGAACAGATGACTTTGACTACAAAATTCACCCTAATCAACTAGACAGTGCCTTTCGACTTTCAGGAGACACCCTATTTAACTTAGAAACTAGTGAAAGAGAATTAATCAAACAAGATGGCGACAGTTTGTTAATTCACATTCATAATGTTGACACCTTGTTTCTAATGGATTATAATAATGTTGTGAGAAAGTTCAAAGGTTGCTACTTTCTGAACTCACGTTACGACAAGACGGGTTGGTCGGTTGAAAAGATGCAATTATCAAAAGGACAACTTATGATTAGCAGTATCTCGACAAGGGAAGAAATTGAAAGTTTAAAAGTAATCACTGAAACTGTTCAAGATACTGTTGCTCCTTACAATTTTACAGTGACTAAAAGGCAGTTTAAAAAGTTTGTCAAAAATGGCGGATTCAGTGATAGTGAAACATTTGTAAAAATGAAAAACACCCTATAATAATCCCTAAATATTTCCACTTTTTAGCGTAGCGTTAATTATGAAAATTAAAGTCAATCTATTAAATCATTCATCCACTTCCACAACTTCTCCTTCGATACAAATCCGACGGTTTTATGCACTAATTCTAATTGGTCATTCAAAATAATTAGTGTTGGGAAAGTAAGACCATTATTGCTTTTTCCAATGTATTCTGCCAACGCGTGGTAATGATTCGCCGTTGCTCCTTCGTAGATTCTGCCAAAAAAACTTATCGCCTGTTTTTCTTCTGCATTTAATTTCAACGCATAAAAATGTTCATTGATTAGTGCAGCGGTTTCATCATTGGAGAATACCGTTCCTTCTTGCATTTTACAGATTTTGCACCAATCGGTATGAATGAAAATTAGAATTGGTTTTTTCTCCTCCGCGAATTTAGTTGTCATTACTTCAAAACTGATCCAATTTACTTGGGCAGAGGCAGCCAATGAAAGAAACAACAACTGAAAAAGAAGTAAAAAATGCTTCATGATTACTTCAACGTATATTTGATTCCTATAAATCCACGAATACCTTGGTTGGCCGCATAAACATAAGAAGGGTCAAATGTTAACGCATTGGGATTGTTTGGTGTGGCTACCACATTTTCATTGGCATCGAATTGTACCTTTTTATCAAATGGATCGAACGATCGAGCAATGCTGTTTCGAGCAGGAGTGAAGTTTAAAAAGTTCTTAACGCCACCATAAATTTCCCACTGTTGATGAATGGGTTTGGTCAACTGAATATTCTGAATGCTAAACCAGGGAGAATATTCACTACGATCATCTAATTCTCCTAACAATGGCAATCGCATTGGGCTGTATATATTTCCAGTGTAATTGATTCTTAGGTTCAAAGGAAGTATCGTGTATTCGATGCTCCACACACCAGTAAAATTTTCGGTTAACAATTGTCTTTCTTTGGTACCATTTTCTTCAATGGTTACATCCATCAAAGTGGCTCCTCCCATAATTTTTATTCCATTCTTAAGCACGATGTCCGCATTCAATGAAACTCCTTTTGAAATGGCTTGACCATCTAAGTTGGCGTAAATTATTTTATTGGGGTTGGTCTCGTAATCTGGCACAATGCGGTTGGAAAAATAGGTGTAAAAAATTGAACCGTCCAAATTAATGTAGGTCTGATTTTTAGTGTAAAATTTCTGAACAACATTAAGATTTACATTGACGGATTGTTCTGGTTTTAAGGCTTCAGTAAAAACAACTTCTCTTGCACCGGTTAACGCAGCGTGATCTTCCGTAAATACGTTGGCCACTCTAAACCCATTTCCTGCGCTCAATCGGATGATGGTTTTATCCTTTTTAGAGTTCCATTTGTAATTGACTCTGGGCGAGTAAATATTTCCATGAATAGTGTTGTGATCGTATCTCAGTCCAAGAAGTAATGTGTTGTATTCATTCAGAGTGATTTGATCTTGAATAAATAATCCTGGTAAATGGATGTTTGAAGGATTGTTTCCACTGCTGTCCGATTTAAATGTTGCACCAGTATTGTCGTCGTAATAGGTGTAGCGATAAGCTGCCCCAAACAAGAAATCATTGGAATGAAGTAATTCATTGTTCCAAGTCAGTTGGCCAAATGCGATTCGTTGGTCGGCGATATACTGGTCTGCTCCGTATACCGAGTTTTGTTGGTGCCCATTGGCACTGAATTGAAAATTGAAGTTTTCATCATTAATGGGCAGTTGGTAATTACCAAATACTTCCCATCTGTTGGTATAAATACTTTCTCCATAAACGGAATCTCCACCTCTAAATTCTGGACGCCAATTCATTTCTCCTCCCCATCGATCTTCGTAAACATAGCGCATCCCGATATTGAATTCTCTGTTTTCCTTTCTATCAAAAGAAACCTTGTTAAACAAGGAGATTCGATCTTGTAAAGTAATGTCCGTAAATCCGTCGTTGTTAAGGTCTAATGGATTGCTGTAATTGAAATAGTTGACTCCAAGTAGTGTAGAGCCTTTTTTACCTAATTTGAATTTAGCTCCTAAATCGGCATTGGTTTCTGCCCAAGTAGTGGAGTATACATCAGCAGAGAAGAGGGGGGCTGCACTTGGCTTTTTGGTAATGACATTGATTAGTCCCCCAACTGCTTCCGAACCATATAAAGTTGAAGCAGGACCTTTCACAATTTCGACTCTATCGATGAGTGAAGCTGGGATTCCTGTTAATCCATAAACGGTGGATAATCCACTCACGATTGGCATTCCGTCAATTAATATCATGGTATACGGCCCTTCCAAACCATTAATGTGAATGTCTCCTGTGTTGCATACGCTGCAATTCAATTGTGGACGAACTCCATTGACATTTTGCAGAGATTCAAATACAGATGGATTTTTATTGTTCTCGAAATATTTTGCAGTGTATACTTCCACTGGCACGGGACTATTTTTTTTAGACATTTCTTTCATAGTGCCTGTAACGACTACTTCGTCAATATCTAAGTTGCTTTGAGATAGTAGAAAGTCAATCGTGATGGTTTCATTCTCTTTAATCGTAATGGATTTTGTTTGTCGTTCAAAACCGATGAATTGTGCCATGATTTGGTATTCTCCTATTGGAATATTTAAGATTTCAAATTTCCCATTTTCGTCACTGGCGGCACCCAGTTTAGTGTTGGCGAGATATATGTTCGCAAATGGAACGACTTCTTTGTTGGCTTGTCGAACTGTTCCAGAGATATTCCCAGTTTGGCTATTTGCAAAAAAAGGTTGAAATATTAAGTGCGTAAGAATTATGCTTAGTAGAATTTTTTTTTGTAGTTGCATTTCATTTTTTAGAAGTGCAAATATATAAATTTAGGTTAGTCTAAATATAACACTATTAAAAATATTTTTAGGTTAGGCTAAAAATATTGTGTGGTGATTTTTTAAATTGTGGAATGCGTCTTAGTTTTTAGCTATAAATCAGGGAGGTAATCATAAAGTAGATTCAACCCTTAAAATAATTAACTTTGATAAAAATAGAGTAGAATGGATTTACAAGCAGAAAAGTTAGACCTCATTCAATGGTTGGTTCAATTGTCGGATGAAAAACTGATTAGAAAGATTAGTGCGTTGCGCAAGGAAAAAATAGAATCTGATTCCAAAATGTCTGCCCAAGAACTAGATGAAATTGAAGAAGGGAAGCAGGATTTAAAGGAAGGGCGATATTATACTCATGAGGAAGTAATGAATAATGTCGAAGATCGATTTGATGATTTATTAAAGTAATGTATCGGATTATCTGGTCAAGGAGAGCCTTAGTTGGTTATGCATCTATCTTGAAGTATATAGATAGGAACTGGACTAGTAGAGAAGTTAAACACTTTGAAAATGAGGTGAAAGATTTTCTTGATTTATTAGTCAGTAATCCTAAATTATTAAGAGTAGTTAGCAATAATGTAAGAAGAGGGCCTGTTAATAAGCTAACTATGCTGACTTATCAGATTAATAGACAAAAGAAAGAAATTCAAATTTTAAATTTAAGGAGTACACGATTAAAGCCATAATAGTGTTATAATGAGTCTCAAAAAAAGGAACCGCATCATCTGCGATTCCTTTTCCTTCAGTAGTAATAATTGGTTGTATGTTGTTTGCTACTTTTTCATTTCTCTTTCCTTTTCAGTAGCTATTTTTTCATCGGCTTTTGCGCCAGGTTTATTTGCTACTTTCAACGCTGCATATTTTGTCTTAGTTTTCGCAATTTCAATATTGTTTTCAGCTTTTAAGGTAGGTTCAACAACGTTTTTACGTTCGTTCAATGCATCCCAAATTAATTCAGCTTCTTTCCAATCTTCGTTGCTCATCGCATCTTGATTGACATCGATATAATTTACAAAGTCAGCATATACGTCTTTGATATTTTCGGCTGTTACATTCGACAAATCCATGTTTCTGTCGTTACTTTTAACGATCATATACATCTCATTTACCTTGGCAGCTCTTTCATTGGCTTCCATGTCGTCCATCTTGGCTTTTGCATCAGCTTTTAGTTGCTCATACTTGTCTTTCAACTCTTCAAATTCTTTCTTGGAGTCATCAGATAACTGATCTATTTCATCACCTACTTTATTTTTCTTTTCGACGTACTTTCTTTCTACTTCTTCCCAGTTGGCTTCAGTTTCTGCTGAAAGTTCATTTACATATGCTTCAAATTCCTCTAAGTTTTTTGAATCGTTATTTTTTGTAGAATCGCAACTACTTAAAAATCCTATACCTCCGATTAGTAATGCTGCTACTGTGATTTTGTACCTTTTCATAATTGTTAAGTTTTATAAGTTTCTTAACCAATAGAAAAAGACGAGCCAGAAGGACATGCTAGGGTTATTGATTTGCCAATGAGTGTGTTGTTGAGCTTTTCAAAAAAGATGTTCGAATAGATCTTGTAGGGAAAAATTCCCATTTTGTAAAGAACACACCTTAAAAAAGAAATTTAGATGGCGTAAACTAACTCAAGAATGGTAAAGACAGCAAATAGAACGGATGCCACTCCGTTGGTCGTAAAAAAGGCCAAATTTACTTTAGAAAGATCATTGGCTTTTACGATTAGATGTTGATAAGTGAGTAATGCTAAAAACAATGCGGTTCCAATCCAATAGAAGGTACCGAAATCTGCTTTATACCCAGCATAAATGATGAAACTTGCAGTAAGAATGTGCAGAAATGTAGAAAATCCCAATGCGCCATCTTTCCCCAAGAATACAGGAATGGACTTTAAATTCATCTTTTTATCAAATTCGTAGTCTTGGAGGGCGTAGATAATATCAAATCCAGAAACCCAAAACAAGACCGCAAAAGAAAAGTAGAGTGGAAGCCAGGCAAAAGAACCGACCACGACTAAATATGCTCCGATTGGTGCCAATGCTAATCCAATCCCTAAAATTAAATGACACAATGCTGTAAATCTTTTGGTTAAACTATAACCTAAAACTACTGCCAATGCAACAGGGGAGAGGTAAAAGCAAATGGGATTGATGAAATAGGTCGTAGCGATGAAGAACACACAGTTTCCGATGACGAACCATTTGGCAGATTTCGGAGTAATGGTTCCATTTGGAATTTCTCTGATTTTGGCGGTTCGCTCATTGGCCGAGTCGATGTCTCTATCAATGTATCTATTAAAGGCCATGGCTGAATTTCGAGCGAAAATCATGCACAGAATCATTGGAATGAAGGTGATCCAATTAAAAGTATAGATGGAAAATTTGATTGCCAAAAAATATCCAATCAATGCAAATGGCAGTGCAAATATGGTGTGACTAAACTTAACAAGTGATAGGAAATTTTTAACGGGAGAAGCCTTCATTCAATCTTATTTTGTTGCAAATTTAATGAATCCCAATATGGAAAAGGGCATCCCCTTGATTTACCAATGGCATATTGTTATGTCCGATAATAATACCAGCGTGAGTAGCTTTTACTTTCGTTTCAAACTGCCCAAAAGGGTCGGTTATTTTTCCGATAATTTGGTTTTTATTTACCTCCTTACCAGAATGTATTGTAGCTGTAAACATACCTGAACTCTTGGCTCTTATCCACGAGCTATTGCTGCAAAATACATTCTCATCCTCATGTGGAGCTTGTGTGGTCATACCCAAATGTTTCATCACTCGCTTAGCTCCTCGAATTCCATTTTGAATAACATGCTCATCGAATCGCATGGACTCTCCACCTTCAAAAACGATGATGGATTTGCCCATTTTGTGGGCTTCTTTTCTTAGACTCTTGTCAATTAATTTAGAAGCCATTGTGATTGGAGCATTGAATACATCTGCTATTTCTTTACTGTATTCGTCAGTAGGAGAAAACCGGCATTGTGGATAGTTGTATCTACTTGCTCCACCGGTATGAAAATCAATTCCTAAATCAATTTCTTTTAAAACTTTGTGCGTAAGGTTGTATGCAACTCTTGCAGCCAAAGAACCAGTCAAGCTTCCGGGAAAACTTCGATTAATGTCTTTTCCGTCAGGTACTTCTCTTGAAAAGTTTAAGAATCCATAAATGTTCATAATCGGAATAGCAATTATAGAACCACAGTGCAAATGCTCAAAGCTGTGATTAGCCACCATTCTGCGAACAATTTCAACTCCATTGACTTCATCTCCATGTAAACCTCCGCTCAATAACAATATAGGCCCAGGATTTTTACTTCTATAAACATATATTGGCAAATCGATTTTAGTGCCTGAAGCCAATCTAGCTATATTTAAAGTGATAACCGCATTTTCGCCGTCTTTAACACCTTGCCTATTGATAGAAATCATTTTACTCATGGATCTTATCTGAATTTAGTTATTACGCACCAACCTTATCTTTCAAGCTGTTCTTTTTGCCTGCGTTTCCTTCGATGTACTCGATTATTTTACCAGCAATATCTACCTTAGTTGAGTTTTCAATACCTTCTAATCCCGGAGAAGAGTTTACTTCTAAAATCAATGGACCTCTTTCAGATTGCAGCATATCTACTCCTGCAATACTTAATCCCATCGCTTTTGCCGCTTTAATTGCGGCAGTTTTCTCAGAACGTTTCAATTTGATATTAGTGGAACTTCCACCTCGGTGTAAATTCGATCTGAATTCGCCTTCCTTTCCTTGTCGTTTCATGGCACCAACTACTTCGCCGTTAACCACAAACGCTCGGATATCAGCACCGCCTGCTTCTTTAATAAATTCTTGAACTAAGATGTTAGTATTCAGTCCCCAAAAAGCTTCAATTACTGATTTTGCTGCTTTTTGTGTTTCAGCTAAAACCACTCCAAGTCCTTGAGTTCCCTCTAGAACTTTAATAATTAAAGGAGTTCCGCCAACACTTTTGATCAAGTTAGATATATCATCTGGATGCCGTGCAAAAGCAGTTTTAGGAATGTCCAATCCTTCTCTCGACATAATTTGGATACTTCTCAGTTTGTCTCTTGACCGTGTAAGGGCCACAGATTTTACCACAGTAAACACATTACACATTTCAAATTGACGTATTATGGATGCACCGTAAAAAGTGACTGATGCGCCGATTCTTGGTATGATGGCATCAAAACCTTCTAATTTTTCGCTACCATAATAGATAGCCGGTTCCTGCTTTTGATTCACTATGTAGCACTTGGTGTGATCAAGTACATGTACTTCATGCCCTCGAGATTCCGCTGCTTCGACCAATCGTCGGGTAGAGTATAGCTTTTTATTTCGAGAGAGAATGGCAATTTTCATTTTTGAGTCCTTATGATTATTAATTGATTTTTATTTTTGAAACATCGATCAAATATCCGTTTTTTAATAGTTTTCTACCGATTAATACTGGATATTTCATTTTTTGCCGATCGGTTAAACTGACGTCAGTTAGGTAGCTTTTTCCAGCTAATTTTATTTTTGTTTTGATGATGTATCGATTTTCCTTTCTACCATTCGAACTTTTTACTTTTTTCTGTCCAAAATCGGTGCTTGTAAATATTTTTGCTGGATACTCTGGGTGCTCAGGATCTAAAATGTCAAAATGCAATACATCTATTCCTTCTATTTTTTCAACCCATATTTTGTGGCAATGCAGTGCAGTACTATATGCTCCAGTATCAATTTTTGCTTCTATTCCTAAAAGTTGGAGTTTTGGAAAATCCACAACTTCAACCCTTCCTATTAAAACTTTTTCCTTTTTGGCCATTAATCTGTATAAAATTGTGCTTACTACTTGTTAGTGGTCGTATTTTTGTCAAATTTGCATAAAATATTGAAACCTATTTCAAAAATACAAGATTATGAGCGACGATAAGAAGATTATTTTCTCAATGGTCAACGTTTCCAAAGTATTACCATCCGGAAATACTATTTTAAGTAATATCTATTTGTCCTTTTATTATGGGGCAAAGATTGGGATCATTGGATTAAACGGATCTGGAAAATCCACATTAATGCGAATTATTGCTGGAGAAGACAAAGACATTAAAGGAGAAGTGGTTTTTTCTGATGGATATAAAGTCGGGATGCTTTCACAAGAACCGTATTTGGATCCTGAAAAAACAGTAAAACAAGTAGTAGAAGAAGGCGTTCAAGAAGTCATTGATGTGTTGAAAGCCTATGAAGCCTGTAATGAAAAGTTTGGAGATCCTGAAGTATTAGAGAATCCGGATAAGATGGAAGCCTTGATGAAAGAGCAAGAAAAGCTATCTGAAAAAATAGACCAGTACAATGCGTGGGAATTAGATCAGCGTTTGCAGCGTGCTATGGATGCATTACAGTGTCCTGATGGAGATACTCCAGTTACTGTATTATCTGGTGGTGAGCGTCGTCGAGTGGCATTGTGTCGTTTGTTATTACAAGAACCAGATGTATTGTTATTAGATGAGCCAACCAACCACTTGGATGCGGAGTCAGTATTCTGGTTAGAGCGTCACTTACAGCAATATAAAGGAACTGTAATTGCAGTTACCCACGATAGATACTTCTTAGATAACGTAGCTGGTTGGATTCTTGAATTGGACAAAGGAAAGGGTATTCCTTGGGAAGGTAACTATTCTTCTTGGTTGGACCAAAAGACTAAGAAAATGGCTCAAGAAGAAAAATCAGAAAGCAAACGAAGAAAGAACTTGGAGCGAGAATTAGAGTGGGTGAGGATGAGCCCCAAAGGACGTCAGAGTAAATCTAAAGCACGTTTGAATAATTACGATAAGATGATGAGTGAGGGTGGAATGAAGAAGGAATCTTCTTTGGAAATTCCAATTCCTAACGGACCTCGTTTGGGTAACGAAGTGATTGAAGCAAAATTAGTCGCGAAAGCATTTGATGGAAAGATTCTATTTGATGATTTGAATTTTAGGTTGCCTCCTGCAGGAATCGTTGGAATTATTGGACCAAACGGTGCTGGTAAAACTACTTTGTTCCGTTTAATTATGGGTGAAGAAACTCCAGATAAAGGAGAATTTGCAGTAGGTCAAACGGTAGCGCTTGGTTATGTTGATCAATCACACAAAGATCTTGATCCAGCAAAATCGATCTATGAAGTAATCAGTAACGGACAAGAACACATTGAAATTGGTGGTCAAACATTGAATTCAAGAGCTTATATTTCTCGTTTTAACTTCTCAGGTTCTGATCAGAATAAAAAAGTAGGTGTATTGTCAGGTGGTGAACGAAATCGATTGCATTTGGCAATGACGTTAAAAACTGAAGCCAACGTATTGTTACTGGATGAGCCGACCAACGACATCGATGTAAATACATTGAGAGCATTAGAGGAAGGGATCGAAAACTTCGCCGGTTGTGCTGTTGTGATTTCTCACGATAGATGGTTCTTAGATCGGATTTGTACACACATCTTAGCTTTTGAAGGAAATGGGAATGTCTATTATTTCGAAGGTGGATATTCAGACTACGAAGAAAACAGAGCAAAACGATTGGGTAAAGAACCAACTCGATTCAAATATAAAAAATTAGCCGATTAATTATCTAATATTAATTGAATTAAAAACGCCTTTTGACGAAAGTCAAAAGGCGTTTTTTTGATAGATATTGAACAGAATACTATTTCAATAATTTTTTCGTCAAAATAGGAACTCCTTTATTGGTGATTTGAAAGAGGTAGATTCCGTTGCTTTCATTGTTTAAGTTGACTGTTGTCAATTGCGAGAAAGATTGTTGCTTAATTAACTTACCTGATAGACTGTATACATTCACGGTTAAATCTGCGGGATAAATGGATTGTACCCTAATTATGCCTCCTAAATTGTTATAAAAGGAAATTCCTGAAGCGATCGATCTTTTTTCCAAGCCCACTAATGACCTGCAATCTCCATTGTGAGTTTTCCAATTATTGATAATCGCAGAGTAGCTAAAAGTAGTGTAATCGCTAGGGTTGGGGAAGGTTGATACTGTATTGACAATGTAATCGGTACAAACACCATTGGTGATTAATAAGTCACCTATTCCACAAGAACTTTCTCCTCTAGTGTATGTTCCATTATTGTATGGGTGCAGCAGGGCGATTATAGTATCGCCGACATTTCCCATTCTTGTGGCTAGTGCCATAGAAGAATCTGCACAAGAATTGACTTGGAAGTCTTCTATAATAATAGTATCCGAAATGTTTCCTCTTAATTTTTCAATAACTAATACGGAAATGCTTGTGGAGTCAACAGAGATAATTTGACCGGCGATAACTGGATAGATTTGTGATTGATTTGCTGTGGTGCAGAATGACGAAAATGTGCTACAAGTGCATGCGTTTGCTATATTTATAGATATAGCAAACAATAAAGTAAATAACATTTTCATAATAGGGAAGTTTAGTGATTGATTCTTATAAAAGTAAGAAAAAATTAACTTTCCATATAGCTCTTTATCGTTGACAAAAATATTGGATGTAAATTAGTGTTCGATGCAATTATTTCTCTACCAAATAAATAATCATCTCCACCACTAAAATCGCACACTTTACCGCCAGCTTGCTGCACGATAAATGCACCTGCGGCTACGTCCCAGGCATTTAAGCTGTATTCATAAAATCCATCCATTCGGCCACAAGCCACATATGCCAAATCTATTGCAGCAGAGCCCAGTCGACGGATTCCTCTACTTTCTTTCATGAAATGTTGTAGTAGTTGAATGTAATCTTCCAATCGATCATAATCATAGTAAGGGAAACCAGTAGCGACTAACGAATTGGATAATAGTTCTGTTTTTGAAACCTGAATTTCTTTTCCATTGAGATAAGCCTTGCTTCCTTCCCATGCATAAAAGCATTCACTTGAAGTTACCTCGAAAATAACACCTAAAATGATTTGATCATTCTTACGAAGACCAATACTGATACTATATACAGGTAAACCGTGAATAAAATTGGTAGTTCCATCCAATGGATCAATAATCCAGTTATAAGTTTCACCCACCTTAGTAGAAGTTCCTTCTTCTGCAATAAATCCAGCCTCAGGAATTAGTAGACCAAGTGCTTCTACCAGTCTTTTTTCTGCCGTTTTATCGACGTAAGTCACCAAACTATTTTTGGATTTTAACTCTACATCTGAAACACGGATATTTTCTTCTCTTATAAAGCGTCCGACTTCTGTGGTGATGGAAATTACATTTTGGCAGAGGTGCTCTAAATTCATAATTGAGGGATGTATTTATTCTTATTTTTTGTAAAATAAGCGATTCCTGCTATTCCCGAAAGGAATAGGATCACGGCAATCATCTCAGCTTGAGTAAAACCTAAACCTGCAATATGATAATCTGGATTGATTCGAATTTGTTCAATTATAAAACGCTCTATTCCGTTTAACGAAAGGTAGATACTAAAGATAATTCCTGGAATTTCAATTCGTTTTCTTAAGCTCCAAAGGATTCCGAAAATGATAAAAGCCATTACAGTTTCATAAAAAGGAGTCGGCCAAGCATTGCCAGTGTAGATGTAAGGGATGCCATTTTCAATGATTTCAACCGGTCTGTTTGGTTCGCCTAAGTCGATGCCCAACACATTATTTGGGTAGCCATAAGCCCACGTCCAATCTGGTAAGAAACTCAACCATTCTGGCTGAGTAGCATTGTTTGGAACACCCCAATCTCCATCACCGGCAACTTGACAACCAACTCTTCCCATTCCATATGCGGCCATCAAACCTGGAGCACAAGCATCTGCCACATGAATCCAAGTCATGCCATTTTTTACGGCATAATACAATACAGAGCCTCCACCTAAAATCAGACCGCCATAAATGCTTAATCCTGAAAAGCTAGTCAATGCTCCAATTGGGTCGGCCATCAATTCGTCTAAATTTTCCAAGTTGTGGAATAGCTTTGCTCCTAAAATTCCTGCTACAGCGGCTATCAACGTCATGTTACTCACATGCTCATGTGGTTGCATTTTTTGTTGTTCCGTTTTCGGAGAATCTAGTTTCAGTTTATCAGCTTCTTTCTTCCTTAAATATACTCCTATCGCTGCTCCAATCACACCACCAATAAAATATCCCTTTCCAGAAAGGATGTAGGAGGGAGGGTTGTCTACAAATTGACTGTATTCCATGACCAATATGGGGATTTTGAATCCTAAAGCAAATCCGAACAAACCATTTAAGAAAAGATCTAGTGTGGATGCAGGAGCTCCAATAGTCACTGTTTTCCAAGTTGGTTTTAGTAAGCCATTTTTTTCTTTTCTTTTCAACTCAAGTGTAAAAAAGTAGGCTGCCAATAAAAATGAGATGGCTACAAAAAAGCCGAACGAAGGCAATGGTAAAGGAATATTAATGCCAAAAAGGTCTTTTAGCGCGTCACTAATTGTTGGATACATATATCTTAAATTGAAAAAAATGAGCTTTCGACAAAAGTAAGGATTGAAATTTAATTTAACCTACCATTGTGTGACCGTCTGCATATTTATACTTGGTACTGATTGATTCTTTTGTAAACGCATATGCGACTGTCAATAAGCCAACTCTTCCGGCAAACATTGACAATACTAGAATTACTTTTCCCCAAAGTGATAATGATGGAGTAACTCCCCTCGAAAGTCCAACTGTTCCATAGCCTGAAACTTCTTCGAAAATGATATCTATATATGCAAATTGACCGGATTCTATCAGGTGTGATTCAGTATACGCCAACCCAAAACATCCTAAAAGAAGCCCTAATGCAAAGAATAAGAAAACAGAATAAGCCCGAAGTACCAAGTTTCCTTGGATGTTATAAGAGAATAATTCTGTTCTTTTTTTATTTTTAATGGTACTAATTGTGGCTGCCCAGATGATGGCGAATGTGGATGTTTTAATACCTCCCCCCGTCGAACTAGAGGCTCCACCAATAAACATCAAAAACATAAAGACAACCACAGTTGGTAACGATAACAAGGATATGTCTACCGTATTTAAACCTCCAGATCTGGTGGTAACCGATTGGAAAATAGAGTGACTAATATTGATCCACACATTGGTTTCACCTTGAAGGGAGTGTTCTCCTTCAAAAAGGTAGAAGAATATAGCGCCAACTATTACCAAACCAAGAGAAAAGTACAATGAAATTTTAGTGGCAAATTGGATAGATTTCCAAGGTTTTTTAATTCGCTCCCTAATTTTAGAAAAACTAAATATGTCGAAAATAGCCATAAATCCTAAAGCTCCTAAAAATAATAGCACACACAGTATATTGTGAACTAGGTAGTTGTTTCTCACTCCTTCCTCATATAATCCATTGCTAAATAAAGAGAATCCTGCACTATTTAAAGCAGAGATGGAATGAAAAATAGAGAAGAATACTTTTTCATTTATCGATTTAAATGGAATTTCGGTGGACCAAGCAAAATAAGTAAGGATTGCTCCAAGTGCCTCTATAAATAAACTCCAAATAATCACTTTTGCAAGCATTCCTCTTGCGCTCATTAAGTTATTCTTGTTAAAGAAGTCCTCGATAACTGAATGCTGTTTTACACCTACACCAAATTTTGAAAACAGCGCGATAAATGAACCAAATGCAATTACGTTAAGCCCACCAAATTTAATAAGTAGCATTATAATAATCTGCCCTTTAAAGGTGAAAAATAGTGCAGTGTCTTGCACCGCAAGGCCTGTTACGGTTGCCGCAGATGTAGCCGTAAAAATGGCATCAATAAAGCTCATTCCTCCTTCAATGGTGGTCATTTCAGGTAGCATTAATAACCCTGCACCAGCAATTATAATACAGAAAAAGATGCCTAGAAATAGACCTGAAGGGTTTATCTTTAGTCGCGGTAGTATGTTACTTCCTTTGGCGACTTCGTACCAGACTACAATCAAAAAGTAGAGCTGAATCAGCAGGTTGGTGTATTCTCCAATGTTTGGAAATCCAAGTTTAGTAAAGAAAGAACTGATCAATAAGTGATCAAAGAGGTTATAGGAAATACCTTCTATGACTAGAAATAGCATTACTGAACCTTCCACCCATGTTCGTTTGAGAAAATCAATGGGTTCAAAATCGAAAATAAATTGTACGATGTAATTCAGAATATAAACAGCAAATGTGCTTTTAAAAATTCCGATGAGAAATCCTTTGGACTCTTCCGTTTGAGGAAATCCATAATAGAAAACAAGAGTGGCGAGTGCAATTATAGAGGCTACAAAAACACCAGTTTTCATAATTCTATTTGCAAGCCCTTTCGATTTGTATAATCGAAGGTTTATCTTTTCTCTAAACTCCTGAATACCCATAGTAGCTTCAATGCTATAAGTGAAGAATCAAATGTAGGTTTAATTTACAATTCACTTAGTGGTAAATCTCTAATGCTTCTTTAAGCAGTTGTTCCTTAATAATTGATACCACTCCTACTTTTTCGCAAACCAATCCACCTGCAAGGTTTGATAGTTCAGCGATAACTTGTGTTGGCATCTCTAATGCTAAACAGAGAGAAGCGACACTTATCACCGTATCGCCAGCACCTGATACATCTGCTATTGAACGATGGTGTGCAGGTATATGGTGTTTTTCAGAACCATTTTTAATGTATACACCCAATTCAGATAAAGTGATCAGTGTTTGTTTATGGTTTAAAACTGATTCCAATAGATCAATGGCATCTTCTAATTGAGATTTAACTTTTTTATCAAAATCAATTTTTAGCCCTTCTTTCAGTTCTTTCAAGTTGGGTTTAAATAGCGTGACATTTTTATAAAAAGTAAAGTTTCGCTTTTTAGGATCTACTGTTGTTGGAATGTTTTTTTCAGTTGCTAACTGAACTACTTTTCCGATTAAACGCTCTGAAATAGCTCCTTTGTCGTAATCTTCAAAAATGATTACATCAATTTTTGATCCCTCAACGATACTTTTGATTCTATTAAAAAATGCAATTTCATCCTCATCATTGATGGAGTTTGTAGTCTCCCGATCTATCCGAAGCATTTGATAGTTATTGCCAATGATTCTTGTTTTTTCAGTGGTTACACGATTATTAAGACTTAAAATTCCTTCGTTAGTTAACTGATGGGTTTTTAATAATTCAATAAAATCATTACCACTTGTATCGTCTCCAATTGGAGCGCATAAAATCGCATTTGCGCCTAATGCTTGGATATTTAAGGCAACGTTTGCTGCGCCGCCTAATCGCTTTTCAGAATAATCCACAGCCACAATTGGCACTGGTGCTTCAGGAGATATACGATCTACTTTTCCCCAGTAATATGCGTCCACCATAACATCCCCTATAATAAGAACATTTAGGTCATTAAACTTCTGGAATAAACTATTGAGGTCGATTTTTTGCACGATGTTTAAATTTTTGCCAAAGCAGTTTGCATTCTTTTCATAGCTTCAGTTAACACACTTTCAGAAGCAGCATAAGAGATTCGGATACAATTTGGGTTTCCAAAAGCTTCTCCGGTTACCAACGCCACTTTTGCTTCATCCAATAAGAATAAACTTAAATCGCTAGCATTTTCTATCTTTTTACCATTGAATGATTTTCCGAAAAATGAAGATACATCAGGAAATACATAAAAAGCACCTTCAGGTATATTCGTTTTTATTCCAGGTATATTTTGTAGTAAGTCAAGAACCAAATCTCTACGGTTTCTAAACGCTGCTTTCATATCTTTTAAAACAGCAGGAGATGCTAATACTGCAGCCTTTGCTGCTTTCTGAGCTATACTGCAAGTGCCTGAAGTTACTTGACCTTGAATTTTAGTGCAAGCATCGGCAATCCATTTTGGAGCACCGATATATCCAATCCTCCAACCAGTCATTGCGAATCCTTTAGAAACTCCATTGATAGTGATGACTTGGTCTTTTATTTCTGAAAATTGAGCTAAACTTTCATGTTTATTCACGAAGTTGATGTGCTCATAAATTTCATCAGAAATGACTAAAAAGTTAGGGTTTCGCTTCATCACATCTGCAATAGCTTTCAACTCATCTTTACCATAAACCGATCCTGTAGGATTACAAGGAGTACTAAAAATCATCATTTTAGTTTTTGGCGTAATCGCCGCTTCGATCTGAGCTGCTGTAACCTTAAAGTCTTGGTCTATTCCTGCTTCTATCACCACCGGAATTCCTTCCGCCATTTTTATAATCTCAATATAACTTACCCAATAGGGAGCAGGAACGATAACTTCATCACCTGGATTCACAATACTCAACATCACATTTGTGATGGATTGTTTAGCCCCTGTCGAAATAACAATTTCATCAGCGGTGTATTCCAACTGATTGTCTCTTTTGAATTTTTCTGCTATAGCTTGACGTACATCTAGGTAGCCATTTACAGGGGTGTAATGAGTGAAATTATTTTCAATTGCCTCGTTTGCTGCTATTTTAACAAATTCAGGCGTGTTAAAGTCAGGTTCTCCTAAACTTAAGCTAATTATATCTATACCGGCTTGTTGTAATTCTCGACTTCGACGAGCCATGGCTAATGTTTGCGATTCAGATAGGTGATTGATGCGGTCTGCAACTTGACTCATAATAAAAACAGGTTCATAAATACATGATGCACAAATCTAATAAATTTGTTTACTTCAACCTCTATTAAATACAATAGATATTTTAGAAAAAAGGGTGGGTAGAAAACCAAATAAATCGTTTAATTTTAAATTTTCAATTTTAAATTTATGACAGAGTCTATTTTACAAGCATTACTTGTTATTTTACCTATATTAATTGTCTTCATCGGAATCTATTTTATGATGAAAAAATTAATTGATTCCTTTCAAAAGAAATGGTTGTTAGATTTTAGAAAAGAGTCTCAAAAAATTGTTACTCCAATAAAATTTCAAGCATATGAGAGGATCGTATTGTTCTTGGAGCGGATCTCATTGGAAAATCTGGTGATGCGTATTTATGTTGGTGGAATGTCAAGAAGTAAATTACACCAAGAATTACTCAAAGCTATCCGTACTGAATACGAACACAATTTGTCACAGCAAGTTTATGTAAGTGTCTCTGCATGGAGAATGGTTAGATCTGTGAAAGAAGAGAATTTAAAGATTGTCAATACAGCTGCGAGCTCATTACCAGAAGATGCTTCAGGAATGGAGTTAAGTCAATTAATTCTTAAATTGATGGCAGGAATGAAACAATCGCCATCTCGTTCGGCAATTGATTTTTTAAAACAAGAAATTGATCAACACCTTTAATGAAAGACAACCATAAAGAATACGAATACCACAATGGCTCCAAATTTTGGGACAAATGGAACGACTACATTGGTGAGTTTGTTTATGGAGGAATTGATGGAAGTGTAACCACTTTTGCTGTTGTGGCAGGTGCTGCAGGAGCGGGGTTAGATTCCTCTGTGGTGATCATTTTAGGGTTTGCAAATTTGATCGCCGACGGTTTTGCAATGTCTGTTGGTAGTTACCTTTCTAATAAGTCCGAATTAGAGCGTTTCGAAAAACATGAGCAAGTCGAATACTGGGAAGTAGATAATTTACCTGAAAAGGAGCGAGAAGAAGTAAAAGAAATATATGCTGCTAAAGGTTTTGAAGGTAAATTACTAGAGCAAGTTGTTGATGTAATTACTGCAGATAAAAAGCGATGGGTAGATGTGATGATGAAAGAAGAATTGGGTATGATGAAAGAGGAAAAGTCTCCTATAAAAATGGGAGCAGTTACTTTTTTGTCCTTTATAACAGTTGGATTTATTCCGCTGCTCGTCTATGTATTAGACTACATTGCCGAAAACACTATTGCTAGACCATTTTTAATTTCGATTCTATTGACATCTGCAGCATTTGTGTTAATAGGATGGTTAAAGAGTTCAGTGAATCAAACCAACCCAGTCAGAAGTATTATTGAAACCTTAATGTTAGGAGCTTTTGCCGCTGGGTTGTCTTATCTAGTTGGAGATGTTTTAGCTAAAATGTTTTAAATTTTTACAAAACGTTTTGTTCCTCCCTTCGATTGGATAAAATATACTCCATTAGGTACAGTTGAAATATCACATTGAAGCATTGTTGGCGAAATTGTACTAAATTGGATCTGAGCGGTAAAGTCTTTCCCTAACATTGAGTAGATTAAGATTTCATTAAGCGCATTTTCTTCTCCTTCAATAGTGATCATATTTTCACTTGGATTAGGATACAATTCTAAAACAATATCAGAACCATTTTTATTTTCATCAACTGATGAGATGTGCGAATAGGTCGTAGTTCCATCATAATCAGTTTGTCTTAATTGGTAATAAGAGTTACCTTTTAAAGGATTTCTATCGATATAAGTATATTCATTGTTTTGGTTGGAATTTCCAGCACCACTAATGGTTCCAATAATTTTCCAATTTTGTCCATCATTAGAACGTTCTATCGTAAAGTAATCATTATTGATTTCAGAGGCGGTTACCCATTTTACTAAAACTTCATTTACTGTTTTTATAGTTTTGAATTCAATCAACTCAATAGGTAATGCTGAGCCCGTGCAAGTTATCGTTCTGTTAGAAATTCCAGGGCCTTCAATTTGTAATGAGCTACTATTGCAACCCAATGAAGCCGGAGTTGCCGAAGCACAGTCTGCCGTATTTCTATAAGGATTGGCAGATGTAGTATATGAACCTGTTCCTCCTGAATTAGGTAAATTATAAAATAGGGATTGACTGACACAAGTTAGATTTCCTTGTAATGTATACATTGATCCAGGTGCACCAGAACCACTATATGTTACAGTGTAGTCTATAATTACATTGTAATTATATCCATAAGGGCAGGAGCTAGGTGCTACAATGGATCGTGGGACTACATTAACGTCTACTTGATAACCAGTCGATGATGTTATACTACACTGTGCTAAAAGTAGGTCATTGCAAAATAAAAATGAAAGGAGAACCAAGTAGATGCGCTGATTGTTTTGCCCAAACAGAATGTTCATTTGTGTTTTTTTTTAGGATTGCCAAAGTTAATAATTTTTAGTTCATCTACGTAAAGGTTGAGTTAGTGGTTTTAAACTAATTAGTAGTCGAAATAATTTTTAGCATTTATAACCAATTCCTAACACTTTTTTTTCAGAGATTCAATTTTGAAATGCTAATATTTATGAGGTTAATAAACAGTTTTAGCCCTAAATTAAAATCTTATTATTTTATTACTTTTGATCCCATAAAAACCCAATCATTTGAAAGAAGTAAATATTTTAGACAAAACGTTTCGATTGTACAAGAATGAGGATGAAATTGCTTCTTCAATTACAACTATCGCCAATAGAATCAACGAAGATTATAAAGGAAAGTCCCCTTTGTTTCTCGGAGTGCTAAATGGTTGCTTCCTTTTCGCAGCAGACTTAATGAAGAAAGTAGATCTTTCTTGTGAAATAAGTTTTGTAAAAGTAGCAAGCTACAAAGGAATGAAATCCACCGGAGAGGTAAACCAACTAATTGGTTTGGATAGAAGTCTGGAAGGTCGAGATGTTATAATAGTTGAAGATATCGTTGATACTGGAAATACGATTGAAACAATTATAGATTTATTGAAGAAAGCGGGTTGTAATTCCGTAAAAATTGCTACTTTTCTGCTCAAACCAGAGGCATATAAAAAAGACATTGCTGTTGATTATGTTGCCATGGAAATTCCAAATGCGTTTGTAGTTGGTTACGGCTTAGATTATGACGGTTTTGGACGAAATTTAAATGAACTATTTGTTTTAAAAGATTAATATAGAGAGATAACAATGTTAAATATTGTATTATTTGGTCCTCCCGGAGCCGGGAAAGGCACACAAGCAACAAAATTAAAAGAAGCCTATAATTTAGTTCATCTTTCAACGGGAGACCTATTAAGAGCTGAAATAAAAGAGTCCACAAAATTAGGATTAGAAGCTCAGGCCTTTATGGATAAAGGTGAGTTGGTCCCTGATGAGGTAGTTATTGGTATGATAAAAACTAAGTTGGAGCAAAATAAAGATGTGGATGGCTTTATTTTTGATGGATTTCCTAGAACGACTGAACAAGCCAAAGCTTTAGATGCAGTCTTAGCTGATTATAATACTTCAATTACATTAATGCTGTCGTTGGAAGTAGATGATGATGAATTAGTGGCTCGGATTGTTCAAAGAGGGAAAGATTCTGGTAGAGTTGATGATAAAAATGAGTCGGTGATTTTCAACCGAATTGTGACCTATAATAAAATTACCTCCCCGTTAAAAGCGTATTACAATGAACAAGGGAAATACAATGTGATTGATGGAGTTGGTACCATGGATGAAGTATTCAAACGGCTAACAGATAAAATTAAGTAATAAAGAAGTAGGGGGTTAATTTAAATTAACCCCCTACTTCTTTTATAATCTTACGCCAATTACTAGTATATCATCTACTTGCTCTTCGTTTCCTTTCCAGTCGACAATATTCTTTTCAAATAATTTGCCTTGATCTCTCATTGGTAAATGTTTTATAGCTTCAATCAGGTGTATAATATTCTTACTCATAAATTTTTTCCCTTTTGGTCCTCCAAATTGATCTACATATCCGTCACTTAAAAGGTAAAATAAATCACCGTCTTGAAATTGATGTCTATAGGTTTTAAATACCTTTTTTCCACTGTGATCTCGATCTCCTCCAATTGAACTTTTTGAAGTTGTAATTTTGTATAATTCATTATTGGAACAAACATACATTGGTCGATTTGCACCTGAATATTCAATCTTTTTAGTTTGAAAATCAATCACACAAATTCCAAGCTCCATTCCATCTGTAGAATTTTCAATATTTGAGCCTTGCTGGTTGATACTTGTGGTTACTTGCCTATCTAATTCTTTTAAGATTATGGAAGGTTCTAATATTTTTCGATCATTAATGATGTAATTCAATGCAGTGTATCCTATTATTGACATAAATGCACCTGGGACTCCATGCCCTGTGCAATCCACTGCTGCGATTACTGCCTTATGGCCTATTTGCGTGAACCAGTAAAAATCACCACTTACGATGTCTTTCGGATGATAATATATAAAAGAGTCTGGTAACGTTTGTCGAATATAGCTCTGAGTTGGCAGAATGGAAGCTTGAATCCTTTTTGCATATTGAATACTTTTTTTTATCTCTAAGTTCTGAACTTCTACAATTTCTTTTTCTTTATTTAGCTCAAATGTTCTTTCGTGAACCAGCTCTTCTAAGTGATTATTTAAACTCATGAGGCTCTCGTTTGCTTTGTCGAGGTCACTTAAGCTTTGTTTTAAAGTTTGTTCAGCCACCTTTTTTGCAGTGATATCTCTGATAATACCTTGGTATAAATAATCATTTTGTACTTCATCAAATATTTTAACTGTACTCAGTAAACAGTCAATTACTTCTCCACTTTTTTGCTTTTTTAGCTTTACTTCAAAATCTTTAATACTTGATGTTTTTTGAATTTCAGAAATAAGCATTTGTCTTTGGTTGTGATCAAAGTATAAATCATGAGCGCTATATTGATCTAACCTTTCTTTTTCAATTTCAAATAACTTTAAACCCGATGGATTAATCGTAATAAAATCCCCATCAATGTTAGTCATATAAATGGCATCAATAGAATGGAAAAAGAGTTCTTTATATCTGCTTTCACTTCTTCTCAGGGTTACCTCTGTTTTTTTTCTTTCAATGGAGTATTGTATTGAACGATTCAATAATAGTCCATCAAAATTTCCTTTAACTAAAAAGTCTTGAGCACCATTTTTTACTGCATTAATACCAA
The DNA here is from genome assembly GCF_055129545.1 of Acidiluteibacter sp. Taxonomy (NCBI): domain Bacteria; kingdom Pseudomonadati; phylum Bacteroidota; class Flavobacteriia; order Flavobacteriales; family Cryomorphaceae; genus Acidiluteibacter; species Acidiluteibacter sp. Next base: position 4,131 of record NZ_JBSRUB010000037.1, on the reverse strand, counting down.
TGACTTCATCATTTATTCCTGTCAGCACAATGAAAGGAGTGTCAGGATTATCTTGAAAAAGCTTTAAGTAATTGAAGATTCCAAAACTATCGGGCAGGGTAAGATCAATAAGAACGATATCGAATTTATCTTCGTTCAAAGCAATTTTTGCTTCTAACAGCGTACTTTTGTGATAAAGCGAAGTGCTGTCTTGCTGATTACTGTCAATAAGTTCACTTAAAAAGAATGCATCGTCCTCACTGTCAACAACTATTAAAATGTTCAAAGTTAAAGTAGATTTTTGTTTGGTTTAAATTGGTTCACTGTAGATTTGTCTAAAGATAATTTCAATTTATCAGGAAAAAAACTAAAAATAGACGAATCTATTATTTTTACCTATCAACCCCCTATTCCTTACTAAAAGATTAAATTTGCGGTTAAATTGTAAGTAGATGTCTGAGAATAACTTTGTAGATTACGTAAAAATTGCTTTCAAGTCTGGCAAAGGTGGAAGAGGTTCGACTCACTTTTATAGAGATCGATTGACCGCTAAAGGCGGACCTGATGGTGGAAATGGTGGTCGCGGTGGTCATATTGTTTTAAGAGGGAATTCTCAATTATGGACATTGCTGCATTTAAAATATAGAAAACACATCAGCGCGGGTGATGGAGAAGGTGGAGGCGGCAACAATAGAAGCGGCGGTGATGGTAATGATGAAGTAGTGGATGTGCCAATCGGAACCATAGCTAGAGATGCAGAAACCGGCGAAATTGAATTTGAAATTACTGAAGATGGGCAAACTGTCGTTTTTCTGAAAGGAGGTAAGGGCGGACAAGGAAATACAAGTTTTAAGTCTCCAACTAATCAATCTCCACGATATGCGCAGCCTGGTGAAGAAGGAGAGAGTCTTTGGAAGATTCTTGAATTAAAAGTGTTGGCTGATGTTGGCTTGGTGGGATTTCCAAATGCTGGGAAATCAACCTTACTATCGGTTATAACCGCTGCAAAACCTGAAATTGCAAACTATCCATTTACTACCTTAGTTCCCAATTTAGGGATTGTACCTTATAGAGATTTTAAATCTTTTATAATGGCAGATATTCCTGGGATTATCGAAGGGGCGCATGCCGGAAAAGGCATTGGATTGCGTTTCTTAAGGCATATCGAAAGAAATAGTTTGTTATTGTTTTTAATTCCTGCAGATAGCGAGGATATTGCAAAAGAATATGAGATTCTACTCAATGAATTAAAGCAATACAATCCAGAATTGTTAGATAAAAAAAGAATTTTGGCCATATCTAAATCAGATATGTTAGACGACGAATTAAAAGAAGAGATTAAATCTCAGTTACCTGATTTAGATTCGTTGTTTATTTCTTCTGTCGCGCAGCAAGGTCTTGTTGAACTAAAAGATTTATTGTGGAAAAATCTAACTTTAAAGGATTAATATGATTGATCAATTAATAGCATTTGATAAATCTATATTTTTAGAGTTGAATGGATGGGGAGCTCCTTATCTCGATTCATTTATGGTGTTTGTTTCTGGTAAGCTAGAATGGATACCATTGTATGCTATTTTACTTTATTTCGTTTTTAAGCAATACAAACAGAAAGGGTTTTTTATTCTATTTTTTGTCGTCTTGTTAATCGTAGCATCGGACCAAATTTCTGTGAATTTGTTTAAGAATGTTTTTGAACGGTTCAGACCCTGCCATGACCCTACCTTAGAAGGTTTGGTGTACATCGTCAATGATAAATGTGGCGGGAAGTTTGGCTTTGTTTCCTCCCACGCCACCAATACTTTTGCTTTAGCTACTTTTATTGGGTTGATTCTAAAAAGTAATAAATGGCTTCTTGCTTTATTGGTATGGGCCTCTGTAGTGTCTTATAGTCGAATATATTTAGGAGTTCATTTTCCTTTAGATGTTTTCTGTGGTGCATTATTAGGAGTTGTAATTGCCTATTCAATCAGAGCTTTATTGCGTTTTGTAGATCGCAAGTTTAATTTTGGGATTAATTCATAAAAAACATGAATTATTTACTTGTTTTTATTGGTGGTGGATTTGGGAGTATTCTTCGTTATGGAATTTCCATGGTTCTTAAAAATTCTGTCTATAAATTACCTGTAGCTACATTAATTACAAATTTTATAAGTTGTATTTTAATTGGTTTGTTGGTTTTTTATTTCTCATCAAAGTGGCCTTTGAATTCCTATTACCGTCCATTGTTGATTATTGGGTTCTGTGGTGGTTTTAGCACTTTTTCTACTTTTAGTTTCGAAACTTTTGAATTGATAAGGAGCGGAAACTATTTTGTTTCAGTATTAAATGTGCTAATAAGTGTCGGATTTGGGTTAGGAATTTTGGCCTTATTGCAAAAAAGTATATAAAATAAAAACTCCTCATGGGTATGAGGAGTTTTCGGCAACTAAACAGAAAGTTTTAACCAATTATTATTTCAAGAGTGTTGTTTAGTTGAATGCAGTAGATCTATTAGTGGTTGGGTTTAGTTCCCGGTTCTTAGTAAAATAGCTAATTGCATTCTTTGTTCGATTTAAGTTTTCTTGTAAGGAAATAATCAACCCTTTTGCAGGGGTGTAGGATTGACTATTCAGGTAATTTTCTTCGTAGTAGGCTATTAATTTTATTGAAATTGATTCTGGAAAATTTAAATTATAACAGGGTTTATGCTTCGCCGAATTTATTTGATTGATAAATTCAGTTTCAAATAATGCCTCATTTTTATAATCTAATAGTAACTGAATGCCGCACATCGCAAGTATATTATTCAAATAAAATTGTTCAGCACTGGCAGGTAATTGATTTATTAAACTAGTGCAAAGAAGATATGTGTTCTTGATTTCGCTGATTGATTTTATTTGTGATTTGCATGTTGTCACAAATGTACTGGTTTGTAGTAGCGATAATTGATACAAGCAATCTGTATAAATGTTTTTATTGTAAGTAAAAATGTTCTTTAATTCCAATAAAGTTCGTTCTACTTGGGTTTTATACACAGTGCACGGTTCTTCTACATACTCTCCAATTTTTGCATTTAAATGCATAAATAAAGTAAGTGCCCGTTCATTTGATTGTTTGATGTTGTAATGACTTCTGTATAATTTATAGTACTCTTCGTATTTTGAACCACTTCTATTTAACTGGGTTAGTTTTTCATAGATTGAAGCTGCGTAATAATCTAAATTGTTTTTATTTAAATCATTTAAAAGTGAATGTAGAATTAAGTTTTCTTCTTCGCAGTTAAAATTGCTTGGACGTGTAGATAAGTAGGATACTCTATTTAATAGACTAAATTTTATGTCGTTAGTGTCTATTTCATACAATGCATAGATTTTTCTTTTTAAAGATCGCTGCAATTCAGAATATAAATAAGAGTTTATTTGAAGTGATTTTGCCATTTTTTCATCACTGTAAAAATGATTTCTATACAGCTCTATAATTCCTGAAAGTAGAGTATTGTTAGATTCCTCAAAGCTAACTACCAAAGAGTTATAGTCTTCGGTGTTCAATTGTCGTACAAGGTCTCTAATTTTTATCATCTCTATTTTGCGGTTGTTTTATTAACCTACGATGTAAATTTACTTCACAAGTACCTTGTAAAAAAGGACATTTTCCTTAATTTATGCACATAGAGGAGTGTTAATTCATTAAAAAATTGAATTAAAGTATTTGATTATTAGAATAATATGTTATTGAATTTTCTGCAGATAGGCTTGGTGAAATTCCGCTTATTTGTGTTTTAAAAATGAATAATATTTTTAGTTTTTTCTATGGTATATCCCAGTCGCCTCCTCTTCCATCAGGAGATTCATCCATTGGTTCCTGGTTCTGAGCTTGATTAATTTCAGTGGTTAATTGTGCTTCAGAGTAGTCTGAAAAATCAGCAGGAGAGCCGTAACCTAAAAAAGAAATAAGGATTGTGATAAGATTGATCATTTTTTTATGAGTTTAGTTTTATTTTTATGAAAAGATTAAAGTGTAGAAATATAAACTACTATGGTATATCCCAGTCGCCGCCTCTTCCATCAGGAGATTCATCCATTGGTTCCTGGTTCTGAGCTTGATTAATTTCAGTGGTTAATTGTGCTTCAGAGTAGTCTGAAAAATCAGCAGGAGAGCCGTAACCTAAAA
>NZ_JBSRUB010000036.1:0-101711 GCF_055129545.1 Acidiluteibacter sp. | reverse complement strand
ATCAAATCATCAATGTCATCACCTGCTTCAAAAAGTAATCGCCTAACGGCGGAATCAGAAACAATGTCTTTTACCAGTGAAATAGGGCGTAAATGCAGGCGCACCAACTTTTGGACGTACTTCATTTTAGCATCCAAAGGCAATTTTAATTTCTTAAAAATTCCGGGCACCATCTGTGCTCCTCTGTCTTCGTGCCCATGAAAGGTCCAACCTATGGTTTTTTCGAAACGCTTAGTAGGCGGTTTAGCGATGTCATGTAAAATAGCGGCCCATCGCAACCACAAATCATCTGTAAACTCACAAATATTATCCAGCACTTGTAAAGTGTGGTAGAAATTATCTTTATGTCCTTTTCCATCAATTACATCTACGCCATATAATTCTGCCATCAAGGGAAAAATAAGGTGCAGTAATTGAGAATCGAACAACAATTTAAATCCAACAGAAGGCACTGGAGAAAGAATAATTTTATTCAATTCATCTGTAATGCGTTCCTGTGAAACTATTTTTATGCGCTCCTTATTTTTTGTGATGGAGGCAAATGATATCGGATCAATTTCAAAATTCAATTGACTTGCAAAACGGATGGCGCGCATCATTCGCAAGGGATCATCAGAATAGGTGATATCTGGATCTAATGGTGTAGCTAGTCGCTTATTTTCAATATCTTCTAATCCACCAAAAGGATCAATAAGTTCGCCATATGTTGCTTTATTTAGACTTATTGCAAGGGCGTTGATGGTAAAGTCTCTTCTGTTTTGATCGTCTTCTAAAGTGCCATCTTCTACTATTGGTTTTCGGCTGTTCCGATTATAGCTTTCTTTTCTTGCCCCTACAAATTCGATTTCGTACCCTTCATAATGAAGCATTGCAGTTCCAAAATTTTTGAAAACACTCACTTTTGTTTTTGGACCGATTAACCCTGCAACTTTTGTCGCCAAATCGATTCCATTTCCAATAGCTACAACATCAATGTCTTTACTTGGGCGATTTAGAATTAGATCTCTAACGAATCCACCAATTACATAAGCATCAATTTGTAATTCAGTTGCAGCTTGGTAAATGATATTAAAAATAGGATGGGAGAGCTCTAAAGGTGTTTTCAAAAGTGTGCTAATTTTTTGCAAAATTACTGTTTTCTTAAGAGTTTACTTCCTTAAAATCTGAAATTCTCCATTCATTGATAACTTTATAATAGTAGATGGTTTATTTTTGGAATGATGATAGTTAGATAAGTTCACTTCATGATCCACAGACTTTTTGATTGACTCGCTTATTTGAGCATATTTTTCAGGAGCTGGTTCTCCGCTTTTATTTGCAGAAGTGCTAATGATGGGTTTTTTCAATTTCCGAATTAACGCAATGCAGAATTCATCTTTTACGATTCGTATGGCTATACTGCCATCTGCAGCAATTACTAGAGAAGGAAGCCCTTTAGCTTCTGGGTATACAATAGTTAATGGAGTTTCTGTTGCATCAATTAAATCCCAAGCAATGGCAGGAACATCTTTTAAATACCGATTGAGCATCGTTTCGTCAGAAACCAAAACGATCAAACTCTTCGATTCTTGGCGCTCTTTAATTTCGAAAATTCGTTTAACTGCAGTTTCATTGGTCGCATCACATCCTAAACCCCAAACCGTGTCGGTGGGGTATAAAATTGTCTTTCCTTCTATTAATGCATGGTAAGCCCTTTCTATTTCTTCTCGATCCATAATGCAAAGGTAAAAAATACTTTACAGGCATGATTTTAGTTGTGTATATAAAAGTTTAACTTTGGTACTACGCTATTTATGAAACCTATATTGCACCTTATATTTTTTGGAATATTAGCTTTGCCGATGACTAATCAAGTTCTTGGTCAAACAGATGATGGTCGAAAAGCATTGCCAGTAACCATTTCAAATGGAGATACTCTGCCTACGGTTAATATGGGGGCCGTATTTGTAATTGAAAAGAAAGTATTTAAATCCAAATCGGATCAACGAAAATATGATCGGTTGGAGCGATATGTGACTAAGGTATATCCTTATGCGAAGTTGGCTGGGGATTTATTGCAATCATACAACGATACCTTGGTAACCATAAAAAATGAAGTGAAGCGGAAAGCTTACATGAAAAAAGTGGAAGCGGAGTTAAAGACTCAATTCGAAGGGGAATTAAAGAAATTAACGGTCATGCAAGGCGTTATCTTAGTAAAACTCATTGATCGCGAAACAGGTGAATCCTCTTATGAATTAGTGAAGGAATTGAGGGGTTCCATGTCTGCTTTTTTATGGCAATCATTAGCCCGACTTTTTGGACAGAATTTAAAACTAAAATACGATCCAAACGGAGAAGATAGAGACATTGAGAACATTGTCATAATGCTAGAAAATGGGATTATTCCCTATGCTCCACGAGGGAGTGCTCAGGTTACTCCTTAATTTCTTCTTCTACTTTAGGTTCCTCTTTACTTCCTTTGTACAATGGGAAGTGATGGTATTTACATTCAATTGGCCCATTATTCAATCGCATTCTTTTCGCCGCCTTTAATCCGATTAATTTAAGGGCTTGAATATTCCCGCTCAAAATCCAGGCATCACATCCGTTGTAAACCTTTTTTAGTTGATCACCAAAGGCTTGATACAAGGAAACCATGTCTTCGTTGTTCCCAATACGTTCTCCATAAGGCGGATTCATCACGATGACACCTTCATGCATATTGGGATCGAATGTTAGAAAGTCTGCCTTAAAAAACTGCACATTTCTACTGATTCTAGCCCTTCTAGCATTGCTTCTTGCTATTTCTACCGCTTCTGCATCGATGTCACTTCCGTTGATTCTAAAATCTATTCGTTTGACTCTTGATTCTGCTCTATACTTTACAGATTCCCATAAGTCCGCATCGAAATCAAACCAAGTTTCAAAACCAAAATTTCGGTATCCACCTGCCGGCGTTTGGGTCGCAATTAAAGCAGCTTCTATTGCAATCGTACCTGATCCACACATAGGATCGTAAAAAGTAGAATTCTTGTCCCAATTGGTATTTAGAATCATTCCTGCTGCCAACACTTCAGATAATGGAGCGAAAGTTTGTTCCGTTTTATAGCCTCTTTTTGACAATGGAGTACTCGAACTGTCTAACGATACGGTACATTCATTATGAGCGATGTGGATATTAATTTTAACAGAAGGTTTAGCCACATCAATGGATGGTCGTTGCCCTGTTTTTTCTCTAAATTGATCTACAATCGCATCTTTCGTTTTTAAAGCGACATATTTAGAGTGTGTGAAAATGGTACCATAAGTGGTGGCGTCTACGGCAAAAGTTTTACTGTTGCTGATGTATTGTGACCAATCAATTTTTTGAATTTGTCGGTACAATTGATCTTCTGAATTTACAGTAAATGAGCGAATTGGTTTCAGCACTCTTAATCCGGTTCTTAATTCGTAATTGCAGCGATAGAGGTATTCTTGATTGCCATAAAACCGAACAGCACGCCCTAATTTTTCAGGAGTTCTAACCCCAATATCCAATAGTTCTTTTTCTAAAACTTCCTCTAAACCAAGCAAGGTAGTCACAACAATTTCAAAATGATCTTTCAAAGCAATGCTATTTTATGTGGTGCAAATTTCAACAAAAAAAGGAAGCCAAAGACTTCCTTTTTTAGGGCATTTGAAAATGCTACTATTTTTTAAATGAATCAGCTACAACTAATTCTTTTGTTCCATGGGTATAATTGTAAAAACCTTCTCCAGATTTTGCTCCTTTTTTGCCGGCCATCACCATGTTTACTAATAATGGACTTGGTGCATATTTTGGATTGCCAAAACCTTCGTACAATACATTAAGAATGGACAAACACACATCTAATCCAATAAAATCAGCCAATTGCAATGGACCCATAGGGTGAGCCATTCCCAACTTCATCACGGTATCAATTTCTTCAACTCCAGCTACGCCTTCATGCAAGGTGATAATGGCTTCGTTGATCATTGGCATTAGAATTCGGTTGGCAACAAATCCGGGATAATCATTTACTTCAACAGGAATTTTACCTAATTTTTTAGATAAATCCATGATCAAGTTAGTCACTTCATTTGAAGTAGCATACCCTCTAATGATTTCTACCAATTTCATAATCGGCACCGGATTCATAAAGTGCATCCCGATAACTTTATCAGGTCGATTCGTTGAAGCACCTATTTTAGTAATGGAGATAGAAGAGGTATTAGATGCTAAAATAACATGGTCTTCAGTTATTTCGCTTAAGTTTTTAAAAATTTGTAGCTTGATATCAACATTTTCAGTTGCTGCTTCTACTACTAAATCAACTCCTTTGACGCCTTCTTCAATTTTCGTAAAAGTAGAAATTTTACCTAAAGTCGTTTGTTTATCATTTTCAGTGATTCTCTCTTTAGCTACCATTCGGTCTAAATTTTTAGAGATGGTAGCCAATACTTTATCTAATGAATCTTGAGAAAGATCAATTAATGCAACTTCGTATCCGCTTTGAGCAAACGTGTGAGCAATTCCATTACCCATCGTTCCTGCGCCAATTACTGCAACTTTTTTCATGAAAATATGTGTTTTTAATGAGGGACAAAAATACGCTGTTGAGTGCTGAAATAAAAGTGGATGTTCGATTATTTTCCACTTCCTTTCAATACAATCATTACGGTGTAAATTAGAATCTTGAAATCAACAAGCAAGGACATATTTTCGATGTAAATGATATCAAATTTTAATCGTTCCACCATTTGGTCTACATTTTCTGCATAGCCATATTTTACTTGGCCCCATGAGGTAATCCCTGGTCGTACTTTCAATAGATGATTGTAATGAGTTGCTTTTTCGACTATTTTATCTATGAAAAATTGACGTTCAGGTCGAGGACCCACTAAACTCATATCACCGATTAGCACATTATAAAATTGAGGGATTTCATCCATCCGAGTTTTTCGCATAAAGATTCCAAACTTCGTAATCCGTGGATCATTTGTACTTGACAAAGCAGGACCTGCTTTCTCCGCATCGGTATACATAGATCTAAACTTAATGATGTTGAATGGTTTTCCATGCAGTCCAATTCGTTCCTGTCTAAAAAAGGCGGGTCCTTTTGATGTAGAAATCACAATCAGGGACACCACAAAATAGAGCGGAGAAAATAAGACTAAAACAAAAAGAGAAACAAAAATATCAATGAGTCGCTTTAAAGTCTGCTGCCAAGGCGGCATTATTTCTCGGTTGATAATAATCAGTGGAGCACCAAAAATAGAAGTCATTTTAACTGAACCAGAAAGTATATCGTACATGTCTGGAATCACTTTCACCAAAACATTTTGGCCTTCTAATTCACTAATAATTTTCTCTAGTCCTTGGTGTTCAGAAGACTCAATTGCTATAATGGCTTCTTCAATGTTGTGCTCAGCAATGATGGATTTTAAATTTTCTGAATTTCCTAAAAATGGGAGGTGGTCTTCGAGAAGGTATTTTTCATTCTTCTTAACTCGAACAAATCCCACGAATTTATTACCATAGGACTTTTTATTTCCTTCCATTTCATGGTAGAGGTTTATTGCTCTGGTATTGGCACCAATAATAATGGTATTAAATCCCATCTTCCTGGTTTGGATCCGATGAACAATATTTGTTGTAATTATTGTTCTAAAAAGAGAAGTTAAAAAGGTATGGAGAGAGAAAAAGTACAATAACGATAAGTAGTAATCTTTATAGGTATTTATTTCATCATCCAAAATAAATACAAAGAAAAGTAAGATGCAGCCTATGATAGAGATCAAAATAGTTTGCATTAAATCTTTCAAACGCGCTTTCCGGAATACATCAAAATAATAACCAGTAGCGGCATAAAGAATCAGCCAAAAAAGCGGAATAAAAAGGAGTCCAAGAAAAAAGTTTGAGTCGTAATCAAAAGGTTGTTGACCATACTTTAGCGGTTCGAGATAAATTTTACGAAATCTAAAGAAGAGGCCCCAAGCAAGCAGTGCGGCAACAAAATCGGCAATTAAATACTTAAAAATTTGTAAAGGTCTATTCATCAATAGTGTATTATTTTTACATTATCGATATAAAATTGAGCCTTCCCACTAAATGAAGTTGAAGATTTATTGTAGGCAAATAAGAAATTATAATTTTTTGCACCGCCTTTGGTTCCTGTTATGTCACTTAATTTGATGTATATTTTTGTCCACTCATCTTTAGGAGGAAGTGTATAATCAATGACGAAATTAAATTTATCATCGTAGTAAGCGCCTACATTTACAAAAATATTTCCCTTAAAATCGAGTTCCATATATATAGGAGAGCTATTGAATCTCGGAATATCAGAAATATAAGGCGTATAAAATTCAAATCGTCTTTGACTTTCGCCATCTAATATTATTCCACCGCAAGGGCCTTCAAAGGTGATTAATGAGTCTGTAATTCTCATTAGGTCGGAATCAGAATTATCTCCATTTTCGAATGAGATGGAGTTATCAAAATTTTCTACGAAAGTGTTAAATTTCGCAGCTTTTGTGTATTCAAGTACTGGACTTATGGTGTCAAATTCACCTCTAACGAGGTTAACTTCTGTTTCATAACGGGTATAGAAAGGATATTCTAATCGGGTAGAATAAATTCCATTTTGCTTAACCCCCCCACCAACTGTTACTTGAACTTTACCTTCATTTAAAATGGGAATAGTTGCTGGCAGATCATAAATTCCAATTAAATTATCATTTACAAAAACATAAGCATCACTAATTGCATGGCTCGCTGAGCCTTGGTTAACGTCTGTAATATTTAAATCAATGTTGTTAATTACAATATAAGAAGGAACCTCTGCCTCCTTGTCTTTACAACTAAATAAAAGAGAGGTAATTGTAAATAAAAATAGGATCTGTTTCAACATTCGTTGTCCGTACAAAATGATTAAAAAAGGCAAAAGTAACTGAATCAAACGCAATAAGTGACTAATTATTGCATCAAATTACAATTGACTCATTGGTCATCTTTAATTTGTCTATTATTTTGTGGGCAACATCCAATGCATAATACCCATCGTGGATACTTACTGGTGGAACTGTGTTGGTATTGATGGCATGAGCAAAAGCCGTTAACTCATCTTTTATTGCATTGTTAGGCTCTACAGAAGGCTTTTCAAAATAGATTTGTTTGCTTCCTTTTCCTTCACCCAAGTCTATGGTTACTGCCAATGGATCTGGTTCTCCAACAACATTACTCAATCTTACAATTTCGGCTTCTTTTTCTAAGAAATCGATGGAAATGTAGGCATCACGTTGAAAAACTCGTGTTTTTCTCATGTTTTTTAATGAAATTCTGCTTGCTGTTAAATTGGCAACACAACCATTGTCGAACTCAATTCTTGTATTGGTAATGTCAGGCGTATCACTAACTACTGCTACGCCGCTTGCACTAATTTTTTTGATGTTGCTTTTTACTAAACTTAAAATAATATCGATGTCGTGAATCATTAAATCCAAAACAACAGATACATCAGTACCTCGAGGATTAAACTGTGCTAGGCGATGACACTCAATAAACATGGGCTTGTCGCAATAAGGCTGAGCTGCAGTGAATGCAGGATTGAAGCGTTCAACATGTCCAACTTGTACTTGAACTCTAGCTTCTTCGGCTAAGCCTATCAAGTCTTTAGCTTCTTCTACTGTGGAAGTGATCGGTTTTTCAATAAAAACGTGTTTCGATTTTTTTAACGCTTTAACTGCACAGTCATAATGAGACAATGTTGGTGTTACTATGTCAATTGCATCACATGCGTCTATTAAATCATCTAAGTTTTCAAAAAATGGAACACCAATTTCTTCTGAAACTTTTTGGGACACTTCTTTATTTAAATCATAAAAACCTACCAATTCAAAGGCATCTATCTCTTTTAATAATCTTAAATGAATTTTTCCCAGATGTCCTGTTCCTAATACTCCAATCTTCAACATAGCCTGTTATTATTTTGTACAAAAATACTCCTAGTCTATCTACCATTCATCGAATGACCTTTTGGGTTTTCAACAATGAATATTTAATAATAACAATAGGAGGGTTGACCTTTTTGCGGGGTAAGTTTATGTAATTTGGTAAAATTAAATGGCCACACTTTTTGACAATTAATGGATACTTATCGACACAAAGGATTACGAAAAAAATTAGTAGAACAACTTCGAGAGAAGGGGATTACGGATGAAGATGTGCTTGAGGCGATCAATTCTATTCCAAGACATTTATTTTTAGACAATGCATTTGTCAACTTTGCATATCAAGATAAGGCGTTTCCAATTGGTGCAGGTCAAACAATATCTCAACCTTATACTGTTGCTTTTCAAACACAGTTATTAGAATTGCAGAAGGGTGATAAAGTGTTAGAAATTGGAACAGGATCGGCTTATCAAACGTGTGTTTTGGTAGAAATGAAAGCAAAGGTTTTTTCCATAGAGCGACAAAAGTTATTGTTTCAACGGGCGAAGGTAATCTTACCTAAGATGGGATATTCTGCGAAATTGTTTTTTGGTGATGGCTATAAAGGACAACCTGCCTTTGCTCCATTTGATAAAATAATTATCACTGCTGGTGCTCCTTATATCCCTGAAGATTTAAAAAATCAACTTAAGGTGGGCGGATTGATGGTTATCCCTGTAGGAGAAGGGGAATCTCAGATCATGCAGCGGTTGAGAAAAATAAGTGAGACGGAATATGAATACGAAGAGTATGGCGATTTTAAATTTGTTCCATTATTGCAGGACAAATCTTTCACCAATTAGGACAATAAATTTGTAAATCATAGGTTTAATAGTTTTTTAAAAGATAATTATATGAAAAAAGTAGCTTTCGTTTTATTTGCATTAATGGTTTCAATTTCAATGCTTCGTGCTCAAGAAGAAGAAACTTTTAAACCTGTTGAAGGGGATTGGGGTATTTTGTTAAACATCAATGGTCTGATTGATAACATTAAATTGTCAAATTCCACTTCACCAATAAATACCAGTTTAATAACTGGGAAATACTATTTGTCCGATACCAAGGTTTTGCGTGTGGATTTTGGGCCATCCATAAAAACTGTCAAAAACTCAAGAGAGGATAGTATTGGAGCTAATTTAAGAGTGATGGATTCTACTTATAAAAAGTCATCCATGTATTTAGCAGTGGGCCTAGAAAAACACTTTTCAGGTACTAAAAGACTGGATCCCTATATCGCAGGTCAGATTGGGCTGGGGTTTATTGGAAAAACTAAAATTGATCAAGAAACAAGTGAGATTAGTTCATTGGGTACAGATCGTGAAACCATAACTTATGAAAGAGATGGCGGTTTTGCTTTGGGTTTAATCGCTACGGCTGGATTTAATTATTTTATAGCTAAGAATTTTGCATTAGGTGCTGAATATTCTTTTGGTTATAGTTTCCTGAAAGATGGCGGAAATTTTAGTCGGGTGACCCGATCGGAACCAATCAGTGGATCGCCTTCTTCAATAGTAGAGAAGGGGAAAAGACAAGTAAATACGAATTCATTTGTAGCAGAAGGAAATGCTAGAATTCTTTTGTCCTATTATTTTTAAGAAAATTTAAATTTTAATGAAACAGATGAAGGCGGTAGTTTTACCGTCTTTTTTTTTTGACCTAAATGAACAACGAATAGATTTTTGGTAGAAATATTATTCCACCAACAATTGCAGCATAAAGGGCAGAAACAAGTACCGCAGCAGCGCCCAAATCTTTTATGTTCTTAATCGCTAAATGTCTTTCTGGAGAGATGAAATTCGAAATACCTTCTATAGCCGTATTCATTATCTCAGTGCACAGTACAAATGCAATTGCGAATAAAATACCAATCCATTCTAATTTTGATAAACTAAGAAACAAGCCAAGTACAATGGAGAGAAAAGCAGCCAAGAAATGAATCCTTGCATTGTGTTCTTGAATAAAAAAGGTGTTTAGCCCTTGAAAGGCAAATGTGAAACTCTTTAATCTTGATTGGATGGAAAATTTACTCGATTCTTGCATGGCGATTTATTTTTATGAAAAAAGGGCTAGCAGTTTTAAAACTGATAGCCCTTTTTTATATTGTAAACATTAATTTTTTAATGCTATTTTGTTGTTTTTAGAAGTCCAATTTAATTGCAGTACAAGATTTACCAGATACGACAACAGCGCCACTCCAATAAGTACTGTCATTGTCAGCAATAACTCTATATTCATAAGCAACAGAAGGGATATAACCCAAATCTTTTTTAGTAAATATTGTTCCTGCAGTATTACATTCTGGTTGAGATAGGTAAGATTGTGTAACAGGAGAAGTGCCTAAAAATGTACTGTCTAAATAATAGGATAATGTTGAAATTCTGTCCTTAACTAGTGAATCTGTGGTTAAAGAATCAAACCAGAAAACAACATCACCTTGATAATTGCAAGAACCATCATCTGAATCGGCATCAGGGTTAAAACGGCTACTTTTTGGATCTGTACAACCATATTGTTCTGAACAGCTACTAAGTGCAACTAGGGTTGAGAGAAAGAGTGTGGCAAGGGTAAATTTTAAAATTTTCATTTTTTTATTTCTAGTTTTCAGTTAATTACTAATTTTTACCATCTTTTTTATAGAATCGTAACGTTTCAAACTTACTCATATTTATTATTTATTTAGTCATATGAGGACTGGAAGCGATTCTTTTTTATAATTGGAATTATAATATAATCCTTGAAGTTGAAAAACCTTTGGGGATATTCTTTGTTTTTTGAGATTGTTTTTTGAATGTTTTGATAGAATTGTTATGCACGTATTATTGCGTGACATGTCTATTAATTTATAGAATAATACCATTTAGAGTAGTATTCTAGATGCAAAGTGAACCAATCTTATTCACAACTTTATGATTAATGTATTGTTTGTTAGCTGCTTATTTTTATTAAAACTTGCTTAAGCGGGTGATTTAATCAATTGAATAATGACATTTATTATTTTATATTTATCATCTAATAAAATACTTATACTACACTTATTTTAAATGACCAGATTAGTTAAAATCCTCTTATTATTCATTGTTTTAATTTTTTCTCAGAATACGATAGCTCAAAATAGATATTGGGTTTCAGGCGTGGCTGCTTCTTGGAGTGGTAACAATTGGTCGAGTACTTCTGGAGGAGCCGCCGATGGTATAGGACCACCAACAGCAGTTCAGAATGCACGTTTTGATGCAAATGGTTTAGGGAATTGCACAATAAATGTAGTGAATCCGTCTATTACAGATTTAACAATCAGCGGGTATACTAATACAATCGCATTAAATGGTAATGTGTTAAATGTAACTGGGACTTCTAGTTTAATTAGTGGAACTATAAACGGTACCGCTGGAGTAGATTCATTAAAAATAAATTCTAGTTCAAATACCACGTTTAATGGAACTGTTATGGGAGCCGTGGCATATGTGGAGTCGGCTAATATTTATTTAAATGGCTCGGTGTTTAATGCTAGGGCTTCTTTTAACAAAAATGGAGCAGGAAGTGTTTCAAACAATGGGGGGAATGTATTTAATGGTACAACTGTATTTACTCACAGTGGAGCCGGAGGGAACTGGGTATTTGCAAATTCGACAAGTGATGATTTCAATAATAGAGTAACCATTAACAACTCAGGAAATGGATCCATCTATATGGCACAAACAAGTGCAGGAAATACATTTGATGGGAATATTATTTTAAATTCTACAGGTGGGAATATATTTTTTGGTAATAATGGGGGGACATCTACCCTAGCAGCTACCTATTCAATTTCTATTGGCGGGGCAGGATATACGAATGCATTCTTGCGGTTAAGAAACTTCACACAAATTGGAGCTACTGCCCAGACTCTAACTTTAACAGGAAATTCAACGCTCGATTTTAATAATGCAAGCTGGGGAGGAAATGTACTATTCACTGCACCAAGTGTTCAGTTACTAAATTCTACTTTTTCTGGTACCACTACCTTGACAAAAAATGGGACTAGTAATGACATGACAACGGGAGGAAATACATTCGTTGGAAATGCCATTTTTAATTGCACTGGATCTGGTTATTTAGGTTTTGGCAATTCATTTCCTGATGTTTACAATGCAAATGTAACGCTGAACAATAGTGGTTCAAGTAATATGTATTTGGCTCATGGAAGTATTGGAAATACTATTGCGGGTAATTTAACCATCAATAATATAGCAACCGGTGCCAATGAGATCATTTACATTGCCAATCAAGTGGCGAGCTCTTTAAGTGTGACAGGAAATGTTGTATTAAATAATACTGGTACCGGAGATAATTGCCAGATAAATTTTGCTGACGATGGTGATATAACGATTGGAGGTAATTTAACTGTGTTGAATGCTTCTACCGGAAATGTTGGACAAATTCAACTTGCTGCTAACACTAATTCTTCTATTCAGGTAACAGGAAATACACTAATTACGAATAACGGAGTTGGTAATCTAAAACGAGTTTATATCGGGAACAATGGGGATTTGGAGTTTTTGGGAACCTTAACCGTGAATAACAACAGCACAGCAACTAACTCAGAAGTTTATATCAATCATTCTGCTAATTCAAATAATCTTTTTCAAGATAACATTACTGTAACTTCAACTAATTTAGTCAATGATGGAATTTTCTTTGGAAATGCTGGCGGTAGTGGAGTTTTGGCTAGTACAAAAACGATCACCATAGGTGGTGGCGGATTTATTGGGAGTCAGCTTTATTTTAGAAATTTTACGCAGACTGGTGCTACTGCTCACACATTAAATCCATCCAATACCAACACTAGTTTGGATATAGTGGATTGTAACTGGGGAGGCAATGTAAATTTTCAGGCAGCTCGAATTACAATTAGAGGGACGACTTTTTCAGGAACAACCGTTTTGACAAAAAAAGGCACTGGGGATGACCGATCAGCAGGTGGAAATACTTTTGTTGGAAATACAATCTTTAACAATGATGCTTTCAATTATTTCTTAATGGGTAATGGGAGTCCTGATATCCTCAATGGAAATTTGACGATTAATAATACTGGTTCTGGGAATATCTATTTTGCATACAACAGTGCAGGAAATTCCATTGGAGGAACTCTTACTGTAAATAACACTAATTCAGGAACAAGTAGTATCCTTATTTCAGATTTAGTAGGGTCAACATTAACCATTGGCGGTGCTACCACCATTAACAACAATGGAACAGGAGATAATTCAAGAGTTTATTTTGGAGATCAAGGGACTATTACTCAGAATGGAGATGTCATCATAAACAATACAGCTATTGGAACCGGTAGCATTGTTTCCATTGCAAATAATAATAATTCTGTAGCGGTAATAAATGGGAATGTAACAGTTAGTAATACCTCATTAAGCACCAACAGCGATATCTATATTGGAAATAACGGACTAGTGACTTTAAATGGAAATTTAACTGTTACTCAAGCTACGGCAGCTACAAATTCTAATTTGTATGTTGCAAGTGCCAATAGTTCTGCAGTTTCTATTTCAGGAAATACGTTGTATAATTTATCAGGAAGTGGAATTACAACTAGAGGTTATTTTGGAAATGGTGGTAATGTGACCTTTACTGGAACTGTTGAGGTCAATAACTCAAGTACAGCAAATAATTCTGAAGTATATTTTAATCATACTGCCACTTCAGCAAACATTTATAACGATAACATAATCATTACTGCAACCGACTTGACCACGGATGGAATTTATTTCGGTGTTTCTGGAGGTATGGGCACCTTAGCGAATACCAAAACAGTGAGTATTGGAGGTGCAGGATTTATAGGCAATAACTTATACTTTAGAAACTTCAATCAGGTAGGAGCATCACCACAAACACTATTGACTACAGGAAGTGCCTGTACTTTTAATATCTATGATTGCAATTGGGGAGGGAATGTAAATTTTCAAGCAGCCATTGTTTATACGAGAGGGACTGTGTATTCTGGAACTACTACTTTATCTAAAACTGGGAGCGGAAATGATGCTTCAATTGGTGGAAATACCTTTACAGGAAATACCATTTTGAATAATTCAGGAACTGGGTATTTTTTAATGGGAAATGGAAGTCCTGATGTGTTTTCTGCTGATTTAATTCTAAATAACACCGGAACCGATAATATGTATTTGGCACACAATAGTGCAGGAAATACGATTGCTGGTGACTTAGTAGTTAATAATAACGGAAATGGAAATAATGTCATTTATTTAAGCAACAATACTAGTTCGGATTTAATTATTAACGGTAAAACGAGGTTAATAAATACTGGTACAGGAACGAGTAGTAACATTTACTTTGGCAGTACTGGAGATGTTGAGCTGAATGATAGTTTGATTGTGATCAATTCAGTGACTGCAACCAATGGAGATATTTATCTCGCTAATTCAAGTAGTGCTTCAATAATAGTAAATGGAGAAACAACGATTCTGAATACTGAAACCGGAAATTCAAAACAAATCTATTGTGGGAATTCTGGAGATGTGACTTTTAATGGGAAAATAACCGTGTTGAATGAGAGTTCGGCAAACAATTCTCAAATATATTTTAACAATGCAAGTGATAGTGAAAATCAATACAATGAAGATATTGTAGTTGAATCAACTCATGCAGACTGTGATGGAGTTTATTTCGGTTCTGCTTCAGGAATTGGAACACTAGCTGCTACTAAAACAATTACTTTTGGTGCAGGAGGATTTATAGCAGGTAGCTTGGTACTTGATAATTTCACACAAGTAGGACCAACAGCTCAAACCTTGACTCTTACAGGAACATCAAATTTGGACATCGATGGAAGTAGTTGGGGAGGAAATGTAGATTTTACGGCACCAGGAATGTCTACCCAAAACTCAAGTTATGCAGGAACTGCTGATTTCGAAAAAACAGGTGCAAGCAATGAATTCTCAAGTGGAGGTAACACTTTTGCAGGAGATGTTTCCATCATTAATAGTGGGAGTGGCTATTGGCGACTTGGGAATACAACTTTTGATGTATTTTCAGGAAATGTATCGCTGAACAATACTGGAACCAGTCTTTTGTACTTTGCCTACAATGGACTAGGACATTCAGTAGCGGGAAACCTAGACATAACAAATTCTCCTTCTGATGTGGGTCACGTTTACGTCAATACAGGTGGAACGTCATCGTTATCTGTTGGAGGGAATGTAACAATAACGAACAATGCTAGTGGTCCAAATTGTGATGTACAATTTGCGGAAAATGGGCAGGTAACCGTTGCTGGAAACTTAGTGGCAACCAATTCGCCAATTGGTGATGTGGGTGAAATCTTTTTAGCAAACGGAACTGGTTCTTCATTAAGCATCGGAGGAACGACTACTTTAATCAATTCTGGAACAACTGTTACCAATCGAATTTATGCAGGTTCATCAGGAGATGTAACTTTTACCGGAGACCTAACCATTTCAAATACGAGTTCAGCCACCAATTCTCAGGTGTATTTAAACCACCAATCCAATAGTTCCAATAGCTATAATGGAAATATTACTTTAGAATCAACCCATATAGATGGTGATGGAATCTTATTTGGTAATAGTGGGGGAGCAGGAACTTTGGCGGCCACCAAAACCATTACTATTTCTGGAGGAGGATTTATTGGAGGAGATTTGTACTTTAGAAATTTCACGCAAGTGGGAGCAACGCCTCAATCATTGATTGCAACAGGAGTAACCAACTTTACGAATTACGGCTCCAATTGGGGAGGAAATGTCATCTTTTCCGCTCCAAGAATGTCGACTAGGGAAACAACTTATTCTGGAACCACTACTTTAACAAAAACTGGCGCAATTGATGACCAGTCAGCAGGTGGAAACACCTTTGTTGGGAATACTATTTTGAACGTGACTGGTACCGATTATTTATTGATGGCCAATGGAAATCCAGATACATTTGGTGCTAATTTAACGTTGAATAACTCAAGCACAGACAATATGTATCTGGCTTACAATAGTGCAGGTAATTCTATCGCAGGCAACTTGGTAGTGAACTGCACAGGGAATGGTAATAATTATAATTATATCAGCAGTACTTCCTCTACTACTTTATCGGTAGGAGGAAACATTACATTGAATAATTCTGGAACAGGAAATGTTTCAAATATTTATTTGGGGAGTTCGGGTTCAGTAAACTTGACTGGCAACCTAACTATTCTAAACAACCCAACTGGAAACAATGGGTACATCTATTTGGCTGATGGTGGATCTTCTGTAATTACCATTGGTGGAACTACAACAGTCACCAACTCCGGAACGGCGCAAAATACAAGAGCTTATCTAGGCGATAATGGAGCCGTTACATTCAATGATGATTTGACCATAGTCAATAGCAGCAATGCTACCAATTCACAGGTGTATTTGAATCAGAATGGTACTGGTAATAATGTTTACAACGGGAACATTGTAGTTTCAGCTACACACGCCAATAATGACGGTGTTTATTTTGGAAATAATGGCGGTTCAGGCGTTTTGGCAGCAACAAAGACCATTACAATTGGTGGAGGCGGTTTTATTGCCGGCGATTTATTCTTTAGAAATTTCACACAAATAGGCACAACTGCGCAGACATTGATTTTAACTGGTACAGCCAACTTTACGAATTACGGCTCCAATTGGGGAGGCAACGCCATTTTTACTGCACCACGAATGTCGACAAGAGAAACGGTATACTCTGGGACTACTACCTTAACCAAAAATGGAGCAGTTGACGATGCTACTTCAGGAGGAAATACCTTTATAGGAAATACAATTTTGAACAACAGTGGAAGTGGTTATTTCTTAATGGGAAATGGATCGTCTGATCAGTTTGCTGCAAATCTTATTCTGAATAATACTGGCTCACGGCATATATATTTGGCGCACAATAGTGCAGGAAATTCTATTGCAGGAAATTTGACAGTCACCAACAATGGAACAGCTACAAGTTACATTTATATAAGTACGAATAGTGTATCTACCCTTAGCATTGGTGGAAACACTACTATTAACAACAATGGCCCAGGAACTGATGTTAGAACTTATTTAGGACTTTCTGGTTCAGTGTTTTTAAGTGGACCTGCCAATTTGTTGAACCAACCTACAGGTAATGTGGGCTACCTATATGTTGCTGAAAATACTAGTTCTGCTGTTACTTTTAATAGTACGGTAACTTTAAATAATGCTGGTGGAGGTTCAGTAAAACGCATTTATTTTGGGAACAGTGGAGACGTTGTTTGTAATGGAAATCTTGCCATTACAAACGCTAGTTCTTCCACCAATTCAGAAGTTTATTTAAACAATGGCGGCAACAGTATTAATGTTTACAATGGAAATATCACTGTAGCTTCCACAAATGCCAATAGTGATGGAGTTTATTTTGGGAGTGCTTCAGGTGCAGGGATACTTGCCGCTTCAAGAACGATAACCATTGGTGCAGGAGGCTTTATTGCAGGAGATTTATACTTTAGAAACTTTACTCAAACGGGAGCAACTGCGCAATCATTGACTTTAACTGGAACTGCCAATACGACCCTTTATGCAAGCAATTGGGGTGGAAACTTCACTATTTCAAGTCCACGAATTACAACCAGAGAGACTATTTATAATGGAGTAACCACAATTACCAAAACTTCTAATGTAAATGATGACTCCTATGGAAGTAATGTCTTCAATCAGGCGGTGACTTTTAACCACAATGGAACCGATCGAATGCGACTTTCTAATAATTTTCCTGATGATTTTAATGGAAATGTGACTTACACTACCTCTAGTACTGGAACTTTGGAACCATCCTATAATGGAGTTTCTACCTATGCTCAAAACATTACATTTAATACTATTAATCCGATCACTTTAGGGGTGAGCACAGGAGTGGTGGAAATGAATGGAACCACTGCACAAAGCATCAATAGAGTAGGAGCTTCTGCCATTCCAGTTTTTAGACGATTTGCATTGAATAATGCGGTTGAAGAGGTAACATTGAATACACCAATTACTGGAAGCGTGCAATTGCAATTCAACCAAGGAAATTTAATTTCAACACCAACCAATTTTATGACTTTGTTGGACAATGTGACTGCTACCGGTGCATCCAACAATTCATATGCATATGGACCCATTGAGAAAATAGGAAACGATGCCTTCACATTTCCAGTTGGAGACAGTGGATTTTATAGACCAATTATTATTTCTGCTCCATCAAGTACTTCATCAGCTTTTAAAGCTGCATATGCCGAGGTAAATCCTGAGACAGCTGGATATTCAAGAAGCTCTAAGGGTGTCGGGATAGAACATGTAAGCTTGAGTGAATATTGGTTATTGGAAAGAACAGTTGGAACCAATAACGTTTTTGTAACCTTAACTTGGGGAGCTAATAGTGGAGGAGTGGATAATTTGAGTGAACTCAGAGTAGGTCATTTTAGCGGTGGAGTTTGGGCCAATGAAGGAAATGGGGGAACTTCAGGAGGATTTGCAACCGGTTCTATAGTTTCGGGTGCTGCAATTACTTCTTTCAGTCCATTTACTTTGGCTTCTACTACAACAAACAACCCATTGCCAATTGTGTTGAATTCTTTTGACGTTACTTTATTTAATTCAGATGTATCCATAGAATGGGAAACTCAAAGTGAAATCAACAACGACTATTTTACAGTAGAAAAATCAACTGATGGTATTCATTATGAATTCTTAACTCGAGTAGATGGAGCAGGAAATAGTGTGGAATCCATTCAATATTCTACCATAGATCCGAATCCTTATAGAGGAGTAAGTTATTACCGACTAAGACAAACGGACTTCAATGGTAAAGTGGAGGTGTTTGAACCGCAATCAGTGCAATATGGCGTTTCTAATTCAATCACTCAATCAAAAGTATATCCGAATCCTGTTAATCAAGGAGAAGCCTTAACTGTCGCGTTTTTGAGTGCAACTGCTGCGCCTTTGGAACTTTATTTATACAATGTGAATGGGGCATTGTTGAGTTTTGAAAAAGTGAGTGGAGTAGAAGGAGAAATGAACATTTCATTTGCAATTCCTTCTAATTTGGCGAAAGGACGATACACCTTGGAGTTGATTCAGAATGGCAATAGAATCGAAACCCAAACGATTTTGATCAAATAAAAAAGGAGATTGAATTAAGGATTCAACACCCTTTCCATAAAGTTGTGAATCATAGTAGTAAATACGGAGTCGGATTCTAAACCGGCTCCACTTTCTATAGAACCTGTAGAAAGTATCATATTTTGTTCATTTTCTGTGATGACGAAGTCAGCTCCAGATTGCTGAATACAATCTTCCAAGTCCTTTCCGGTTATGCTTTCAGCACAGTTTTGACCTTTGGCCAATACCGTCATGTTGCTTTTTAGTGAAACGAGTTTGTCGGTTTCATCACCTGAAATTCCTCGATTGGTGATTCCTGTGCTTCCAAAGAGGGTTCCATTTTGAACAGGTAGGTTATTATACATCCAATGGTCGGCTGCGGTTACAGCATATGGAGCAAAGGTGTGAATGCCGCTTTCGGTGTAACGAACTCCCAATAAATGGTGCTCCGATTTACCGAAGTGATGCCGCCACATGCCGCCATAATCCAAGATGTTGTCATCGAAAGAAGTGAGGTCTTTGTGGCATTCTAAAATGGTATAATCAGCGTTCCATTTGGTTTTCCAATACACTTGATTCCCACCCAGTGAAATCAATGATTTTTTATCTTCGTTTACGAGTTGAAGCAAATTGGTATACATCTGCTCCGTAAAATATTCAGCATGATAGGCCAATACAATGACATCGTATTTTCGAAGTTCATCGAGGTTGTTCTCTAAATAATAATCGGGTGCCAATGCGGCGTTATAATGGGTGCCAAAGAAATTAGCGATTTGAGCCTCTACGATTAAATTTTCAGGTTTGTTGGGTCGTTGGGTACTCGAATAATAAACGGTTTTCGCTTCGTAGTTGTTGTTGTAAAACGATTTGCCTCCCCAATCATTATAGGCCACCCAAGTAGAAATAGGAGCGAGTACGATCACTTTTGATGGGGTGTGATCTTCTATGATAAAATTGATGGAGCTGCTTTCCATGCCATCGCTCAAATCTATTTGGTAATAACCAGATTGAAAGGACTCGTTGAGGTGAAACCGATTGGTGGTTTTCCAATCGCAGCCAAATTCCGATTGAGTAGAATCAATGGGTTGTTCTTGCAGCTTGATTTCAAAGGTATCTAACGCCAACTTTTCTCCGTTACTCAACAACCGATTGACAATTCCAATTCCATTGGACAATGCCCGTATTTTTAAGGCGACGGTATCGCCCAATTGATAACTGAGTTGATCGGAATACCCTTCTGTGTTTTTATAGTGGATGTCAGTAGCATTTCCAACTTTTACAAGCGGAATAAAGCGATAGCGGAAGTAGTAACCACCTAGAAAAAGGAGGGAAGTCAATATTAAAATGGACGTCCACTTAAAAATGGTTTTCATAGAAACAGGTAATCTAAAAATGGAAATTCTAAGGCTATAAAACTACTAAATAAAGAAAGGGGAAAAGACGGGAACCGAACAGTTAAAATGAAATTGTAAATAGTGTGGAGCTAAAAGATGATATATGAAATGGTTTAGTCTTAATTGTTCAATTATAACCAATTAATCTTCTAAAATCCTCAATAAACCATTTATGCTATTCAAAAGGAGTTCACGCTCTTTCGTGGGAGCTTCCGATTGATAGTATTTGGAATCATAAAAGTACATGAAGTTGAAAACTTCATTTTTAGTGGTTATTAAAATAGTATAAGGTTGATGAGAAGTGCTTTTATAAATAGTACCTCTAGTTTTTAAATTTAAAGAATCCTTGTTTAAGGCAAATAAGGTATCGAAGTTCATTTGCTGGATCTCTTGTTGTTTGGAACCAGATCTAATCTTCTTTTTTTTGATTCTTAATACATCAATAGCCCAAAATGGAATAGGATTAATTTCTCGATTGAATAGAACTTCTAATTGGTACAATTCTCCATTTTGGTAACCGAAACCCACTAACCCATTGTTTCTTGTCCAACGGCTGCCAATAGCTGCAAAAGACAGTACTGTCCCAATCTGATAAATGCTCGCTTAGATTTAACTGATTTTCTTCTTTTAAAAGACTCTCATATGAAATCATTCGCTTATAGCAATGTTTACTTTTCTCTTTAATTTGCGCTTTAAGCCCCGAAGAAAGTAAGATAACGAGGGAAAAGAAGAGTAGCCTTAATTGCATTAGCTAAATTGTTTTTACTTTTCAATAATGGTTACTAATTTATCTGAATCAAACATTGCCGCTGGTGAAATAACTTTTTCATTTAGTGGAATATTAGAGCCATATCTTTCTTTCATTTTCTGTTTAACAATATCATTGGATAAGTCAAAATCTGATAGTTCTTCAAGTTTTCCAATTTCAATATTTGTAGCCTCTTTGTAAATTTTCCATACTAATTCAGAACAATAGATTTTTTCATCTGACCATTCAAAATAAAGATCATAATTCTTTCCATTGTATTTCTCTCCAACCTCTCTCATCTTAGTTAGAACTTCAGGAGTTAATATTGCTTTGGCATTTTTCAATCTTTTAATCACATAATGACCATCTTTCCCTCGATTTATCCAACTATTCAAAGGAGTTAATTTGATAGGTTGTACAGCCTCATAAACGAAAAATTGATCTTCATTTTCATAAATAATACCTATATGACTGTACTTTGAATTAGTTGCTAGTTGAATGGCTTTACTTTGGTTAGATAGTGAAGTTTGGAATATAATATCTCCATTTTGGATTAATGAAGCACCTTTTGAATTAACTTTTGATATTCCTTCATACTTTTTTATAGATAACCAATCAAGATATTGATATGCTAGTTGATAAGTTCCAACAAATAAAATTAAACCACTAATTGTTACAATTATCAATTTGGGTATATTCTGTTGCTTGAATATCACAACAAAAGATGAGATAAAAAGTAACATTGCTATTACAAAAAATAATAAAGTTATACTGAAAAATAAGAAGTAAACGCCCACCAAGCTTAACAATAGCAACACTAAAATAGTAAGTAAAGAATAAATTGTATTTGATATTATCTTTTTAAAAATCATAAATAGTTAACTGTTTTATAGCTCTGGTTGGCAAATCGCTTTTTATAATATTTCAAGATTTACTAAAACAAGCAGAATGTAAACCACTGCGAAAAAGGTAAAAAGTATATTCATCCCATATCCACCGTATTTAATAATTGGCTCTTTTGGTATTTCATACATTGGGTAATATGCAATTTGAGTTGCAACTTTTCCTGTCCAATATGCCCCTATGAGAACTGTTAATGCAATTGCTAAGTCGGATTTATTTTGCAGTTGATCAGGAATTAAGATGGCAATTAGACCAAAACTAAAATTTAATCCTTGAATGTAACGACCATATGTTTTTGCGATTTCTTGGTTTAGAGGTTTCAATTGTTTTACGTCATTGTACCAATCGAAAACTCGATGTCTAATATATGGGTAAACAAGTGCAGTAAAAATTTGCCCTATACCTCCTGCAATTATTATCCAAATTGGAATCTTCATAAGATGTAATTAATGTTTGATAACTATCATTGCTATGGTGTCGTTGGCGTGTCCTGCAGGGCGACAATGCGCTATAGCCATTGTTGTGCGTTCGGTTTTTTCGTTTGTCCTGATTGTCTGAAATTTGTTGAATTGAACAGAAACACTCGTTGCCAAGTTTTGGTTTTTTGGTTGGCTTGTGGGACATGGCAATGTGCGTGATCGTTAATGGCTCCATTAATTTAGTCAATTTTTAATGTTTGGTTTGTTTCAGAATAAAAATCTCCCACGCATAATTCTGTATTGTCTAATTCAGGTGAAATCATTGATGTAGTAATTATGATTTGATGACTCACTTCTGATTCAGACGAGAGTTTTACAATCTCCTTTTGGAAACTTTGACTTCTATCTGGCTGCATTCCTTTGTCTTCAATATTATCGCAAAGTATGAACCTTGGGAGTCTAAAAAAGTCTTTCTGTAGTGATGCAAAAAAGATTGAGAAACGAACGCTGTTTTTTAAATACACATTAGAGCTTTCAGAAAAGTTGTTTTCACCATCTAATGAAAATGTGTTTTTCTCAAAGTCTAATTCCACTTTTTTACCTGTGCTAAATTCCGATTGCCTTCCTAAGTCACTATGCAATAATCGCAAGGTTATTGCCTGAATAACGTGAAAAGCATTTTGTAAACGAGTTCTTTGTTCAGTTTCCTTAGAGTAAATGTTTGACTTTAGTGAATCAATTTTAATCTTAAGCCCTGCAAGTTCTTTCCTTAATACTTCAATTTGCTCCAATGCACGAAGCTGTTTAATTAGGTAATCATTCTTAGATCGCAATTCACCTTTTTTTATTAGCAATTCGTCAAACTCTTGGTTTCTTAAAGTTTTGACATTTGATAAAGCTTCATCAAGTTCTCTTTGAAAAGCTCTTACCTTTTGTTCAAGAGTGGGATAGCTAGATTTAAATTCTAATAACTTATGTTCCTTTTCTAAGTATATTTTTTTTGATTCTCTAATTTGGTTGTCAATCTCCTGTTGCATTCTTTTTATCTGAGAAGAGCCCTTATCTTCGGGTAGCTGTTGTTTACACAGTTCACAGTGCGTATCATCTTCTACAGGCTCTAGTTGAGATAGGCAATTAGGGCAATGGTGCATTTTTAAATCAACGAAAGTTTCTCTGGTCAGTAAAGAGTCAGATAATGCTAAAGCCCTTTTCTCTAGGCTTCTTAAAAAATCTTGAGAATCTAAAAGTTCAAATTCAAATTTGTTTATTTCCGATTGTAAAAGCGATAGACTATTTCTTGATGCCAACAAATTTGTTTTTATCGTAACAACCTTGAGCTCTTCTTCATCTGACTTAATAGTTGCCTCATTCTGTTCTTTAGTTAACTTTTCAAGATATTCGTCTATACTCTTGATTTGATTATTGTTTTCTTCAATTAGCGCATTAATGGTTCCTACATTTGTTTCATTGTCGCTAGCTTTAAATATTTGCTCAATTCCTTCAAATTGCTTTTTCTTTATATCATAATCTTTTTCTGATTCTCTTAATGAAATTTTATCGCTGTATAATGAATCGTCATAAACCCCGAAAAGTAAATCAGCTATGGTTTTTCTTGTTATTGATGAATCAAAATTTTCGGTCATCAATAAGTCAAGAGTTAAACTCTTTTGGTCAATATAAAGCATCCTTAAAATTTGATGCATTGTAATATTACTGTCAACATCACCCCTTAATTCGGGAAAACCTAAAGCAAGAAATAAAGCATTTGAAAAGCTTTTTTTGCTCTCTGTTCTTCTGTATGAGAAAGTTTGCCACCCTTCACTGGCTGATTTTAAAGCTTCTTCATATGTCCCCCAAAAAATTGACATTGGTTGATTACCCGCAACACTGACGGTTCTTTTAATTGTTATAGGTTCAGAGTTGATAAATACTTCAGCGAATACATCACCACATTGAGCAGCTGCTGTTGTCCATTTTTTAAAATCTCCACCTAGAACATAAAAAATAAAGTTCCCAATCGTAGATTTACCTGCACTATTATGCCCCCTAATAATATTAACACCTTCGTGAAAATTTTGATCGTAAGCAGTTTTACCATTTTTAGTATAAATGGTTAATCTATTTAACTTTAAAAATGGATTAAATTGCGTCATACTTAAATTCTATTAGATTGGTTCGTTCTTTAAGCCCTAAATGACCATATAGCTTCATAGAAGCTAATGGACCTGTAATTAGTGTAATCAAATTTTGATTTTCATTATTGGCTATTTGAATTCTTGATGACAAGCTTTCAGAAAGCGGAACATCTGTTTTTTTGATTTTACCATTTTTAAATTCGTTAGCATCAAATAAGTCATAAGAAATTAGAGCTTTCATAGCAGAAATTTGAATGTTCTCCATTTTGAAAAAAAGTCTTTTTCTATCAATTACTCGTTCATATGAATTCGTTTCGGCTTTAAGAAATTTTTCATATTTCCTAAAGCCCACAAAACTTCTTATTTTTAGAAGTTCAGCAGGGAATGCTAAATAAAAATCTAAAATTCGAAGTTTATCAACTTCCAAGTTTTGCTCTGTCTTTTCCATGATTTGGAGTATCCTAAACATGGTGTGATACAAGTCGTAAGCTTGGCTATAGATTAACATATTAGTTCCATTTGATATGACAGTTACCCATAAGGAAATAAATCATTCCATTAATTTCATCTTCATAAATTCGGAGCAAATTATCTCCTAATAAATCTTCCAATGGTCTTATAATGAACTCGTCAAGAAGTTGATTGATATATCCTTCTGGATGTCCTTCATTGAGCCGTGGATATATTTGAGTCTCAAAACGTGAATAGACCTTCGCGAGCAGAAATGCATAAATATGTTGTGCCGTTTCTGAATGTTCGTTTTTTAAAAGTTTTTTGGTGAACTTCTCTTTTGCATTTTCTGCAAAATTTAGATACCTGAGCCTATTTCCGTTTTCTAATTTCTTTTCAAGTCCCATTACTTCTGTATTTGCAGCATAAGATTTAAAGTGCATTAATTCTTCTACCATTTCGGAAATGCCCATAGAGTTCTCTTTTTCTTGTTCCAGTTTTTCATAGAGAATTTCCAATTGAGATTTGCCACCAAACGAAACTCGTCCAATGTTGATTGTAGTTGGCTTAATAACATCACGCCCTGCAATATCTCCATTATCAACAGTATTGTTTGATAGGGTAACTTCGTTTTTATTTTCTTCGTCCGCCATTCAGTCTATTTATTTACATCACGTCCTGCAATGTCCCCGTTTTTCACCTTGTTCTTTTCTTGTTGGACATTGTTGTTTGAATTGTCTGTCATTTTATTCTTAATTGAGACTAATTGAGTAGTTAGAAAAACTGCAACTAAAAGCCCAAGAATTGAACAAATACTTCCTATTAAATTAATTATTTCCATTGTATTAGTTTTATTGTTAGCAAATTATAGGATCTTTTGCTTGTGAAGTCTTAACTCGTGAGATGGCGCAAGCAAATGTGACTTTATGTGGGGTTGGCATCTTATTTCTGTCTTTCAATATTTTCATTTTCTTTGATTATTTCACTGACACACAACATTTTGTTTAAGGTAACTTAGCATCCCTTAGGGTTCTATGCACTATACCTCAGTTCTTTGTTGTGTGTTGTTTTTTATTTTCTTCTTGATATATTGAATTGATATTGCAGAAAAGTTCAGGAAAAATTCGGCATCTTCTTTTGAAATGTCTTGCTCTACAGTTCCACCATGTCGCACAAAATCTTTATTACTTATTAGACCATACATTTGGCTTATCAGTTTTTGAATATCACTATCTAAATCTGCATTCTTTATTATTTTCCCTAAAGTTCCTCTAGGTTGATTAAGAAGTATTTGAAGTGAACTTTCAATTGAGTTTGTCGCTTCCTTAATGCAGTTTTCAAAATCAGGCGTTGATCCTAATAGAAAATTTTTAGCTTTTAACCATTGTTTTCTAATTGGAGAAAGTTCATCTTTTAATTCTTCATTTGCATTTGTCCATTGTTTTGGGTCAGGAACTTGCCTTATCTTTCTTTCTAAATCGATCATTATATCACCATATATTTCACTTACATATGCACGTCTTTCTGCATAAGTTCCAAAGCGAAGTTTACATACTCCCCAAAATTCTTCAAGAGTGCGATATTGATTAGGATTCTCGTAGTTAAGTTTCTCTAATGAGATTAGAGTGTCGATAAATAATTTCTTGTATTCCGCTGGTTGTTCATGATTTCTTCCATTTGTAACATAAGCCACCATTAGGCCTTGCAGTCTTTCTATGTTTTTAAGAGTTTCTTCTATCATAATAATGGTTCTAAGATTTTCATTTTTTTTGAAAAAATCACTCTTATTTTAATTTATCCAATCCGGATGTTATTTGCTCTCTAAATATCTTCATTCTTCTATAAGCAATAGTGGACATTTCCATTTCGTATTCTATTCCTTTACGTAGTTCTGCATGCAGATGAATAGCGTTTCTTAGGTTATATATTTCTTTTAATTCTTCTCCAAGTTTTTCGTCAATCAATCCTAATTTAGTAGAAGCCTCAATTTTATGCTCAAAGCGTATGGTGTTTATTTCTCTTTTCCCGATGGTTTCGTACATTGTTATAATATCCTTACCATCGTGAACTAATTCATTTAATTCTTTGCTGACAGAAATCTTCTTATACATTTTAGTTTTAAATAAATCTTTAACATCTTGTATGTCTTTAAAAGTCTCAAAAAGAAGATGGTGTATCACCGCTTCGTATATTGACGCATAGTAAAATATCTGAATTCTGATTTGAGCATTTTGCAAATAGTCATCAGCTTGCATTCCTTCCATAAACTTATATATGTAACGAATGGCTTTAAATTCTTCTGACAATCTATTTTTTAATTTTTCATCATCAACATAATCAAAGTAGTCATCAAACCAAAATTCATCTGGTAAGTGATTTTTTATATAATCCTCTATTCCTTCTTTTATTTCTTCTTTGAATGGCATATTTTCTCTTTAATTACACACAACACCCGATTAAATCGAAAGATACGTTTGTCTACTTTTTATATTTCTATCTATTAATATTTCAATACTTAATGGTTAAAAGCCAGCTGTCAATTAAAACAATAATCACCAACCGTCTTTTAATCAGTCGCCAAGGTAACTGCTTTTTTTTAATAAAACTATAGTCTATTGAAAAATAAAGTGTTGTCAATGGGGGTTCTTTTATGAAAGTATGAGATAGCGATAATTAGTGTAAAGAGCAATTGTCATGATGGTTAACGAACTGCCTTTCCGATAGCTATCGGGATTAGTCGGAGCCATCTACTCGATTGTGCTTTGTATTCTATTTTCAAGATTGAGTTCGTGATTTATACAAGCGGATCGGCATTCCATTAATTTGAGTTAATTGACCACTCCAAACCATTGAATATAATTTTTTTAAATCCAATTTATCTTGATCCGTCAGTGTAGAGTTATGTCCATAATTCATAATAGTTAATGGGTAATGGTGACCAAATATTTCACTACGCCAAGTGGCTTCCTTTTCTTTTGCAAAATAATGTCTTAGCCCGAAAATATGGCCTATTTCATGAATCATAGTTTCGATTTGCTCAATACGATTCTGTTGAAACATCTTCGGGTGAAGAGTAAGAACATTAATGTTAGAATTAGGGAAAAAAGCACTTGCAAGGGTGCAACCATGAGTATTGCAGTTGTCTGGTCTCATGATAATCTCGAAATCAATATACCGATTATCCTCTTTAAATGATACAGGAGAAGAAGTTCCCCATGCATTCACCGCATCGTTAAATATGCCCCTGACGTAGCTTTTTACATTTTCCGAATTACTGTAGTTATTAAATGATGGATGCAATCGCCACCTTAGAATAACATTTTGATTCCATAATGGAATGTGGTCTCCAAGTCCAACGACAATTTCGATAAGCTTCTGCTTATCTTTTACAGAATGAGACTCGTCGACTCTTTGTACTTCATCCGCTTCGTCAGTAACACATAAATGTTTTGTTTTCTCGGATGTTTCTTTTTCAAATTGATCGCTTCCATTTTCGGAAAGGAAAAAATTTTCGTCCTGATAATTTTTGTTCATTTTATTTCGGTTTAATTGTTACGATATGAAGCACATCTATTGATTTAACACACTCAGTGCATCATATTCTTATTTTAAGCATATATTAACTTGTATTTCAATGCTTAATAAGAAAAAGCCAGCTGTCAATTAAATCAATAATCACCAACAGCCTTTTAATCAGTCGCTAATATAATGGCTTTTTTTCAATAAAGCTATAGTCTGTTGAAAAATAAAGTGTTGTAAAAGGGATTTATTTTAGCAAAGCCTTGCAACTGCTAGGTGAGGAGCATTTACTGCAACACTATTTTTTCAGAAAAGTGGGCCAGTCCGTTTGTAATGGTTAGAAAGTTAATTCCTTTTGGAAGATGGCTCAAGTCGATTGTTGAAGATGGAGTGTAAGCTTTTAGCACCATTTTTCCAAGCGTGTTATAAAGGGTGATTGCTGATTTTGGATTTAACACTCCGGTTAGAGTTACCATTCCATTTGTAGGATTGGCCGCAATGCTTAATGTGGGACCAATGTGCAACGGAATAGCACTAGAAAAGAAATCGTACCAAACGATTGTGTTATTTAAAGTAGCCGCTAGCCGAGCACTGTCTGCGGGCAACAATAACTGTCGCTTGTAGTATAGGCCGTTTGCTCAAAATATGGTGTTTATGCTGCGTGGTTATTGTGTGCAATTAATACTTTATTGGATTTTTCGACATATCGGTGAACTTCGAAGTTCATGTGTCTTCGGTGAAGCTTTTCTTTCAGAACAGTTAAATCCGTTTTTGGGTGGCACAAAGTGTTGAAAATGATATCTCCATCCTCTGCCAATAGGTCCAAAACGTACTTCCAAAATTCGAGCGTCAAAAATTGACTAGGTATTTTATTGTCAAGGAAGAGGTCCACAATGATAAGGTCGTATTTGTTTGCATCATTTGCTACAAAATTCAATGCGTCATCACAAATAATGGCAACTTGGTCGTCAGAAGAAATGTTGAATTCATTGGCCGCAATATCAATGATCACTTGATCAATATCCACAGCAGTAATTTTACCCATGAACCCTTTTTCTTCTTTAAGCGTTTGTATAACGGATCCGCCACCTAACCCTAAAATTAAAGCATTTTTAGTTTGCTCCAGATTGATTTGATCCAACGAAAACTTCAACACGCGTTGCAGTGATCCAAAGGAATAATTGGTATTCAAGGTATCCAATACTTTTCGGCCATTGATTAGGGTCACCTCTAATATTCCACTAAACTTCGACTGTACTTCTTTGGTAAAAGGGTAGATGTAACTGATGAGTTGCTTTAACATGAGGTGTGTTTGTACTGTGAAGTTAATTATTATAAACTCTCAAAGATAAGCTAGGAGAAAAATAGCTAAGTGGATAGCCATAAGAATAGGAGGGAAGAGGGTTTTACGATGATTTTTAAATTCATTTTTACTTCTTGAAAAGTATGTCAATGCTACCGCATTCATATTGGACTTTCAAGGTAAGGGTGGTGGCGGTTAAATCCTTTATTTCAAATTCAGCCATTCCTGCTTGCTTCACTCCATTTTCAATCAAATTGGTTAATTGTATTCCCCTATTTACTACCTTGTAATCAGCCTTTGCAATTCCTTCTTCCGATTTAAATTCTGCTTTTCCATCCTTTTTAAAATGAAAGGAATGTATAGGAAAATAGCTGACGTCTTTACAGTTTGGGTTTGTGCTAGAGACATTCGAAAATTTCCAAAAACCAGTTAATAGCTCAGTGTTTTGTGCGAAACAGCAATTGAAAATTAATAATGCAAAGGATAATGTAATGAATCTTTTCATGGTAGTTTTTTGAGAACGAATGAATACAAAACACTCAGTAAGTCATATCAATACTTTAAGTTCTCCAATTCCGAAAATAAGAGAAAAAAAGGAATAGTTCTGCAGTCTATTGAATAATAATTGGTTAAACTTACTTTTTAATACTCAACGCTCCTGAGGGGCATTTGCCTACTTGGTCAATTAGTTCTGCAGTTGTTGCATTCTCAGGTTGAATCCAAGGTTGTGATTTGGGATGGTAGACTTTCGGTAGTGTTTTGACACATACCCCTGCATGAATGCATTTTTCAGGTGTCCAATTGATGGTAATTTCTCCGTTTGAGTATTCTTTAGTTTTCATAGTTGTGAGTTTTAATGGAATGTCAATTAACCCTTACAAGTTCCGAATTTTACTTAAATACTCGTTTATTTAGGTAGTAAATTAGTAGTAGAGAGTTCTAAAAAAAGTACTGAAGATGCTTATTAGAACAAACTGGGCTTAGTTTATTCTATTGATTTTGTGACTCTTATTATGTAATCCTAAGCCTCATCTTACTCCTTAATTTTAACTCGTAAATAGACCGTTGGACCTTAGAAGCTGGTAGAATTGAACAGGTAAAATTCAATAATGGTTAAAAGTAGCACGATAATCAACCCTGTTTTTTGAAAAGCTGACTTTTTAAAGTTGTGCCAACGCCGTGTTGTAAAATCGTTCGGGTGTTTATCATAATAATCGTATAAATTCCTTTCGACAAATTTGTGCCGAATTTCACCACGAATTATCCCGATTAGGATTACATTGGAAACAAGCAATACGGTAAATAGGAAAATGTATTCTATCAAGTTGGAGAATAATTAAATTATAGTTAATAGATCTGCCTGCTTATTATTATTTTACTGAGAAATACGAATGAGGTATGACTGAATTCCGAAAGCTGCAGGAGGAATAGATGAGCTTAATTGGGCAAAGGTATTCAACATATTCTAGAACGGAAAATTCTACCTCTAAAAGGTGAGTTTTATTGCATTTATTTAACTATAACAAAGTGGCTGTTTAAAGCTGCTATAGTGCAGTTTTCATTGGAATAAATGGAAGGAGTTTGTTATACTAGTACTTAGCGATATTCATCTTCTTTCCAAAAAGTAATTGTTGGTGTTTTTCAGAAAATCAATATGCTTTTCAAATGGCTTTCAGACTATAAGTCCAAATAGTGTAAAGGATGTCCCTTTAACGTACCAGATTTTTGATTACCTACTTGGCTTAAAGTAGTAGCGACCGAATGGAAGCTATTGACGTTTTAGCCATTGTTGGTGGCTTTCTCCTTTTTTGATTTCTTATCAGCTTCAACGACAGGAATCATTATACCTATGAATCCAAATAAGATTGCAATTGACATTAAAAATGCCCATAACTTATTATTTGGAAATACCGCTAACCCTCTTGGTACTGTAACTTTTGTACTTTCACCTGTATCCAATAATGTCTCTCTGAGTTTCATTAAAACATTTGTTCTTTCCAAAGGACTTTCGGAATTCAAAGTTTGAAGTTCATTTTGGCTTGCTTTTAAATTTCGAAACCAAAAATCAACATCTTCATCTGGAGTTTTCCATAGAATTGATGTATAGCCACTTGTTAAATTATTGGCTTCTAAATAATCAATTGCTTTAGTTAATTCAATATTCGCAAGCTCTATGGTGTTTGCATCACCCGCTCTTTTTAAATAGCCTTTAACATTTTGCTCAAAAACAACCTTTTTTGAAATACGTGTTCCAAAAATTCCAATTGAGACCAAAATCAACAGAATACTCGATAGTTTTTTCATTTCTTAAATTCTTTTTTTATTGAATTACGCATAACGGCCCGGCTAAAAAGCGTTGCTGTCCCGCAGGGCAGCTATGATTTTTAGCCATTGTTGGGCACAGTATTTTTATTTTTCTAAGTCACTTTGGTAGATATAATATTGGTCAAGTAGAAACTTAAACTTCTCCTTATCATATTCCCAATGCCTGTCGTTCTTAAGTTTCTCGATTACAATTTTTTGGATATTATCATCAT
The DNA here is from genome assembly GCF_055129545.1 of Acidiluteibacter sp. NCBI lineage: Bacteria > Pseudomonadati > Bacteroidota > Flavobacteriia > Flavobacteriales > Cryomorphaceae > Acidiluteibacter > Acidiluteibacter sp. The sequence goes on along the minus strand of NZ_JBSRUB010000036.1, from coordinate 69,199 downwards.
TAAATTTTAGAAGTTCAGCAACGGTTTCATAATACGGAGTTGTTCCCACATCTTTAAAATTGGTGTTTTTCAGATACTTGACTAAAGCTTTTCTAAGTTGGTCGTTATATTCAGCCTTGTACCAATTCGACAGGTAAAAAAACGCTTCCTTATATCCTTTTTCAAAAGCCAAGGTGGCAATTCTTTGGTTGTAAGATTTTGGGTAAACTCTGTTTTCTAAAGCTCTGGTTAGTAAGAGCCAATCTGGATTGTCAAGGTAAAGAATAAGGCTGTCTAGTTTTATAAGTGTTGGGTTTGTTCTCTTATCCTTTGTCTTATTCCAAAATCTATGATAAAATTCACTTGACAAGTTGTCTTCGGATTTTATACAACCACTGAACGTTGCAACACTTTTATCAGAGTTTAGATATTTTGAAAATATTGGAGCTAAGTCTGAATATTCCTTGTCAATTAAAGCCCAACTTGCATAGCAAGCAACTACTGGATTTTTGTTTTCAGTCAGATCAAGAAGAGTCTGAATGTCCGCCTTTTCTTTGAGTTTTTCAAAATTCTGGTAATTCTCACTTGGTTGCCCTGCAATTCCAACATGTTTGTATTGAACTTCATTTACGTCAGCGATTTTTCGGACAATGTTTTCTACAGACTGTCCACATGCTGTCGAAATTGTAACGACCAATGTGATTATGAATACTGAAGTTGCTTTCATCGTTTATATTGTGCCCAACGTTGGCATATGAAACGTAAGGATTTTGGAACACAAAACTCTCATAATTGCACGTAGCCAAACTTGCGATTAGACACAAATTTAAACTTTTTAATCAACTCGTCAAATTGCAAATTTGGCGGGCTTTATTAAACGCATAAATATTCCGTAAACCACTGTCGCCCTTATGTTTTATTATGCATTGTTACCTTTCGTTTTTAATCTCATCTAAATTTATCAATTCGACAATAAGGTCTTTGGGAAATGCTCCTGATTTATTATAAGTCAAAATAATCTCATTATCTTCCTTAACCGCAATATCTGAAGGTCTGAAACCTAAGATTTCATTAACATCAAATGTTTCTATTCCATATTTTTCAAACAATTGACTATCAATCTTTGCGATAATTCTATTTCGTTGACCATAAAACTCTGCTCTTTCAAAAAACGGAGTAGTTGATATGCCACGAGTTGGCAAACCATCTTGTTTCCATTGATGCTGTCTCACTTTATTATCAACACTACCAAATTTAAAGGGGAAAGTGGTATCTATTCCAAATCTTGGTTCTGAGGTAAATTCTTCATTTGAAAATTCCTTTGGAATCAAGGTATAGTCGGATTCAATTTCAAGCTTTCTAAGCGCCCTATATAAAAATCTATGTTTCATAATTATACAGTAAAAAATAATATTTAACAATTAATTCTCGAATAAATAACAATTAGTCATTTATACTCAGTTGTTTATATCTTATTCAAATCTATCATAATTTTAATTCATTTTCGCAATCCATTTTACATTTGCAAAAAATTAATAAAAACTGGAGATATAGATAACTTCCGTTCCAATTTGGTTCTGAAGTTGCGATGTGGGAAATGAAAGGTAACATCCGAATAAAGCGAATGGTACGTTTATTCACCTTATGTCAGAATGTACTTTATATATATTAATTACAATTTATTAAGCTAAAAATTAATCAGAAAAACGGTTATTAGTCGTTTCAGCCAATAGTCTGACAAGTAATGTCGTTTCCTCCACGGCAGTAAACGTATTAGTCGTTTCCGCCACGGCGGACAAGTCGTTGTCATTTAAAAACGGATAATTCATTTTATTTAAATTTTACAACCAAATTTTTCAAACTCGAAGATAAGTGAAAAAAAGAACTAATTCCACAATCAGGTTCAATAAAATTAACAGATTTGATTGAAAATCAAATAGAACTAGTAAAATCTTAAAGTTATTGCTTTCCTAAAATGCTGGAAATGGGATTGCATCGAAATCCCAAATCAACGGCAAACAGAGAAAGACGATTAGCCTAAAAATCACAATTGAAATTTGACTTTAGACCTAATTTTATTAGCCAGAAAGTGAAGTAGTTTAAGCGCTATTCTGAATTCGTTAGAAAAATACGAATAGAATCTGATCTACAATACGCTTACTTTTTAATAACTTTTTGAGTACGAACCTTTCCATCTAGTACCATTCTAACGAAATAGATTCCCGGTTCACCCGGAAGATTGATTTGAGAGAATTGATCATTTTGCTGCGTCGTGTTTAGGATGGATTGACCTAAAATATCGGTGACCTCTATTTCAATTTTGGAGTACTTCTTTTTAAAATCAATTGTGATTTGCTCTTTTGTTGGGTTGGGATAGATTGAAACTGGTAAATCTAATGTTTCATTGATTTCTCCGATTGAAACCAATTTGTGTTTATTGTATAAAGAGTCAATCTCTATTTGGGTTAACAATCTATTGTAAATTCGAAGTTCATCCAATGCTCCTTTAAAAACATATTGACCCTGATTAGATTTTCCGATGTAAAGTTTATTGTTGGTTGTTCCACTTCCTACCGATAAATTATCAGGTACAGTTCCTTCTAGGATGGCATCAACATAAAGCAAAGTAACTGTTCCATTATTTTGCATTACAATGTGGTGCCATTGATTATCATTTATAGGGTTTACACTTTTTGCTGCACCAGAAGACGACGCATCAAAAAATCCCATAAACTTTCCAGTGTTTCCTTCTATGTATGCTCCAAATCCCATGCCTGCACCTTGTAAACAAATTTGGAAAATGGATGTACTATTGACGGTTTTAACCCATAGTGAAACAGCGGATTGAGTATAAGAAGAATTATTGAATGAGGTGATGGATGTTATGGTTGAAAATCCATCCAAAAAAAGAGAGTAATTATTACTATCTCTTAAATTATAAATAGGATTTCCGTTTAAATTGGTAAGGTGCTCATTGTTTCCACTGACATCCAATAGATTGTTTTCAAAATTAAAGTGGGCTTTTAAACCATTGGATAAATTTTGACTAAACGAATGGAACGAAATAAAGGCCAATAGAAATGCTGGAATGGTAATTTTTAGGTTCATAGTTTTTAAATCATAGTTGATAAGGAAGTTGGTTGCAAATATAGAGTTTTGATCGTCAACCTTTCTTTTTTTTAATGAACTAACAGTTAGTTCCTCCTAAAATGCTGGAAACGGAGTTACATCGAAATCCCAAATCAACGGCAAACAGAAATAGACGATTAGCGTTAAAATCACAATTGAAATGAGGTTTAACCAGATTCCTGTTTTAATCATGTCGTTCATTTTTACATATCCAGTTCCAAAAACTAATGCATTGGGTGGTGTGGCTACTGGCAGCATAAAAGCGCATGAAGCGGCTACGGTAGCTGCTACCAAAAGCAAAAATGGGTGAATGTCCAATACTAGTGCTAAAGCGGCCAATATGGGCAATAGAATCGCTGTAGTTGCCAAGTTGGAGGTAATCTCGGTTAAGAAATTGACTGCAGCTACAATAATCAACAACAGTAAAAAGATGGAAAGCCCTTGCAAACTGGTCAGTTGGCTGCCAATCCATTCAGCCAAGCCACTGCTTTCAAAACCTATGGCCAGGGCAATTCCACCGCCAAACAACAATAAAACGCCCCAAGGCAATTCTACCGCATCTTTCCAGGTCATCAGTTTTTCTCCTTTCTTGCTCGAAGGAATCAAGAATAAAATCACTGCAGCGATTAATGCAATGATCGTATCGTCCATGGCGGGCATGATTTTGTTCAATAAAAATCCTCTGCAAATCCATGCCATAGCGGTCAGTAGGAACACGACTAAAATTGATTTCTCTTCCCTCCCCACCGGGCCTAATTCTTTCAGCTGTTGGTCGATTAATGCTTTACCACCAGGAAATTGTTTGCCTTTTAAGTTGAAAGCAAATTTCCCCAAGTAAACCCAGCAAACGGCCAATAAGATAATCGAAATGGGCAATCCAAAAGAAAACCATTGCAAAAAGGAAATTTCAATGCCATACAATTCAGTAATAACTCCTGCAAAAATTAAGTTGGGAGGTGTGCCAATCAATGTGGCCATTCCACCAATAGAGGCACTATAGGCAATGGACAACATCAATGCTTTTCCAAAATTGCTGCTAAGTTCTGAGGACTCGCTGTTTCGCATTTGAGCAATGACTGCCATTCCAATAGGCAACATCATTACCGTAGTGGCCGTATTGGAAATCCACATAGAAAGTAGGGCGGTACTGAGCATAAAACCCAACATAATATTGACCAAACTAGTTCCTACTATTTGGATGATGTGCAAAGCAATGCGTTTGTGGAGTTGCCATTTTTCGATGGCGATGGCCAAAATGAAACCGCCTACGAATAAGAAAATGAATTTATGACCGTAAGCTGAACCCGTTTCTGTAAGCCCTAAAGCGCCAGAGAGTGGAAATAAGATAATCGGGAGTAATGCTGTCACTTCAATCGGAATGGCTTCCGTTATCCACCAAAGGGCCACCCAAACGGTCGTGGCTAATACTGCAGTGGCTTGAGGTGATAATCCATCTGCTTGAAAGAAAAATTGAATCAATATAAACAGAAGTGGGCCTAATATTAATCCTAAGTTCTTCTTGGTCATCATATTCTGCTATTAATCTTATTTACTAAAAATGCGGTCAAAGGCAAAAGTTGAAGTAGCTGCAAATTCATGAGCTACATTCGGAATGGATTGATATTGCCAATTGAATGGGGTATTTTGTCCGGTTGCGATGGCATTACTTTGATTGTAAAAATACTTTGCTCGTGCCAATCGATTGGTTCCTTGAGCATCGGCTTCTGCATTTCTCCGCAAGCCTCCTTCATTTGGATTGTTATCGTTTTCTCCAATCATTACGGTTATGTTTCTTCCAAATGCGTTTTCAATTGCCGAAGCACTCACAGGGCTTTCTTTGATTCCGTATGGAAAGTCCACTTGGCTGTCAGGCATGGTGAACCATCCAGAAGAGGAGGAAACCAATTTATCAAAACGAGCATTGGGTTTAAAAAACGCAAAACGGTGGGCAAATTGGCCCCCTGCTGAAAAGCCAAACACATCATAAGCAGCAGATTTATTTCCGCTCAACTTTTTAATGTAATCAAACAAAGGTTCGATCAGTGAAAATGCCCATTGGTCTTCTGGATTTAATGTGCTCAGTGAAGGATGATCTCCGTCAATGAAGACATTCCCTAAATTATAACCATCTCCTCCTGGGAAATTTATTTCTGAGAAGTCTGGCACAACAACGATGGTATTGTATTGGTTGGCTTTGTCTATGAGTGTATTTCTATTCTCTAATGCATCTCTACTTGCTCCATGAAAAACAATTAGGATTTTCGATTGTGCGGTAGTATTGGCAGGAATGTGATAATACACATTGGTGGGTTTGTCGCTCATCGGTGCAAAATCAGTGTATACAAAAGAGCCCGTTCCCTTCAAAGTGCCCACGATATCGGATGTTTCCGATGGGATAACTTCGTTTTTATCACAAGCATTGAACAGCAAAATGGTCAGCACTGCAATTAAAAAACGGAAGGATTTATTTTGTTTCATAGTGTTTTAACAAGACCTTAAAATTATTTTAAAATTAAATAATATCGAACATACCAAAAGTATACTATTTAACATACCAATTAAGTATTAGGGATGTTGCCTGTAAATTTCAGCCATTTGCATAAGCCTTCTTTGGATCAATGTTTCTCTAACAGAGGAATAACCCAAGATAAAACCAGCTTCTTTTTGGTGGCCCACAAAGCACTTGCTATACGCATGAACTATAATGTTCTTTTTGGCGAACTCCTTAATAATAGACTCGTTTTCTTTCCCTTTTTTAAATACGGCCAATAAGTGTAAACTATTGCTCGACTTATTCACCAATGTCATGGAGTCGGAGAACTGTTCTTCAAATAAGTTGACAAAGAGTTGCTTCCGAAGTTGAGCGGTTTTAATCAAGTTCTTTATATGGCTATATAATAATTTGTTTTCTATAAACTGATTCAAAACCACCTGAATAGAAGGAGGGACAAAGCGGTGTGAATGCTTGAGTAGCGCCTCAACTGGATCGATTAACGGAAACGGCAAAACCATGTACCCAATACGAATGGAGGGATGCAGCAATCGATTGAAAGTTCCCATGTAAATGGTTCGTCCTTCTCGGTCTAGGCTAAATAGAGAAGGTAAAGCATCTTTGTAATTACTGATTTCATGTTCGAAGTCATTTTCAATGAGGTATGAATTGTTTTCACTTGCCCATTCCAATAATTCTGATCGTCGTTTTAAACTCATTCTGATTCCGGTGGGGTAGTGACCGGAAGGAGTAGTATGAATGATTTTAGCGGTGGAAGATTGAATCTTGTCCACTTTGATTCCTTCTTCATCTATTGTGATTCCTTCAATTTTTGCTCTGAGACTTTTAAAAATAGAATGAACATTTGGGAAAGTAGGATTTTCCATCACTACTGTATCTTTGGGATTGAGCACCACACTACCTGCCAAATACAAAGATTGTAGAGAGCCTGAGACAATAATGATTTGGCGACTGTCGCATTTTAACCCTCTGCTTAAGTTGAGGTAATTGGCAATGTTCTTTTTTAGCTGCTCATTTCCCGATGAAGGAGAATAGGTCAAGGCCGAGGATTTAATGTGTCGCCAATAAAGGTTGGAGAGGTTTTTCCATTGATTGACAGGGAAAATATCCAATGGCGGCACACCTGGTCGAAAAGCCACACTTTGGTCGTCTGTGCTGTTGATTAAACCAACGTTTTCTAAAAAGGACTTACCTAAATCAGAGAGTTCTGGGTAAGTGATGTTTGGATCTATTGAACCTTCCGTTGTTGCAGGTGTTTGCAAGGGTTTGATGTAGTATCCAGATCCCAATCTAGATTCAATGTAACCTTCCAATACTAATAAGTCATAGGCTTTTAGAATGGTGCTTCTAGAAACTCCAATCGATTTTACCATTGCTCTGCTAGGCGGTAAATTGGCACCTTGTGGAATTTCTGTTTCTATGATGGAATGCTTAATCGCTTCGTACAATAAGAAGTAGAGTCGGTTCTCATTTCTGTTCTTTTGTTGTAGCTTTTGGATGTATCGTTTATAGATGCGATTGATAATGGTTTCCAAATTGGTATTTTAATATATTAATAATTGGTATGCTAAAAGTACCCCTTTTACTGATTACTTTGGGAGTACAATAAATAAAACATTCAATTATGAAAAAATTATACACACTTTCAATTCTTATCCTAAGTTCAACCCTAATGTTTGGACAAATCCTTTTCAATGAGGTTTGTTACGATCCTTCCAATAACAACTTGGATGGTGACACCAATGGTGATGGGGTCTACGATCAAGGAGAAGACGAGTTTATAGAAATTTACAACAACAGCAATACCAATTTCGACATTAGTAATTACGAGCTGTTTGACGATACCGCTGCAACGGTTCCAGAGTATATATTCCCAGCAGGAACATTAATTCCTCCAGGAGGAGTTTTGGTGCTTTTCGGAGGAGGAACTCCAGTTGGAAACTTCGGTGGAGCAATTGTTTTGGTAGACACCAATGGGATCAGTTTAAATAACTCAGGCGAAGTGATTGCGTTGAAAGATGCCAATGGAGTAACTGTATTAACTTTTGATTCAGATACATTGTCTAACAATCCAAATGAGTCTTACACTTTATATCCTGATGTTACAGGAATATTAACGCAGCATGGAGATAGCACCGCTATATTGTTCTCTCCAGGTACTCGAGTAGATGGTACTCCATTTGACACGAATATTGTGGTAACTTCATTAATGGTGCAAGGAATGGCAGGTGTTGATAGCATCAATACCTTAGCAGGAACTTTACAGATGATGGCAACAGCATTGCCAACTTCTGCAGCAGACACTACAGTAACTTGGTCGCTTTCTACGGGAAGTACTTTCGCTACGATAAGTGCAACAGGATTATTAACTGCAGTAGCAGACGGCGATGTGACGGTAATAGCGACTTCAAACGATCCATTAGGAACTTCGGATTCTACTGTCATTTCAATCACCAATCAATCAACTAGAATCAATGAATTTGCGAATGATTTTGAGTTCAGTATTTATCCAAATCCAGCAACTGATCAGTTAAACATCAACTTGAAAGAAAGAGCAACTCAAATTGACGTGTATACCTTGAGCGGTCAATTGGTGAAGTCAGTTCAACCAAAAACGAATACCATCAATATTCAAGAGGTAGAATCTGGAGTATATTTAGTGAGAGTGATGGTGGGTTCAAAAGTGAGCACAAGTCGTTTAATCAAAAAGTAAGATTTTAAAAAATAGTAAAACTAGGGTTGTAACGCCCTAGTTTTTTTTATCTAAAATAGAATGTATGAAAAATAAATTTTCGTTTGGTTTCTTAGCAGCTGGACTTTTGCTAGGATTAAATGCTTGTGAAACGGATGATGTCAATCCAACACCATTGGTTTCTATTTCCACCAATCAAATTAATATTTCGGAAGATAACGGGATCACTACTGTGATTGCAACCTTAAGGAATACGGCAACAACTAACGTAGTTGTGGATTTGTTTGCAGCTGGTTCTGCTACCAATACGGTAGATTATATTTTGAGTGCATCGAGCATTACTATTCCAAGTGGAAGCTTATCTGCAAGCATTTCTTTGACTGCTATACAGGATACATTGAAAGAAGGGCTAGAAACCATTGACCTTAGTATTTTGTCTGTGACAGGTGCTGAAGTAGGTGCAACCTCTGCTGTATCTATTACCATAGAAGACGATGATGTAGCTCCAACTGCTCGATTGATTATTAACGAGATTTTATACGATCCTTCAAATTCTGGTTTAGATGGAGACGCAAATGGAGATGGTGTTTACAATCAGGATGACGATTCCTTTATTGAGTTGATTAATTTGAGTACAAATCCATTTGATTTGGTCGGTTATGAAATTTGGGACGATACCACTTCTGGTACCAATCAATATACTTTCCCTGCTAATTCAGTAATTCCTGCAGGTAAAGCGCTAGTAATTTTTGGTGGAGGTAATCCTACAGGAAGCTTTGGCGCAGCAGTGGTGCTAAATGCAAACTCAGGATTTAATTTTAACAATTCAGGTGAGGTTATTGGCATAAAAGATCCTAACGGAGATTGGGTGATTACATTTAATTCAGATGAGTTATCTAATGATCCAAATGAATCCTATACTCGAAATCCTGATATTACAGGTGAGTTTGAGCAGCATGGCGATAATACTCCATTGTTGTTTTCACCAGGAACTAAAATAGACGGCAGCTCATTTTAATAACTATGACATTGATGGGACCCATATTATCCTTAGTTTTTATAGTCATTGTGGCTAGTCTTCTGTTAAAGAAGTATTACCCACATGCAGTCTTGTTAATAGCAGGATTGTTGATGTTAATTGCAGCAGAAGCATTGAACTTTAAACTGCCAGTGCTCGACGAAGTTACTGGTTGGTCAGGGTTTGATTTATTCCGCTTAATGGAAGAATCATTTGCAAAAACCAATGCAGGAGTCGGTCTAATGATCATGGCCATTGGTGGGTTTGTAGCGTATATCGACAAGATTGGAGCTTCTGATGCATTGGTGAATCTAGCGATGAAACCATTGTCTTTATTGAAAAAATATCCACATGTAACGACTGTAGCAGTGTTGCCAATCGGGCAATTGCTTTTCGTTTGCATCCCTTCTGCAGCAGGAATGAGTTTGTTATTGATGGCTTCCATCTTCCCAATTTTAATCAAATTAGGAGTCAGTCGTTTGTCGGCTGTTTCAGTAATCACAGCCTGTACTGCTTTCGGAATTGGTCCAGCTTCTGCTATTACAGCAAGCGCTACACAAATCGAACAAGAGGACTCCATCACTTACTTTTTAAAAGAACAAATCCCAGTCGTGATTCCATTGTGCTTGGTGCTGATGGTGACGTATTATTTCGTCAATCGTTATTACGATAAGAAGTTAGATGACAAAACATTCATAGCTGTTGATGAGGATGAATCAGCAACCAAAGCACCTGCTTTTTATGCCATTATCCCGTTAATGCCGTTGATATTATTGATTGTGTTTTCAGAAATTTTTCAATTTTTTGCCGTTCCCATTGTCTTAAATACCACCACAGCTATGCTCATCAGTTTGTTTGTGGCCGTTTTTTTTGAGTTAATTCGGACTCGAAACATCAAAGAGGTGTTGAAGTCCTTAAGTGTGTTTTGGAATGGGATGGGAAATATTTTTAAAACAGTAGTGACCTTGATTATCGCTGCTGATATATTCGCCAAAGGATTAATTGCTTTAGGTTTTATTGACGGATTGATTGCCTCTTCCCAAAGTATTGGACTAGGAGCTACAGGAGTGACTATCGTTATGGTAGTCATGATTTTCTTGGCGTCCATGCTTATGGGAAGCGGAAATGCAGCATTTTTTGCTTTTGCGCCACTGGTTCCTAAAATCGCCTTGAAGTTTGGAATTAAAACCACCACAATGATTTTACCCATGAATTTAGCGGCGTCAATGGGTCGAACTGTTTCACCAGTTGCAGGAGTCATTATTGCTACCTCTGAAATAGCCGGAGTGAGCACCATGGATATCGTAAAACGAAACTTTATCCCTTTAATAGTCGCATTAGTATTTCTTTTAATTTATCACCTTATTTAATATGCTTTTAATTCAAAACGCACACATATACAGTCCAGAAGATTTAGGAGTGAATGACATTCTAGTTGGTGGAGGTAAAATTCTATCCATTGGAAAAGGTTTGACCTGTAATGCCCCTAATTTAGAGACATGGGATGCACAAGGTAAAATTCTATTGCCGGGATTCATCGATCAGCATTTGCATGTGATTGGAGCAGGAGGGAAACATGGCTTTTCTTCGATGACACCAGAAATTAAAATGACTGAGTTGGTTTCTACAGGAACGACTACAGTAGTTGGTTTGCTGGGAACTGATGGGTCAACAAGAAGCATCAAAACCTTGTATGCGAAAGTGAAGTCTTTAGATACAGAAGGTGTAACGGCTTATATGTATACGGGCTACTATGGATTGGAACCCACTCACATTTTAGAGAATGTACAAGATGAAATGATATTTATCGATAAGGTATTGGGTTGTAAAATAGCCATAACTGATATCCGATCTTCTTATCCGACTGACTTGGAATTACTGCGCTTGTTGCGACAAGTTAGAGTGGGTGGTATGGTCGGAGAGAAGAAGGGAATTCTCCACCTACATTTGGGCAATTTACCTGAAAAAATGGACATCCTTTTCCGTTTGGTAGAAGAGCATCATTTTCCAATCGCCAATATTTCTCCAACACATGTAGGAAGAACCAAGGAATTGTTTGATGAAGCCATTCGATTTGCCAAGATGGGTGGAATGATTGACATTACTACTGGTGCCTCAAAGTATACAGAACCTTATCAATCGGTGAGCTATGCATTGGAGCAAGGCGTTTCTATTGAGAACATGACCTTCAGTAGCGATGGAAATGCAGGATTAGAAAAGTTGGATGAAAACGGAAAGATGATCGGATTTAGACGAGCACCCATTGATCAAAATTTTGCACAAGTCGTGCAATTGGTGCAAAAGAATAAGGTGTCCATTTCAGACGCTTTTAAAATCATTACTTCTAATCCGGCTAAGAATTTAGGATTGAAGAATAAGGGCCACATCAAAGTAGGTTACGATGCAGATTTCTGTGGGTTAACGGAAGATTTAACCTTAACTGATGTTTTCGCGAAAGGAAAACACATGCTTTCCAATTCCAATTTACTTGTAAAAGATAACTTCTGATGAATAAAACCAACAACTTGAGTATTGGTCAGCATTTGGCAATGGGTCTGCTGCTTTTTCTGTGCAGTAGCCTTGTTGGTCATGCTCAAAACGGACCAAAGCTGAACGAATATACCTTTGGAGAAGGATTGACTTTTTCAAATAAGGACGAATATTCCATCAATTTAAGGGGATACATTCAGCCAATGATGGAAGTGTTGAACTACAATGGCAATGATGAGAAGGATAACCTGACTCGTTTTCGAATGCGAAGAGCTCGATTGAGATTGACAGGAGACATCAAGAAATATAAGTTAGACTATCGGTTTCAATTTGATTTAAGCGGAAGTTCAGAAGTGGGAGATGATCAAGCCAGTTTGCTATTGGATGCTTGGATCAGATATGGGTTAACCAAACAAATCAGCATCTCCTTCGGTCAAAAAACCACACCGACAGATAATTTGGAATTATCAATGGGTTCACAAACCTTGCAATTGGTTGAAAGAAGCAGATTGACTTCTGCTTTCAGTAGTATTAGAGAGTTCGGAATATTTATCGATGGTTCTTTTAAAACAGGTGGAAGTTCTTATTTGCGCCCTTCTATTGCCATAACCAATGGTGATGGACTAAATGTTTATGGGGTTGATCATGGTGGTTTTAAATACGGCGCTAGAGTCGATTTCTTACCATTTGGATTGTTCACTAGGTATGGTCAATACCGTCAAGCAGACATGGCACGTGAGAATATTCCGAAGTTGTTGATCGGAGCTACCTACAGTTACAACGATGGGATGAGCAGTAGAAGAGGCCGAAACAGTGGAGCCATTTTATATTTGAACAATGACGGTGAAGAAACACTGCCAGATTACACCAAGTATGGAATTGATTTCTTATTCAAGTACAGGGGGTTTTCTATGATTGGAGAATTTGTAGGCACTGAATCTTATGTGCCGAAATCAATCACACAGCGAGTGAGAACGGATGGAAGTATAGCTACTACTTTTGATGTAGACGGAACGGAAGATGTGAAGAATTACGTGAGGGGTAGAATGATGTTGGGGAAAGGATACAACCTTCAGATGGGATACCTTTTCAAGAGTTTATGGTCCATCGATGCACGATACACCCATTTGGAAGCCGATGACAATTCTTTCTTGAATAACGGTACATTTTACAATCGACCAAATCACTATACAATAGGGGCAACAAAATATTTGGACAGAAGTTACGGTGTTAAAATACAAGGAGACATTACTTATACTGATTTGGCAGCAGGTTCAAATGACATTTATGGAAACCCGATTAGTGGAAATGAGTGGTCTGTTCGATTAATGACATCAATCGCATTTTAAGATGAGGAATCTACTAACTATCGTTTTGATCATTTGTGTGATGGCTTGCAAAGCCCAACCCATTCCACAAACCAAAAAGATTACCGAAAAATACTATCCCGACCCAGAGTTGACAATTAACACGCCTGCTTTTCAAAAGAAAAAGGGATTTACTTCTCACGAAGAATTGATTGCATTTTTGGAAAAACAGACTGCTGAGCATCCTGAAATAATCACTTTGAGCTATTTAGGAGAAAGCCAGAAAGGAAAGAAAGTACCGATGGTGGTGCTAGATAATAAGACGAGTAAGGAACCCAAAGTGAAAGTTTGGATTCAAGGCGGTTTGCACGGCAATGAAATGGGCAGCTCTGAAAGTGTATTGTATCTTATTGAGCAAATACTCAACAATCAAGAATACGCTTATTTATTAAACCGAATCGTTTTGGGGATTGTCCCGATGGCCAATATTGATGGCTATGAAAAAGAAGATCGGTATGCTGCCAATGGATTGGATTTGAATCGAGATCAAACCAAATTGAATGTGCAAGAAAGTGTATTCCTCAAACAAGCTTTTAGCGATTTTAAAGCTGAGGTAGCGTTAGATTTTCACGAGTACAAACCGTATCGGAAAGATTTTTCTTCTTTTAGTACGTTCGGAATAGCAGGATATTATGACGTTATGTTTTTGTATTCAGGCAATTTAAATGTTCCAGAAAGCCTTCGAAAATACACCAAAACTCGTTTTGTTTCTCAGGCACAAACAGCATTAGATGCGGCAGGTTTAAGCCACCACGATTACATTTCGACAACAAAGCATTTGGGTTCGATCCATTTTAATCAAGGATCTGAGAATTCGAGGTCAAGTGCTACTTCATACGCTTTAACCAATTGTATTTCTAGTTTAATTGAGGTTCGCGGTATAGATTTAGGGCGAACCTCTTTTAAACGGAGAATCAACACAGCGTTTATTATTGCTATTTCTTATATCAAAACAGCGTATGAAAATGGCGCTGAGGTGAAAGCTGAAATACAAAAAGCAGAAGCCGCCAAAGGAGAAGCAGTGCTGAAAACCAAAAAACAAGTGTCGGAACAGTCCATTCAAGTCATTGATTTAGATAAATCAGAATTAATGAACTTGGAAGTAACCATTCGAGATGCCTTGCAATTGACGCCTATTAATACCCGAGCAAGAGCAGCAGCCTATTTGATTTTGCCAGAGCAATCAGCGGTTATTGAAAAATTAAAAATCTTAGGACTAGAGATACAAGTATTGGAAAAGGCGACCGAAGTGGAAGTAGAGCAATACCGGATTGAAACCTATGAGCAAGAAGCGGAGAAATATGAAGGTGTCAACCGACAGACCGTGACGGTGAAATTAGAATTGATTAAAAAGACTTTTCCAATGGGTACGGCCGTCGTTTATATGAATCAATCGAATGCCAATTTGGCGATGGAAGTATTGGAACCAGAAGTGCAAAATAGCTTTGTGACTTTTGAAGTAATTGAGACCAAAGAGGGCGACACATTGCCCATTTATAGATATTTAAAGACAGAAGTTCTGTAACACTAAAATGATCAACACCATGTTTAAGAAATTAATTTATTGCTGTTTACTTTTTTCAGCACTCCAGTTGAACGCTCAGGAAGCAACGCCAACGACCAATGTAGACTTCGAGTTGGGAAATGGCCTCAATTTTAGCTTTAATGAAGGCAACTATCAGTTTAAAATAAGTGGAATGGTTCAGCCATCCATCGCATTTGAAAAGATAGAAGACGCCGATGCCGATTACTTTATGAATGCCAAACGAACGTATTTCAACATTTCAGGAAAAGCGCTGAAAGAGAAAGTGAGTTTCTTCATTCAAACGGATTTTAGTTTGAGTACGCCTTTGCTAGATGCTTGGGTGGCATTTCATCCGACCAATAAGCTGAACATTACATTTGGACAGAAGCAAACCATCGGAAACAACAGGGAGTTATTGATAATGGAAACCAAGCTTCAATTTCCTGATCGGTCATTGTTGAGCACTTCGTTGAGCAATTCTGGTCGTGAGTTTGGGTTATTTGTTGATTACACTTTTGGATCTGAGAAGTTTGCCATTGTTCCACAAATTGCTGTAACTTCTGGAGATGGTAGAAATTCATTTGGAGCTGATTCTAGAGACGTGGATTATGGTGGATTTAAATATGCCGCTCGATTGGATGTTTATCCATTGGGAACGTTTACAAAAGGCAACGATGACTTAGTGGCAGACTTGGCACACGAACAACAACTGAAAATGGTGATTGGTGCTGCAGCGAGCTTTAATGATGGAGCTAGCAATGGAGTAGGAGAAGGACATGGCGATTTTCTATTGTACAATGCATTGGGTAATCAGCAACAACCGGATTACAGACAAGTGTACACCGACATTTTGGTGAAGTACAAAGGATTCTCACTGTTGGGTGAATATGTGGTTGCTTCAGCAACTAATTTAGACGGAACCTTTACCGATGTGGCAGGTGCCAATGAAATGGCTCGCACCCAAATTAGCGAGTTTTTATTGTTGGGAGATGCACTAAATGTTCAATTGGGATATGTTACGAAAAGCGGATTTGGTGCCGACTTTAGATATTCTACCACCACTCCTGAGTTTGGAGACAATGCCAATTCTCAGTTGAGAGATAAAGATGCAGTAACGTTAGGGTTGTCAAAATACTTTAAAAACAACGATTTGAAATTGCAAGCAGCAGTTTCTTCTATCAATGACAATTCAGGAGTTTCTACCGTCAATAGGTTAAGAGGTGAATTGGTGCTGCAGTTGATTTTTTAGGTTAATGGATGATTGTTAAAAACCCCTCGTAAATCCATTGCTCGCAACGATTCCACGAGGGGTTGTATTCTAAAATTTAATGGATTGTTTTACGGATTAGTCGACCAAAGTGAAGCATTTGCAAGCATCGCTCTTTTATTGAGTTTCAATCCGGCTACTACTAATTCTGCAAAATCTTCTGGTTGTAATACGCTATCTTGAGAATCTTTAGTGGCAATTCCCAATTCAATAGACATGTCTGAAGCAATGGTGCTTGGTGTTAAAGTACACACTCGAATATTGTTCTTTCGCACTTCTTTCATCAACGATTGAGACATTCCAATTACTGCGAACTTGGATGCAGAATACGCTGAAGTATTGGCATTCCCAGTTAATCCAGCTGTAGAGGCTACATTGATAATTTCCCCTTCGTTTTGTTGGATCAAATGTGGTAAAACTTCCTTGGTCACATAATACATGCCCATCAGGTTTGTTTGGATAATGTTGCTCCATTGATCCACTTGCATATCGTTAAACGTGCCAAAAGCAGCGATTCCTGCATTGTTTACCAATATGTCAACACCACCTAAATTACTGATGGTACTTTTGATGCCACTTTTTACTGCCTCGAAATTGGTGACATCAAATACAGTGTAAAATGCTTTTACTCCGAGCGTTTCTAATTCAGCAACCGTTTCTTTCATTACCGCTTCATTTCTGCCAGTGATAGCTACGTCAATTCCTTCTTTTGCAAATGCAATTGCTGTTGCTTTTCCTAATCCTCTACCACCACCTGTAATGATGGCTTTTTTCCCTTTCAATTTATTCATTTCGATGTTTTTTTTATAGAATTTCTATTCAACTAAATCAGACAAATCTATTCTGTCGATTGTTCTGTAAAGTTAGGATTACTGAGAAAAAGGGACGAGTGAGATCACAAAAAGGAAAGCCAAAATTTGGATTTTTTAAGACTGGGGAAGTGGATTTATTTACTCTAAAAAAAATAATATTTACTTATCCTCCCAAAAAAAATGATTGATTCTTATGGTTAATAAATATGAATAGGGGGCAATTTTGAAGCAACAAAAGTCTTTACAATAACAGGTTAAAGAGTGACCTAAAATTTTTGGTCATGACTATTACTTTCAAGATTCCGATTAAGTATTTTATCAGAAGTAATTAAATAATATTAGTGGAAAGTATTAGCCACTCAAAACGGCAATTCAGCCAAATCTACATTGCCGCCGGTTAGAATTAAAGCCAGTCGCTTGCCTTTAAAATAATCCTTGTTGGCCAACACCACTGCAAGCGGAACAGCACATGAAGGTTCGATAACAATTTTCAATCGCTCATAGATAATTCGCATTGCAGCAATAGTTTCCTCATCGGTCACCGTAAAAATATCCGTCACATTTTCCATAATGATGGGGAAGTTGATTGTTCCAACCGACGTCTTTAATCCATCGGCAATCGTTTGTGGATTTGTTTGTGGAATGTGTTTTCCACTTTTCCAAGATTGGTAGGCATCATCAGCTCCTTTGGGCTCGCAACCAATCACTTTACTAGAAGGAGAGAAAGCCAAGGTACTTAAAATACTTCCTGCCATCAATCCACCACCACCAATGGGAACCAAGATATAATCAATGTTTTTTTCCGTTTGATAAATTTCTTTTGCACAGGTCGCTTGTCCATAAATTACTTCCCAATTGTCGTATGGATGCACAAATGCAAAACCATCTTCCTTGATGATTTTCTCTACTCCATCTTCCCGCGCTTGCAAGGTGGGCTCGCACAATACCACTTCTGCTCCGTAGCCTTTTACGGCTGCCACTTTCACTTTTGGCGCATTACTCGGCATCACTATTTTGGCTTTAAAGCCTGCCTTTTTAGCTGCCAAAGCAACAGCTTGTGCATGGTTTCCGCTAGAGTGGGTCGTAATTCCTTTGATTGATGCATCACCTTTCAGCTGAAGAATGGCATTCGCAGCTCCACGAATTTTAAAGGCGCCAATCTTTTGAAAATTCTCACACTTAAAAAGTAGTGTAGCACCGGCAAGTTGATTGATGCTTTCAGAACTCAATATGGGCGTTTGATGGATAAAAGGATGAATTCTTTCTTGGGCAGATTCAATGGCTGTTTGGTGAAGAGTAGACATGAGTGAATTTAACAGATAAAATTAAAACCTAAAAATAGCTATTTTAGGATAGTTTAAATGGACTAATTTAAATGGACAGCCAATAAAATTCATGAAGAATAAAAATGTTTTGTTTGAAATCTTTGGAATAAATAATCAGTTAAAACAAATCAATCCCAATATAGGTTTTACCTTTGTTAGCAGTTGAATTTAATTCAATGAATAGTTGAACACTTAATAGAATGATGTCAGAAAACTCCAGCTTAGTAATAGATAAAGAGTGGCTAAAGCAACAGCCGTTTAATTTTTTTGGACCTTGTAGTGCGGAATCATTGGCACAAATGCTTGCGACGGCTAAAGAGTTATCTCAATTTTCAAGTGAAAGTATTTTCAGAGCAGGCATCTGGAAACCGCGTACACGACCCAATACCTTCGAAGGTATCGGATCTGTTGGGTTGCAATGGCTGAAAGCTGTAAAAGATCAATATGGTTATCAAACCGCCACAGAAGTCGCCAATGCAAAGCATGTAGAATTAGCACTAGAAGCAGGAGTCGATATTTTGTGGATTGGCGCAAGAACTACCGTGAATCCATTTTCGGTACAAGAAATAGCGGAAGCCTTAAGGGGAGTGAATGTTCCAGTATTTGTCAAGAATCCCATTCACGCCGATTTGTCATTGTGGGTTGGCGCTTTGGAGCGAATCAATCAAGTTGGGATTACAAAACTAGGGGCTATTCACCGAGGTTTTCACGATGGGAACAATTCGATTTATCGGAATTCTCCAAAATGGCAAATCGCTTTAGAGCTAAAAAGAATGTTTAGCAATCTACCAATCGTTTGTGATGCAAGTCACATTTCAGGAATACCTAGATTAATTCCATCGGTTGCACAAAAATCATTGGACCTGAATATGGATGGATTGATGATAGAAACACACATTCATCCAGAACAAGCTTTAAGTGATGCCAAACAGCAAGTAACACCTGCCTTACTCAAAGAAATAATTTCAAATTTAACTCACCCAGTTGACTCAATCGACAACATCAATTTTACCAATAAACTGGAAGAATTGAGGTGCGACATTGATAAGTTAGACGATCAGCTGATAGAATTAATGGCCAATCGAATGGAATTGGTAAAAAGTATCGGAACCTACAAAAAGGAAAATAAAGTCACTGTTTTTCAGTTGGAACGATGGAAAGCCATATTGCATCGAACCAATGCGATGGGCAATCCAATGGGCTTAACACAAGAATTTATCAATGGATTGTTTAATGTGATTCATGATGAATCAATCAGGCAACAAACAGAGATGATGAATCAAGAAAAATAGAATTGCTGAACTGATTTTCTTCAAGGCTATTTTAGTGAAGTGGGTCAACTTCGTTACCTTTAAAATCTAAATTATTATTTATGGCGTTATTGATTGTTTTCTTTTTGTTGAGCATAAGTATTTCCTTTTTATGCAGCATATTGGAAGCTGTTCTACTGAGTATTACACCATCCTTTATCAGAAAACAAGAGAAAGAAAACCTCCAATTATTTAAAGACCTCAATTTCTTCAAGGAAGATATCGATCGTCCCTTATCGGCCATTTTAACTTTAAATACTATTGCACATACGGTTGGTGCCATCGGTGTGGGTGTGCAAGCTAGCAATGTATTTGGAGAAACTGCAGTAGACTTTCATCTATTTACACTTTCAGCAGAATCGATTATTGCAACATTGATGACCTTGGGGATTTTGATTTTAAGTGAAATTATCCCAAAAACCTTGGGCGCAAATAATTGGCAAAAACTGGCTCCTGCAACAGTCAGTACCCTAAAAGTTATGATTAAACTATTGACGCCATTGGTTTGGTTAAGTCAACGAATTACTCGGGGGTTGAAAAACGAAAAGAACAAGAGTGTCTTGAGTCGATCAGATTTGGCTGCAATGACGAGGGCTGTCTCCGAGGATGGTCACATCAATCATTCTGAGAGTTTGTTAATTCGAAATGTGTTGAACCTTCCAAATAAAAGTATAGAAGATATCATGACGCCACGAAGAGCTATGTTTTCTGCCTTGGCCTCTGACTCCATTGAAGAAGTTTATGCTTCTGAGCGGTTTCAGCAATTTTCTCGAATTCCTGTTTTCGATGATGAGAAAGAGGTGGTCATCGGGATTGTTCTTAAAAGTGATTTATTGAATGAAATCATAGAAGGCAATCGCCAAATGAAGGTGAGTGAACTAAAAAGACCTGTTAAGACAATCAACGAGAAAGAGTTGTTGGGAGAATTTTTCAAGGACGGCCAAAAGAACAAAGAACACCTTTATGTCGTTCAAGACCAATACAGCAGTGTGACAGGTTTAGTTACATTGGAAGATGTATTGGAGACCATTCTTGGGTATGAAATCTTAGATGAAACCGATCAGGTCGCTGACTTACAGTCATTGATTAAGAAATCTGAATCGAAGAAATAACACCATTTCTAGAATAAAAAGGGCAAAAAAAAGAGCATCAAGCGAAATCGCTTGATGCTCTTTTAAATTAGATGCTTAAACTCTTATTTGTCCGTTTCCTTGGACGTGATATTTGTTGGTCACCAATTGTTTTAATCCCAATGGGCCTCGGTGGTGCAATTTATCAGTACTGATAGCCAGTTCAGCACCAACTCCCATTTGACCGCCATCCGTAAAACGGGTAGAGGCATTGTGATACACTGCTGCACTATCTACTTGTTCCATAAAAGTAGCGGCATCATTTGTGTTTTCTGTCAGAATGATATTGGAGTGTCCTCCAGAAAAGGTATTGATAAAATCAATTGCATTCTCCAATCCGTCCACAGTTCCCATGGCTGCTTTCTTTGCTAAAAATTCTTCTCTCCATACTCCAGTATCAGTGATTCCGGTTGTCGTTTCTAGAACATCCAATAAATCATTTGTCGCAACGATTTGAATATCGTGTTTAGTCAATTCAGACTCAATTTTACGTGCAATATCATTAAAATGAGGATGATTGCTATCGATTAAGATTTTATCCAACGCATTGCAGCCAGAAATCTTATCCGTTTTTGCATTTACAATGACTGGAATTACTTTTTCGGTATCGGCATCAGGTGCTACATAAGCAAAGTTATTTCCTCTACCACTGACTAACACTGCGCACTTGGCGTGTTCTTTTACAAAATTAATCAGTCGTTCTCCACCTCTTGGAACAATCAAATCCAATGGTTGATCTGGATTTCTTAAGAAGGCTTGAGTCGCTTCCCTATCCATTTTCAAATATTGAATCCAGTCTTTATTTAGGCCATTTGCTTCCAATGCATTGTGCCAACATTTGACAAGTGCCTCATTACTATTGTGGGCTTCTTTTCCACCTTTTAAAAGGATCTTATTGTTGGCTTTAAAAGCCAATACTGCCGCTTCTATGGTCACATCAGGACGAGATTCATAAATGATCATGATGGTGCCAAAAGGAGCTGTTTTGTTGGTGATGTTTAACCCATTCGCCAAGGTATCTTCACTGATTATGTTGCCAACAGGATCCGCTTGTGATTTCACCTCAATTACAGCTCGAATCATATCATCAACTTTGGCTTCATTCACCACTAGTCGATCGTATAAGGCTTGGTCTTCTCCTTTAAAAGCGTTTAAATCTTTTTGATTGGCTTCAATAATTGATGCTCTGTTTTTATCCAATTCATCAATCATTGATTGTAGTACTTCGTCTTTTTTATTGGTCGTTAATAGTTTCATGTGCTTTCATTTTTGATTTATCATTATACTTCTGAATCAGAATCATCATTGAAAATTCTCGTTCCAACATCTTTTCCGTGTACGATATCAATGATGCTATCGTCTTGTTTGCCATTGGCAATGTAGGTTGGGATGTTTTTTGCAGCTGTTTTCTTTGCTACACTTAATTTAGAACCCATGCCTCCACGACCTTCTCCTTCTTTTTTTCGAGAAGTTTGAATAAACTGTTCTACGTTTTGATCGGTGGTTACTGATTTAATTAATCGAGAATCATCATCATCGGGATGGCCGTCAAATAACCCATCTGTATCTGTTAATAAAATCAGCATGTCTGCATGGATTAATTCAGCGACTAGGCTGGCCAATTCATCATTGTCGGTAAACATCGACATAGAAAGTGACACCGCGTCGTCTTCATTGGCGATTGGCACAATGCCCTGACTCAATAAACCCTCATAGCAATTGATCATGTTAAGTCGGTGTTTTCCTTCGTCAAAATCACGTTTGGTGGCCAAAACCTGAGCGCAGCGCATTCCATAATCATGGAAAATACTGTAATAATGACGCATCATTCTTGGTTGACCTACTGCTGAATAGACTTGTCGTCGAATGGTTTCGTCTTCTATATCATTATGGTCTAAAACCTCTTTCCCAGCTATGACAGAACCGGAAGAAATTAAAACCGTGATAATATCCTCTTCATACAATCGAGCAATTTGATCGACTAATTTTTTCAAGATAGGAACCACAATGCGGTTATCTTTATTGACCATTACATTGGTTCCTACTTTAATTACAACTCTTTTCTTGTACTGCATAACTATTTATTTCCTTCTTTTCCTAGTTCAACTGCTCTGTTAAAAGCCGCATAAGCAGCTTCTTCAATTAATTCTTTAACATTGTTGTCGTCCATGGAATCTAGTGCCGCTCTGGTCGTTCCACCTTTTGAGGCCACTTTGTTCATCCACGAATTAGGTGACAAATCGGATTGGTTAAATAGTTCCACTGCACCTTCGAAGGTTTGACTCACCAATACTTTGGAATCATGATCTGAAAAGCCCATCTTTTTAGCTGCTTCCATCATGGATTGCATGAAGTAAAAAACATAGGCAGGACCACTTCCCGAAATTCCAGTAGAAGCATCAATGTCATTTTCAGTATCTAAATGAACAGACTTTCCAGTGGTATTTAATAATTGTTCTACAGTTGAAGTTTCCAATCGGGAAACTTCTTTGGAGGTCGTGTAGGAAGTCAGTCCCTTTCCCACTTGTGCGGGTAAATTAGGCATGGCTCGAACTACTTTTACGATTCCCAAACCGTCTTGAATGCTTTTTATAGTAACACCAGCCATCAAGGAAACAATCACTTGATCTTTTTTTGTCATCGGCTTCAATTCCTTGAAAAGTTCATCTGTGTGAAAAGGCTTCACAGCAATAAAAACGATGTCTGCTTTCGGTAAACAATCTTTGAGGTTGGTGTAAACATCAAATCGACTGATTTTCTTAAGTTTTTCTGTTGTCTCTGGATTGGTATCGGAAATCATCAAGTTGGATTTACTCAAATACTCTGACTTTACAAGGGCTTTAGCATATGCTAACCCCATATTTCCTGCACCAATTACTAATACTTTCATACTGTTTGTTTAATTAAATCGATTTATTTAATCAAGTTGGTACAAACATGATGCAGGAGCTTGTTTTTTTGATTCCCTTTTCAAGGTATCAATATAACTTATCGAATTATTTAGTTCTTGTCTTCTAATCAGTTGGTTATTTCATAACAGTTTTAATGATAGAAAATTAGATGATTTTTTAATTTACTGTCTATTGGATATTGCTGTGTCAAAAAATCAACAAGTTGTGGAATTTATGAGAATCAGGAGTTAGCTTATTTAGAAAATAAAAGAGCTCAATTTTAGAAATGATATAGCGATTTGAATACTGTAAAATAAAAATCGAATATAGAAAGGCATAAAAAAAGCGAAGTGATTATCACTTCGCTTTTCTGGTTGTTATTGAGTTGGTGCCTTTTTCTTACAACAATTGTCTAATTTTTCATAGCCTTCAACATTTGCCTGTAGATCATTTGCTTTATATCCTGCGTCAGAAATTGCTTTTTCAATTTCTGCTATTGTGACTTGTTCAGTATTGTATTTTACAATAATTGAATTGGTTTTACTGTCAATATCCACTGACTTAATTCCTTTGTTTGCTTTAATCTTATTGTAGATGTTTCCCCCACAAGAACCGCATTTATCGCAGTGGTCACAGAAAATTTCCGTACTAATAGTTGCTGTTTCTATTTTATCTTTCGATTGACTTTGAGCAGTATTCAACGCAAACATAAAAGTTAGCATGATTAATAATCTTTTCATAATTCTTCAAGTTTTAATTGGATAAACACAAATATCACTGTTTTAATTCAATTTATTCATTGTTTTTAGGGTAATAGTATAAAATGTATTACTCCTTAATCAATCGCTTCGTCACAACACCATTGTCAGTAGAAATATCTATGAGGTATAATAAGTAGAATTCTTTTCATAGGTTTAGGGCGTTGGTAGTTAGCGACCTAAATTAACTAAAAAAGAAACGCCATTTTGAAGTTAACAGAATTATTTTAAGAGATTTAGTCTAACAATTAATTTATTCTAGTAAAATCAAGGGGTTGCTAAGTAGTTGATTTCCCAAAATCAGCATTGAATTTCCAAACCAGTGCGACTGCTCTAAAAATCATCCAAACCAGAAAGGCAATCCAGATTCCAAATATGCCCAAATCAAAATATTGCGTAATGTAAAGTGCAGGAACAAATCCCACGAAAGTGGAAACCAGTAACACGTTACGTAAATACTTCATTTTGCCCAAGCCTTTAAAAATTCCGTCATAAATAAAGGCCACTCCGTTGATAGGTAAGCTAATTAACACTATAAAAAAGAATTGATTGAATAGCTCCAGTACTTCAGGTTCTTTGCTAAAAATGGTGCCAAAACTGCTATAGAATATCATACCTATTACCAATAGCAAACAGGCCATCATTAAGCCATAATTGACGCAGCGTTTGGTTAAAATACGCAGTGAGCATATGTCGTTTGCCCCATACAGTTTGCCTCCTAAAATATTTCCTGCAGAAGCATATCCGTCCAAAAAGAAGGCAGAAAACAGCCAAATATTAATGGCAATGGTATGGGCTGCAATCACCACTTTCCCTAAATCGGTAGCCACCCTAACCGCTAGAATGAATGCGATGTTTAAAGCCAACGTTCGCACAAATAAGTTGAGTGTCATTATCGCTAAGGTTTTTATCTCAGGATGAATGGGAAAAGACAGCTTTAGTGAAATGGATGTTTTTTGACGTAATAGAACATAAGCAAGAATGGCCATTATAAATTGGGCGATTAAACTTGCATAGGCCGCTCCTTCGATATGCATCGGTGCAATGTATCCTTCCCAACCATAAACGAGTAAAAAGTCCAAGCCTATATTGGTGAAAGCGCCTACGATTGCAATTACCATGGGCCAGGTCGTGTTTTGCAACCCTCTAAAGATTCCAAAAATGGCAAACGTGAACAACGTCAATGGAAATCCCCAAACCCTTATTTTATAATATTGAATGCAGTAGTCTAAAACCTGCCCATCCGCATTTAATAAACGAAAAATGGGTTCAATAAAAATGGATGTTGCGACCAAAACAATGACCGATAAAATCAAATTAAAGAATATCGCTTGAGCAGGCAATGATTGGATGTCCAATAATTTATTAGCGCCAAGGTGTTGTGAGATGAGCGCAGAAATAGAACTTCTCGTTTGTCCCAAGATCCAAATTAACATCGAAAGAAATGCTCCAACTATTCCAACAGCAGCCAATGCCTCTGTTGCATTGAGATCTAAATTTCCGACAACGGCAGCATCGGTAGAGGAGAGCAATGGTTCTGCAATACTAGCCAATAAAGCAGGAATCGCAATTTTATTAATGTTCTTAAAAGTGATCTCTTCACGAATCATGCTACAAAGAAAGCAGTTTCTGTTTGGATAAAAGCAAAAAAAAGGGCCTTCCTTTCAGAAGACCCCCAAACCTAAAACTAACCAACTACAGTTGGGGTAATAAAACTTGGTCTACTGCATGCACAACACCGTTTGTACCTTGTACATCAGTAATAATTATATTCACATTTCCTTGACTTGGTTCTTCTGTTTGTAATTGTGCTCCACTAGATAGATCTACTGTTAAATCAGATCCACCCAAAGTAGAAACAACCTGTCCTTGACTTAGCTGAGCTGCCTGTACATTAGCTCCTGATACAACATGATATTCCAAAACCGCTTGTAAAGTAGCCTCAGGAATATCACTCAAGGTATTCCAAGAGGAATTTGAATTCAATAATGCAGTAAATGCAGCATTAGTAGGAGCAAAAATGGTGAATGGACCTGAACCGGCTAAAACAGTTGTATAAGAAAAGTTATATGCTGTTAAGGCGGCTACAAGGCTTGAAAAACGATCATCTGCTAAAGCGATGTCAACAACATTAGGAGGCAACAATACTTTATCGATTACATGAATTACTCCATTTGATGCCATAATATCAGCTTGACTTACCATTGCAAAATTGTTAATCATCACTCCATTGTCTGTTTCAATGAACAAAGAAGTATTTACTCCTGCAGGGCCAGCTGTATTGATGGTTGTTGCATACATGTCGTTAGAAAGGTCTGACGATTTTACAACACTACCTAAAACGTGATAAGTTAATACACTGGTTAATGTTGCTTTATCAATATCCGATACTCTATCCCATGCAGCGTTA
This sequence comes from Acidiluteibacter sp., assembly GCF_055129545.1. Classification (NCBI taxonomy): domain Bacteria; kingdom Pseudomonadati; phylum Bacteroidota; class Flavobacteriia; order Flavobacteriales; family Cryomorphaceae; genus Acidiluteibacter; species Acidiluteibacter sp. The sequence continues at coordinate 42,584 of NZ_JBSRUB010000036.1, read as the reverse complement.
GTAGCTAATAAATTTCTAAACGCTTCGTTGGTAGGCGCAAAAACAGTAAATGTTCCACTACCTTGGAATGTTGCAACTAAATCAGCTGCAGATAGTGCAACAACTAAACTGTCAGTCCGACTGTCAGCAGAAGCAATCTCTGCAATATTCTGAACTGTTGGTGTTGGTGTAGGTGTCAATTCATCATCGTCATCTTTATCACATGCAATTAAGGATGTACTTAAAATTAGTGCGGCCATAACCGCCTTGTTTAAATTTTTCATAGTTAATGTTTTTATGTGTTTGTAGAATTAGAAACACTAATCATATAGTTTTGTTTATTAAAAAGTGTTAATTACTAAACAGAATAAGATTCTCTTTTAATTTTACGGTTTTTATTTTTTGCTAAAGTCATTGTAAATAGTGGGATGGAAGTTAAAAATGTGTATTATTGATAAAGCGTAAAATGATATGAAAACGAAAGAAGAAATAGTAAAAAACTGGCTACCGAGGTACACTGGAACGCCAATTGAAAGTTTTGGAGAATATATATTGTTGACCAATTTTGGGAATTATGTCAATATGTTTGCTGAGGAGTTTGATGTTCCGATTATCGGGATGGATAAACCCATGCAAACGGCTACAGCCAATAACATTACCATTATAAATTTTGGTATGGGAAGCCCAATGGCAGCCACAGTAATGGATTTATTGTCGGCGATTATGCCAAAAGCAGTATTGTTTCTTGGGAAATGCGGTGGATTGAAAAAGAAAACTCAAATCGGTGATATGATTTTACCGATTGCCGCAATAAGGGGAGAAGGAACGAGTGATGACTACATGCCACCAGAGGTACCAGCTTTGCCATCATTTCGCCTGCAGCGTTCTGTTTCATCTATGATTAAAAAACACCAGTTGGATTATTGGACTGGTACTGTTTATACCACGAATCGAAGAGTTTGGGAACACGATGAGGACTTTAAGAACTATTTAAGAGAAATCAGAGCAATGGGAATTGACATGGAAACAGCTACTATTTTTACAGTCGCTTTTGTCAATGAAATTCCTCATGGAGCTTTGTTATTAGTGTCTGACAACCCAATGATTGCAGAAGGTGTTAAGACTTCTGATAGTGATAAGAAAGTGACCTCAAACTTTGTGAACGCCCATTTGCAGATAGGCATTGACGCGTTGATTGAACTGAGAGATTCCGGAGAGTCAGTAAAGCACCTGCGTTATGTTTAATTTCCGAATAGCTTATTAAAAAAGGTTTTTCGATTTTTTCTTTTTTCAGAACGTTCGAGTCTTTCGTCCAAGGTTTCTTCTTTATCTCCAAAGATGTCTAAGAATTCTTCAAATTGAGAGTCTTCTTTGAAATCTGGGCAATCGAATAAGGCGAGTTGGTCTTCGGTGATTTCAGGAAATGATTTCGAAATTAATTTTCTATTTGTGGCCTCTTTCTGCAATTTACTGTAGCTCAATCCTACCAATGGCAGCGCTAAGCGACTTGCAGAACCGTTTCCTCCGCCTGAAAAGTGAATTTTAGGCAGTGTTGCACCCACCCGAGCCACCGTAATGACTTTCGGGTTGTATGCAGTAAACCAAGCATCAGCAAAGTCCTGTGAGGTTCCTGTCTTTCCGGCTAACGGAATACGAACTCCGTATGTTCCAGCCATTGAAGCTCCTGTTCCTTCTTTGATCGCTTTTTGTAAGATGATGTTCAACAGATTGACTGCTTCACCGTTAAGTAGTTTTTTGCTCTTTTCCTTTTGATGAGAATAGATGATTTTACCCTTGTCTGAAACAATAGAGTCGATGTAGTATGGGGTGACAGAATAACCACCATTTCCAAAAGTAGCGTAAGCTCTAGCTAACTCAAAAACACTGGCTGAAGCTGCTCCTAAAGCTGTCGATGGTTCATCGGGTAAATCCGATTGAAAACCCAATTTTGTCCAAATGGATTTTAATTTTTCATAACCTACTTCAAAGAATAAATTCACTGTAGGTATATTTTTAGAAAATGCCAAAGCCGCTGCTAAACTGTATTTTCCGCCAGTTTGAAGGTCGTAGTTTTGTGGGCTCCACTCTTCAAAATCGGAGAGCTGTATGGAATCATTTTCCAAATAATCACATGGGGAATAACCTTCCTCCAACGCTGCTAAATAGACCATAGGTTTAAAGCTTGAAGCCAATTGTCGTTTAGCCATCACTTGATCATAAGGATGAATCTGTTGATTAATTCCTCCTTGATAAGCGAGTATTGCACCTGTTTTTACATCCAGAGTAAGCATAGCAGCATGCAATTGAGTCAATTCATATTTGATGCTGTCTAGAATGGTTTTATCAAATACTTGTGGGCCATCCCACGTCTGAAACTCTGTTTTTTTAATTGTGTCATTTTCTAATGAAATGGATTGTTGTGCGGCAAAGTTGTTGGCCAACTTGTCTAATTCTTTTGAATAATAACCTTTGGAATATTGCTTCTGCAATAAAGCATGCATCTTTGAAAGGTGCTCTTTTAGTGCTTCGTATTGGCTTTTTTGAATTTCATAGTTTAAAGTGGTATATACTTTCAAACCATCTTTTTGCAATGAGATTTCAGTTTGATTGGCTTGATTGTATGCTGTTACTTTTTCTTCAGCTATTTTACGGACAACATCAGCATAATAATTGGCGATTCCTCGTGACTTAATATCGTAATAATCCAATTCAATTGGCAAAGCTTGGTTTTCTGTTTTCTCATCTTGACTGATGAATTCATATTTGGCCATTTGAGCCAAAACCACATTTCTTCTGATTTGCGAGCGCTCAGGATGCAATCTTGGGTTGTAGTATGAATTCGCTTTTAAAAGTCCAATAAGTGTTGCTGATTGAGCAATGGTTAATTCTTTCGTCGTGGTATTAAAAAAACGTTGAGCAGCAGATTCGATTCCGTATAAATTTTCCCCAAAAGGCACCGTATTCAGGTAAAGCGCAAGGATCTCTTCTTTGGAATAGATGTCTTCTATTCGCTTCGCTAGGATGATTTCCTTGACTTTGTTAAAAGCAATACTACCAAACTCGTATTGCTCCCGACCAAACATATTTTTTGCTAGCTGCTGACTAATGGTGCTCCCACCACCTGAACTATTGTCGCCCAGGAATATACTTTTTATGATTACTCGGATTATACTCCGAGTGTCAATTCCTTCATGTTCATAAAATCGAACATCTTCGGTGGCAATTAAGGCATGCTGCAGGTGCAAAGGCATTTCCTCAAATGGGACATCCGTTCTATTAAGGGTGTAAATCTTAGAGAGTTGTTTTCCATCAGAGGAATAGATAATCGATGCATTTTCCAATTGAAATGCTCTTAAATCATCTTGGGAAGGGATTTTGCCAAAAAGACCTGCATAAATGCTCAAGACAAATAGAATGAATAGAAGTGAAGGGACTCCAATTAAAAAAAGGAGGGTTTTTATTAATTTTTTTTTCATGGCGAATAGAGGAATAAAAAAAGGGATTTGTAAACAAGTCCCTTTGAGTTTTATTATTTAAGAAGGTTACTCATCATCATCACTTTCGTCTTCTGTATCATCACTTTTAAATGATTTATAAATCACCTCAGATTCTTTCTTTCTAGATGCAGGATCTACTTTTTCGCCGATTAAGTATTTCTCCATGTCTTTACTCATAGCTAAAATTTCAGGAGCTTGGCTTTCTTTTACTTCAAATTTGTAGGCAGCGAAATATTTATTGTATTCCCCATTTTTTACTAAAGTCGCCCATTCTTCTAATCCATTTACTAGCGTCTGTGCTGAAATCTCATCAGGTACGTAGTCTCCGTTAATATTTTCCATTGCTAGTTTAATGCTTTTTACACCCTCCCCGATGTTTCGAGCTTTTATTTCATAAACACCTTTCATCAACCAAACCGCATAATCGTCTGGATCAAATTTTACAATTTTACCCATGTAATAAGCCGCTTTTCGTGGATTGTCGTTGTCGTAATAGATTTCTGAAATCTTTATCACTGTATCTTTTAACAAGGTTAAGAAGTCATTATTTACTTGTAAAATTTTCTCGTTTTCTTCTTTATTGGCATACTTCACCATTTTGTAGGCAGCCTTCAACGATTCTTTTATTGAATTTGGATAATCCTCTTGTAATTCCGGCTTACGAGCTATTTCAAAATATGCTTGAGCCAAATAAAGATAGGTGCTTGGGTTTCTTCTATACTCTGGATCTTCTGTCAATTTCTCAGCTTTAGCCGCCGCATCTTCAATTTTTCCATCTACCATCAAGAAGGCGATTTTACTCAATTTTTTATCTTCTTCTTGAGCGATTAACGTGCCTAGAAAAGCAACGAATAGTAATAGTGTAAATAGACTTTTTTTCATAACTGCGTTTAATTTGGTTTCGTGAAATTACAAATCTTGTACCAAGTATCAACGAAGATAAGATATTTACCAATTAATGCTTGAAATTAATATTAATTTTGACTAAATTTTAGTGAGATGAAGAACAATTCCGGACGTATAAATAACACTCAAGAAGATGGGAAATTTATACTTACAATAGATGCTTACTTTGAGGAGGACAAGCAAAAGTTTTTTAGTGTTTGGTTGGGAGCTTTCATTCTTTGTGGAATTGCAATCCTTTCACAGCTATTTACTTCTGATAATAGCGAGATGAAATTGATGATATTCGTGTTTGGAATATTTTGGGCCTACTTTGTCTACAAAATGTTGAGAACATGGAGGTGGAGACGCAGTGGGAAAGAAGTGATAGAAATTGATGATCAGTATATCTACATTGGGCGTCGATACGGGGAAAGAGGAATTCCTAAAGCTTACCCATTAAAAGAAGTACAATTGCCTCGAAAATTTGTCAACGAGAGCAATGATTTTGTGAAAAGTATGAATGAATCCTACTGGATGATTTCTAACGAGCAACTTTGTATCACTTATAGAGGGAAACTGATTATGTTCGGCTTGCGTTTGTCGGACAAAGAAATAGGACGAGTACTTAAATTGGTGCAACAAGAAATTGCTAAGCGAGTTAAAGCCTAGTAATCAGTAATCTTAAAAATTGCAGTAGCTACTCTTTTGGTATTCATTCCTTCAATCTCCTCTCGTAAAATCAAACGTTGAGCTTGTTCGTCTTTAAAAACTTCCTGCAAGTTTTTAATCATTCCAATTGGAACATTGGAGTCAATTAGTTGCTGATAAATGACTTCACCTTGAAGACTCTTAAAACTCTCTATTAGTTCTTGGTGCAGCTTCTCGCGATTTTGCACCCGATTTTGATTGCTATTATAGCGCTCATCTGTTAATAAATCTTTTCGGCCGATTTGCTTACATAATTCCTGAAATTGACGATTGGTTCCTACAGCCAGAACATACTTTATTCCATCTTTAGAAGTCACCATCTCGCCATAAGGAGCAATGTTTGGATGCAAACTGCCCATTGGTTTTGGGATGTGATTATTCATCAAATAATTGGTCGCTTGATTGGCCAACGAAGCTAAAGCTGCATCGTATAGTGAAACGGATACAGAGTACCCTTTCCCAGTTTTTCCCCGTTGAATCAATGCAACCAAAACTCCTTCTTTTAATTGGTGGGCAGCAAACAAATCAATAAAAGCGATTGGCATTTTAACCGGCATATTTTCATCGTTTCCATTCATCGACATCAATCCAGTTTCTGCTTGTAGAACCACATCAAAAGCTACTTTATTACTTTCGGCTCCAAACCCATTGATAGTTGCATAAATCAACCTTGGATATAGTATTTTCAGTGTTTCGTAATCTAATCCATATTTGATATCGTCGCCTTTTTTGAAGTTAGAAATGAGAACGTCAGCGCTTTTTATTTCATTTAAAACCAGGTCGATATCTGCTTTGTTTTTAAGATCAAGTTGAAGCGATTTTTTGCCATAATTCACCGCAGAATAATACGCCGAAACAGGATTTCCCATTGACTCAGAAGATAATCGCCAGCTTCGAGTGACGTCTCCATGGGTAGATTTGTTCTCAATTTTTAGGACTGTAGCCCCTAGTTCTGCAAAAAAAGTTCCTACAGCTGGTCCTGCTAAAACTGCTGCCAATTCTACGACCTTTAATCCTTCAAATGGTTGGCTCATTTGTCAATATTTTTATAGCGTAAACGGATGGAATTTCCAATAACAATTACATCAGAGAAAGCCATTGAAAGCGCTGCCACCATCGGATTTAAGAATCCCATTGCAGCAATGGGAATCGCAACAGCATTGTAAGCAAATGCCCAAAATAAGTTCTGTTTGATGGTTAAATAAGTGTGCTGACTGATGTTGTATGCATCCCATGCTGATTTTAGCGATGATTTATTCAATAATACAATCTCAGCACTATTAATGGCCACTTGAGTAGCCGAACTTAAACTTACCCCTATGCTTGCTTTTGCTAGGGCAGGGGCATCATTAATTCCATCCCCTACCATCACTGTATATCCATCTTTGTTTAGTGCTTCAATCTTTGCCAATTTCTGTTCAGGCGATTGCTCACTTTCGTAGTTTTCTATTCCACACTTTTCAGCCATTGCTCTTACTTTTTCTTCCTTATCGCCACTAAGCATATAAGTAGGAATCCCTGCACTTTCAAATTTTGAAATGGTTTCTATGGTATCTTCTCGGATTTCATCTTCTAAATCAATTCCAGCAACCAATACCTCATTTTCTAGTAGATACAATGAATGGGAATTTTTTGGTTCAGATTTCAATAATTTATAAGAGCCAAGGGCCAATTGTTTACCCTCAGAATCCTTTCCAAACATTCCCAATGCCTTTTCTTCTTTAATACCCATCAAAGGAGTCATTTTTACTTTTCCTTTTAGCTGTTTCAAGATCGACTTTGCAATGGGGTGAGCGGAATACATCTCCAAACTGAGTAGAATAGATTGAACTTTATCTTCGGAATAAAGATCATCATAAAGCACTATGTTTTTGATACTAAAATCACCTGTTGTAATGGTTCCTGTTTTATCAAAAACGATCTGTTTTACTTTCGCAAAGATTTCTAAACTGGAACCGCCCTTGATTAAAATTCCATTTCGGGCTGCTCGACTAATTCCGACCATTACTGCTGTTGGCGTGGCTAGTCCCATCGCACAAGGACAAGAGATAACTAGGACAGCAATTGCATTCAAAATAGCAATTCTAAAATCGACTCCAATAGCAAAATACCACACTATAAAGGTGAGTACTGAGATTCCAACAACGATGGGGACAAAGATTCCTGCGACTTTATCGCCTAACTTTTGGATGGTTGGTTTCTGACCTTGAGCGGTCTTTACCAATTCTATAATTTGAGACAATACTGTTTGGTGACCAACCTTTAAAACTGTCATTTTAATGCTGCCATCCAAAATAATGGTTCCACCTATAACTTCATCACCTGCATTCTTTTTTACGGCTTCTGCTTCACCACTAATCATGGCTTCATCAATTTTTGCGGAGCCATCTTTTATTTTTCCATCAGTTGGAATTTTATCTCCATTTCTAACTAGTAAAGTATCGCCAACTCGAATGTCTTTCGCTTCTATTTCTTCGATGTGTTCTTCCCCATTTAACAATGTTATTTTGTTGGCTTTTTCTACTTGTAAGGCAGTTAGCTCCTGAATAGATGAGGTTGTTTGTTTTACTGATCGATGTTCAATCAAATTACCTAAGAATACTAAAGTAATGATGGTGGCAGCCGTTTCGAAGAATAAGAAGTTGGCTGCTTCAGGTTCCCCCCAATGCAGAATCATTCCAGTTACAGAATACCCAAAAGCGGCTGTCGCACCAATAAAAATCAGCACATCCATATTCGGAACACCAGATTTGAGGGAGCCCAATCCACTTTTACCAAAATGGTAGAATCCGAGCGCAAACACTGGCAAACACAAGAAGAATTGAACCAATGGGTTGTGCAATGGCGCCCACGATATAAACATATGTGCGAATAGAGGAATAGAAAACAACAAACTGATGTAAAATTTTTGATCGATCGACAGTTGTTTTTTGCTATTTGAGTTTCCTTCATCAGACTTAATGGAGTAGCCAAGCGATTTTATATCTGATTCAACGATTTCAAGCGTAATATCTGAAGACTTGTTAAAACGAACCTCACCTGTGGCGAAGTTGACGTCAACGTCCTTCAATCCTCTTTTTTCTAATCTTTTAGTAACACCGAGTGCACAATTTGAACAGGTCATTCCTTCAACATGAAGTAGATTTTTTTCAGAATTTTCCATGAATACAAAATTAATCAATCATTCAATACACTTATGTTGACGAGCGTTAATGTTCTTTAATAGTTGAAAAGTAGTGGATAAAAAAAGCTGTGAAATTTTGTAAAGAAAATGTAGCAGTCAAATAAAAAGTTTTATATTTGCAGCCCGTTAGGAAAACGATATATATTGTTTGAATAATGGGAATTATACGGTGATTGTAGCTCAGTTGGTTAGAGCACTGGTTTGTGGTGCCGGGGGTCGTGGGTTCGAATCCCATCATTCACCCAAAAATTAAAGCTTCGTCGAATGACGAGGCTTTTTTTATGCCTTCAATTCAAGTTTACTTCAAAATTGAATGATATAAAGAATGCCCAATTATGCAACAATTGAAGCTTTCAACTTTGAAGGCTCTAAAATTATTCAGGGAAAACCTATTATTCAGAGTATAGTTGTCGATTTATATCCATTAAATCAGAATTTTAGAAGCAACTGGTGATTCGGATTACTATGAGTCGATGATATTTTAAAATTGTATTCACCAAAAAATTCAAAACCAACTTTTTTGTAAAAATTAATCGCTCTTGTATTCTCAGTCCATACATTTAGCCAAATGCCTGATTGCTTGTGCTGTTTGCAAAAGTCAAGATTAAAGTTAAATAATTGAAAACCGATAGTTTGTCCATGATACGCTTGAAGTATATAAATTCGTTCTAGCTTTGCGATATTGGATTGATCTAATGAGTCGTGTTCGCAATTTAGACACACCTTAGAGAATCCGACAGCTGTATTTTCGATAAAGATCAAATAGTAGTGATTCTCTGTGTTTGCCAATTCTTCCTTGAATTTTTCAACAGTATAGTTAAGACGAATGTATTGGGCTATGTCATTTTTAGGAGCACTATGTCCATGCGATTCAATAAAGGTAATTTGACCCAACTCTGAAAGTGTCGATAAATCATCTAAAGTAACTTTCCGAATAGTCAGTTCAGGAGATGAAGTAGTAGTTAGAGTCATTAAAAAAAAACAGATTAATACATGGTGTTTGGGTTCGCTGATTTCTCCGGAATTTGTTGAATCGCATCCCAATGCTCGCAAATCTTTCCTTCAGAATCAAATCTAAAAAAGTCCATCGTCACATATTGATCATTACCTGGCCATGTTTGGTGGGTATGCAGTGCCACTAGATCTCCTTCTGCAATGCACCTTACAAATTCAATGGACTTTTCAGGATATTCTTTTTGCATTCTTTCAAAATATTCGATGAACCCCTTTGTGCCATTTTCAACATCAGGATTGTGCTGAATGTATTCTTGACCAACGTATGTTTCAACTGCTAGTTTGGGGTTGCCTTCGTAGGCTGTTCTGTAAAAAGAAATGGCGTTTTCTTTGTTTTGGTTAATATTCATTCATGGTAATTTTTACGAAATAAAGTTAACTAAAGTTGTGGTAACACGTTTTAATATTTCAGGGCTAGCGCCCCTTTTTTTATGAATTATTCACCTGTTATTAAAATTTCAGGGCTCTGCCCCTCTAATAGAATTGATATTTACAAAAACAAAAAGTTGATTTAAATTTTTGAATACCAATTTTTTATTCAATTTAAACAACCATCAAACATAGGGACGTAGTCCTGTAATTTTAATAAGATAATTTATGGTTTTAGTGTTTAGGGGCGTAGCCACGATATTCCCCAATGCAATTTAGATTTCAGGGCTAGCGCCCCTCTGATTGTCTCGATTGTTTATTGTTATTAAGATTTCAGGGCTAACGCCCCTTAATTGTAGATTCTTATGAATAAATAGATAAGGATATATTTGTTTTTAGACTCTTAAAGAGAAATAGAAACATTAAACTTATTGATTTAGTAATGAAATCTCAATTGCTCAAATAGTAGTTCATACTGTCAAGGGACGTAGTCTTGATATTTTAATAGGTTAGATTGTGATCTTTTGTCAAAGGGCGTTAGCCCTGACATTTTAATCAATCATTCCAATCAAATAAATATCTCTCATCATAACTGATGTCAAATTTCTCCAACAACAATAAATATTCATCTTTAAATGATTGCTTCTTATGGTGTTCAGGTTGATTTAAAATATACTTTACTACTTGATCAATTTGTGACTTGGAGTAAGTAAATGCTCCAAATCCGTCTTGCCAACGAAATTTACCTTTTACATATTTCTTTTCATTGATCCACTTTGATGAACCAGATTTGACATGTTCCATTAATTTAGAAGGGGATAAAGTTGGGTGCATGCTAACAAAAAGGTGGGTGTGGTCGGGATTGCAATAAATGGCGTGCATTTTACATTTTTGATTGGTAATAATTCCACTGATGACTTTTTCTAATTCTTCCCTAATCCTTTCAAAAATTAAACTCTCTCTTCCTTTAACGGAAAAGACAAATTGGATATATAGTTGAGAATATGTATTGGCCATTCTGTTTTAGATTTAGTTTGTATATAATTGAAAGATAATCATTCTTAATTATGGAAGAAGTCAATTTATTAGAGTGAAGTAGAACTCCAATCAAACCCATAATTCCCAAAGAAAGTTAAAACACAACCACAAATTTTTGAAACACTCTATATCTGGCTTTTTTGGTTTGGGATTTGTAAGAAATGGATTGATTTAATAAACGTTCAACTGTTTAAAAGTATTGCTGCAACTAATAGGTGAGGCAAGCATAATCTTTAATTTAGAAGCTCGTTATATTAGAAATCGTTCACTTTTTTAAACTCCAATTTATGCGGCTTACGCTCTTGCCAATTTTTCTATTTTCATTGCTTTTGTTGAGCTCTTTTCACCTTCCAACCAATGATTCAGATGCTGCTGAACCTAAAAAGATTCCCTATCTAAAAGGGAATCATGTTTGGGCAGATTCTATTCTGAATACCATGAGTATTGATGAAAAGATTGGACAACTGTTCAATGTGGCTGCCTATAGCAATGAGAAAATGAATAGAAAGGAAGTGGAGGAGTTGATTCAAAAATACCACATAGGTGGGTTGACATTCTTTCAAGGCTCCATTTATAAGCAAGCTGAAATGACGAACTATTTTCAATCTGTATCTAAAGTGCCTTTGATGGTGGCGATGGATGCCGAATGGGGAATGGCGATGCGAATAGATAGCGTGATGAAATATCCATGGCAAATGACGTTGGGCGCTATTCAGGATGAAGAATTGATTTACAAAATGGGAAAAGACATTGCGCAACAAATGCGACGAATTGGGGTGAATGTGAGTTTTTCTCCTGTGGTGGATGTCAATAATAATCCGGATAATCCGATCATAAATGCCCGATCTTTTGGTGAAGACAAAAAGAACGTAGCTCGAAAAGGAGTGGCATACATGCAAGGATTGCAAGATGGAAAAGTATTGGCTTCAGCAAAGCATTTTCCTGGGCACGGTGATACAGATATGGATTCCCATAAGGCGCTTCCAATGATTGATAAGACAAAAGAACAGTTAGATTCATTGGAATTGTATCCATTTAAACAACTGATAAAAAAGGGAGTCGGTAGTGTTATGATTGCACACCTAAATATTCCTGCTTACACCAGAGAATCAACCTATCCTTCTTCGTTGACCCCTTCTGTGGTGACTGATTTATTAAAAGATGAATTGAATTTTAAAGGGTTGACTTTTACAGATGGATTAAATATGGCTGGAGTTGCTGCCCGATTAACATCTCCTGAAGTGGACGTAGAAGCGATTAAAGCTGGAAATGATATTTTGTTATTATCTCGAGATGTTGAAAAAGGAGTAGAAGCCATCAAGCAAGCATTATTGGATAGTCTATTGACTCAAGAAGCAATTGAAGCTTCAGTTTTAAAGATATTGAGAGCCAAGCAATGGATGGAGCTTGATAAATATGAACCAGCTGATTTAAATCAATTGTATGAAGATTTAAATACTCCAAAGTACACAGCGCTGAATCACAAACTGACTGCAGCCTCTGTTACTTTATTGCGCAATGACAATATCATTCCTTTGTCAACTGGAACTGAAAAAATAGCTGTTTTATCCATTGGGTCTAAGGAAGTAACCGCATTTCAAAAGCGAATTGCGAGTTATGCCAACGTGAAGTTTTTTAATTCAGGGAATGATATTCCTGTCGGAGATCAAAAAGCAATGATGGATAGCCTAATGCCTTATGATGTGATTATAATCGGAATGCATCGAAGTGATAAACATCCGTGGGTGAAGTACGATGTTTCTGATGACTTAAAAGGGTTTTTAAATATTTTGCGATTAAAGAAGAAAGTCATTTTGGATGTATTTATGAATCCATATTCCATGCGAAATTTCTTAGCTACTGAATATGTGGATGGCTTCTTGATGTCTTATCAGAATTCAGATGCCGCTCAAGAAATATCTGCCGAGGTGATTTTTGGCGCTCGATCTGCTAAAGGGAAGTTGCCTGTTGGAATTTCTAGAACGTTTCCAATAGGAGCGGGACTTAGTAATGAAACTTCAAACATCCTTTATAGAGAAATTCCGGAAGAGTTAGGTTTATCAACAGAGTTGTTGAATCAAATCGATATCATCGCACAAGATGGGGTGAATAAAGGAGCTTATCCTGGTTGTCAGGTATTGGTGGCAAAGGATGGAAAAATTATTTACGACAAGCAATTTGGACATTCAACCTATGAGTCCAATCAAGCGATTCAACCAACCGATTTATACGATATTGCTTCGGTGACTAAAATTTCAGCGACATTGTTGGCGGTGATGGATTTAGTGTCGAAAGACAAATTGAGTTTAGACGACAACTTAGGAAAACACTTGGGGAAATTGGTGAAGAATACTGATTATGCAGACTTAAAATTGAGAGAAATTCTAGCCCATCAAGCAGGTTTAGCCGCATGGATTCCTTTTTATATCAAGACACTTGAAGGTGGAGAGCCAAGAGCAGATTTATATAGTAAATTTCAATCGGAAGAATTTTCAGTAAGAGTAGCTGATAGTATGTACATTACTGCAGCTTATGAGGATACTATTTTTTACCGAATTGTTCATCGAGCTAAAGTGAATCCTAAAAAGGAATACCGATACAGTGATGTGGGCTATTATTTTATGAAAGAAATTGTAGAACGAATTACAGATATGCCGATAGAAGACTATTTGCAAGCTAATTTTTATGGTCCTTTGGGAATGAGTAGAACGACTTTTAATCCAATGAACAAATTCTGTAGAGCCGAAATTATCCCAACTGAGGATGACAGAACTTATAGAAAGCAATTGGTTTGGGGCGATGTTCACGATCCAGGTGCTGCGATGTTGGGTGGTGTAGGTGGTCACGCCGGCTTGTTTTCAACTTCGAATGACCTCGCCAAATTGATGCAATTGTACTTGAATAATGGGAACTATGGAGGTAAGCAATACTTAGATGCTGCGGTAGTGAAGGAGTTTACTAAATGTCAGTTTTGCAAAGATGATGCTCCAAAGAATGGGAATGAAAATAGAAGAGCTGCAGGCTTTGATAAACCAGCATTTCATGGTGAACCTGGACCAACTTGTGATTGCATCAGCTATGCGAGTTTCGGACATTCAGGTTTTACTGGAACATACGCTTGGGCCGACCCCGATGCTCAAATAGTTTACATATTTTTGTCGAACCGTGTTTACCCTGACGCGAACAATAAAAAGCTTTTGCAGTTAAATATAAGAACAGATATTCAAGAGCGTATCTACGATGCCATTAAAGCATCTAAAACGAAATTGATCAACTAATTGACAGAAATATGAACATCGGAATAGTACTTTATCCTACCTATGGAGGAAGCGGAGTAGTTGGAACAGAGTTAGGAAAGGCATTGGCCGACAAAGGACACAAAATTCATTTTATCACTTATAGACAACCAGTAAAGCTGGAGGAGTTTACCGCAAACATCTCTTACCACGAAGTTCGGGTTTCCGATTATCCCTTATTTGATTATCCGCCTTACGAATTGGTGTTAGCGAGTAAATTGGTGGATGTTGTAAAATATGAGAAATTAGATTTATTGCACGTTCATTATGCGATTCCTCATGCATCAGCAGCCTATATGGCGCAGCAAATTTTGAGAACTGAAGGAATAGAAATTCCGTTTATCACAACACTGCACGGTACTGATATTACATTAGTAGGGAAGGACGCTTCTTTTGAACCAGTCATTACTTTCGCCATCAATCAATCGGATGGGGTGACTGCTGTTTCTGAGAGCTTGAAAAAAGAGACTTACGAGCATTTTAAAATACAAAATGGCATTGATGTGATCCCAAACTTTATTTGTATCCAACAATATGAAGATGTGAAGATTGATCACGGTTTAAGAGAATCCATTGCTCCTAATGGTGAGCGCATCATCATTCACATCTCCAACTTTCGAAAAGTAAAACGGGTGACTGATGTGGTGAAAGTATTTGCTCAAATCAGGGCGAAAATGCCAGCTAAATTGGTCATGGTAGGTGATGGACCAGAGCGGAATAAAATTGAGCAAATGTGCAGAACATTAGGTTTGTGTGGCGATTTGCAAATGATGGGAAAGGTGAATGACACGATTCGAGTACTTTCTGTTGCCGATTTGTTTATTCTACCATCAGAGTCAGAAAGTTTTGGATTAGCTGCCTTGGAAGCGATGGCTGCAAAAACACCAGTTATTTCGACCAATACTGGCGGAATTCCTGAAGTGAATATTGATGGAGTTACTGGCTATATGAGTAATATCGGAGACGTAGATGACATGTCTACAAACGCCTTGAAAATTTTAAAAGACGATGAAACATTGAGTCGTTTTAAAAGAGATGCTTTTGAGCAAGCCAAGCGTTTTGATTTAGGAAAGATCTTACCACAGTACGAGGCTTTATATGAAAGAGTGCTGCACAGGCATTTGTAACTAACTTAAGGTTTATCTCTAGCTAGGTATAATCAATCCTTAAGATTCGGAAGAATAAACTGTTCAAATATCAACTCAGGTTGATTGTTTTTGATACTTCTATAATTTCCTGAAGTAATCACTGCCACAGTTTCTAATTCAGGAAGTACAAAGATGTATTGACCACCTGCGCCTCGGGCTTCTATAGATTGTATGGTTTGGCCCTTTATTTCATAACTGTGGTGCCACCACAAATATCCATATCCATTTTTATCGGTGGTATTTTCTAAAACGCGGTAGTTTACAAATGATTCTTTGATCCACTTTTTCGAAATGATTTGTTTTCCATTCCATATTCCTTGGTTGAGATAGAGTTCTCCAAACTTGAGCATATCACTTGGTGTAAGATACATTCCACCACCAAAATACGGACGGCCAGTCATATCAGTCTGAATGATGTAGTTGGGAATGTCCAATTGTTCAAATAAATGCTGATGAATGTAAAGTGCTAAAGAACCATTCACCATGGAATCCATTGCGACACCAAGAAGATAAGGATTGGCAGATCCATAAATGGCATGTAAGTTAGGTTTACCAATCATTGGGGCTTCTAAAATGGTTTTTGTCCAATCGGGAGTTGGTTGATAATTATTTTCTGAAGCTAAAGATTTTCGCTTCGTTCCAAAATCAACTGCATCAAAACCGGAACTCATTGTCAAAAGACTTTTTAAATCTACTTGACTCGACGCACTGTCTTTATATATTTGATAGTTATTAGGTAAGAAGTCGAAAATAGATTGGTTTAGGCTGTTGAATAATGACTGATCTCTTGCAATTCCCACCATAGCAGATGAAATGCTTTTCGAAGCCGAGCGCATATCGTGTGGAATTTTGGCGTTGTATCCATTAAAATAGTTCTCATAAATTATTGTGCCTCTTTGAGAAACTAAAACTGCATGAGTATTTATTAAAGAGTCAGATGCTATTTGCGATTCCATCTTGGTTAGTGAAAGACTATTTTTATTAATATCACTATTGATTCCACCAATTTTCCAATCTGTTGTCGATTTTTTTAAGTCAACTTTTGTCAATAAATGATTGTCTAAATAAATTCCCAATTGTATCTTTTCGGATAATAAGTGACCTTGAAACTGCAATCCGGTTTTGAAATCGATGAATGAAATGTGATCGTTTTTCTTTTGAAAATTCCCGCACCAAGTTCCTGTAAATCGGTCATCTGAAAAGATCGGGTAGGCTTCATACTTTTCGTCCGATCCATTTTCTAAACTCAAATAAATTTGCTGTGCTTTCAACTCATCTACCATCAAAATATTCCAAACTCCCTTAAATGAATTCTTGGTGGACTGCTTCAATTTAAGGTGATATAGTAATAATCCTGATTGAATAAAGCCATTGATTTCCTTTTTATCAGCCGATAACGTTCCTTCAAAACGTATTTTCTCACCGAATGGAATTGAGAACTGGTTAGAATTACCAGATTGAAAAGAAAAATCGATTATACTATTCTCGTTAGAAATTTTTAAGCGACTATTTTCTGTTCCTATATTTTCAATTTCTACTGTTAAGTTAAATGCCTTTGGATTGGTTATCTCACCTTCCCAATTATTCGTATAGTCGGCCATGTTTTGGGCATTCGAAAAGAATGAAAAGAGTAAAGTTATTAGTAGAGAAGTGTATCTAATTTTCATAATGTTGGTTGGTTTATAATTCGATTGTGAAGTCAGTTCTTCTTTGGTTAGATATTGTCTAAAATTCTGTTTCCATCAACTCAAAAACTCGTGATAATTTTCTTGATCTAAAAACTGAGTGGTTGCCTCTGGATAAGCACGAGTGAAGGTTTTTGGAAAATAGTTTTTTCCTTTATTGTTCCATTTAAATTCAAACGCATTGATATTGTTTGCATCTACTTCAATGTAATCAATCTCTTGCTGTTGGGTTGTTCGCCAAAAATAACATTCGACTTCTTTTTCAGTGATTGCCAACCATTTTCGACGTTCACTGATTAGATAGTTTTCCCATAAAGCACCAACATCATTGCGATTCTGAAGTGGATTAAAATTGCCGATTGCTGAATTGATTACGCCATTGTCATAAAAATACACTTTACGGCTTTTTTTCAATTCGTTCCGCACATTTTTACTCAATGAAGGAAGAGAAAAAATGACAAATGCATTCTCCAATAGCATCAAATACTTCTCAACTGTTTTGTTGCTTACACCAATCAGTTGACTCAGCTCATTTGCATTGACTTCGCTGCCAATTTGCAGCGCTAATGCTTTCACTAGCTTTTGTAATGGAGTTGTTTTTTTAAGTTGTTCTAATTCAAATAAATCTTTATATAAATAACTGTTTGTAATGAGGTTGAGGTGTTTTTTTGCATTGGTTGGATCAATTACAATTTCAGGATAACTTCCGAAAAGCAGTCGTTGCTCCAAGTTTCTTTGTTCTTCTAAAAAGCCCAAATGATCAACCAACTCTTTATAGGAAAATGGATGTAATTGTATTTCGTATTTTCTCCCAGTTAAAGGTTCGTTCAAGTGGTTTGCTAGATCAAAAGCGGAAGAACCAGTTGCAATGATTTGGACTTCTTTAATTTGGTCTACAATTATTTTTATTAGTATACCAATATTTGGAATACGTTGAGCCTCATCTATGAAAAGGACATCGTGCTCTCCGATGATGTTTTTAAGCAGAGAAACGTTTGGTTTTGAAAGGGCATCTCTGGTATAGAAATTGTCGCCATTTAAATACAATACTTTTGCTGTAATTTCATTTAGCAGCAATTCTACAAAAGTTGACTTACCAACTTGTCGAGCACCAAAGACAATTAATGCCTTTTTTTTGAATAAATAATTCTTTGCCTCTGATACTTGTAATCGCTTAAACATCTTGTCAAATTTCTACAAAGATACTCCAAATTCCACTATTATTATGTTTTTTTTGGATTGTATTCCATTATTATTATGTTTTTTTGGGATTTCATTCCACTATTATTATGTTTTTTGGGATTTATTCTCTATTTTTCAACTCCAATTTCTTTGTCATTTCGGCACCATTCACTCCATGAACCCACGTATAATTTAGGAATTTCTAATCCGGCATAGTCCATCGCTAAGATTGTGTGGCAAGCCGTTACACCTGAACCGCAATGAATGATAGTGTGATCAGCATTCTTATTCTGAAGGATAGATTCATACTGCTTTCTTAAATCTTCTGGTGAGCGGAACAATCCATTTTCATCTAGATTATTTGCTAAAGGTATATTAATCGCACCTGGTATATGACCAGCAATTGGGTCTATAGGTTCTGATTCTCCTCGAAATCGGTATGATTCTCTGACGTCAATTACTGCATAATCTTCCATTTTGGAAACAACCTCCACCTCTTCAATAGTTGCCATTGGGAGAAACCATTTATCAGCTGGATAAGATTCTACTTTATTCGGAAGGACTACTTTATCGTTAGTCAGAAAACCATTCTTGATTGCAGTTTGAAATCCTCCATTCAAAACTTGTACTTTATCATGTCCGATTGATCGGAGCATCCACCAAAGTCTCGCTGCAGAATTAGCTCCATTTGTATCATCATAGACCACTACATGACTGTCTGTTGAAATGCCTAGCTCTGACAGTGTTTTCACAAAATCACTCACTTCTGGTAATGGATGTCGGCCACCATTGGCTGCATTTTCTTTTATGTTGGACAACTGACTATTTAAATCTACGTGAATGGCTCCATCAAGGTGTTCTTTCGCATAATCAGCCTTCGCTTCTTTACTATTTCTCGCATCGATTAAAACTAAGTTTTGATTGTTTTTTAATTGTACTAATTCCTCCAGGTTTATAATTGGAGCGATTCGTTGATTCATGGAAGTGTTGGTTTTTAGTTTGTTGTAGAGCTTTTTAAAAGTAGGAGTGGAGCAATTTAGCTTATTCGCTTCTTCAACCACATAACCAGTTAATGAGTCTAACTCAGTTTGAACGTTTTTATTCCGAAAGTCTCTGTGCAATGATGAGGTGATATGTGGAGGGAGGGTGTTAAACTTTTGAATGGTTTTCTGCAGAATATCTGCATCTAAATCAATATGTTTCGCTTTCGCAAATCCGATGACTTCTTGAACCAATTGATGGAGCGTTATTGTTCTACTTTCATCCGCTAATAATTCTCCAATGGTATAGTCAAAATAAGAAGTGGCTGTAGCGATAGATGCCAAGAAAATGAATTTCTCCCAACAAACTTTTAAAGAAGAATTAGAAAGAGTCGCTTCTATATTCGCTTGATTAAATATACGTTCTAGTTGAATAATTCGTTCATCTACAGTATCCTCTTTACCAAAGTAAAGCGACTGTATATTCCCTGAGTTTTCGATTTGTCCTTCCCCAATAATACTGGAGACAATGTATACACAGCCATTCAAAACTAGATTGTTCGGGAATAATTGCTCAACTTTTTCAACATTATTTACACCATTTAAAAGGGGAAGAATCACAGTGTCTTCTTTGATTAAAGGCGCTATTTGATGACAAACAGCTTCTAAATCATAAGATTTAGTACAAAGCAATACATAATCTACTTTTCCAATTTCAAGAATGTTATCTGTAGCTAATTTTGGATGTGTGACAAATGAGTTTTCTCCCCATTTTACATGGAGTCCATTTTCTTTTATTGCGCTTAAATGTGAGCCTCTTGCTAAAAAGGAAATTTCAACTTCGGAGCTATTTTCATAGGCTTTGGCGAGTAGTCCACCGAAAAACCCTCCAACTCCTCCAATACCAACGACCAGTATCTTAATTGTACTTTTATCTTTATTCACCATACTTTTCTCCATGCAATAAAATTCAAATTCTCGTTCCGGAAATCGGACTACTCCTCGGAGGTGATACGCTCTTTTTTTATAGAACTCAATCACCTTTTTGTTCTGACTATAGACATCTAATCGGATAGAAGTATAACTATTGTCTGCTGCATATTGCTCGGCAAAATCCATCATTTTAGTCGCATAACCATTTCGTTGATGAAGTGGGTTCACGACCAATCGATGGATGACTAGTATTTTTGAATCATCAAATTGCCAATCCACCCTATTATAAACTGCTTCTTGAATTTCGCTGATGTTTATTGCTCCTATGATTCCATTATCAACCGTTAGTACATATAAATAACCTTTCTTTAAATCATCCTCAATAATCGACTTGGTGGGATAGTTATCCGTCCATTGAAAAATAGAGTTTCGTTCCAATTCGGCCTTTGCAGCTAAGTAAATTTTAAACAGTATGTCTGCATCAGAAACAGTTCCCTTTATTATATTGATTTGATCAACTATAGCTGTCTCTGTATTGGTGTTGTACACAATCAGACCTTCATTCTCTTTATCCAATTGTGCAAAAAGAGCTCCATTACTATTCCAAATCGCACTTTGGCCTGCACTCATAAAGTTTTCACAAAAGCCAATGCTATTCACCATTAAAACTGGAGTGTTAAATTCCTTTGAGATGGAAGGGAAGTGGGAGTTGGCTTTTTCAATTCCACGATTTGGTTTAGACACACTTGAAATATATAGTTCTGCTCCGTTATTATGAGTATTTATAAAATGTTCTCGTTGCAGTGATTCATAGCAAATTCCAAAGGCTATTTTGGTCTGATCAATGGTGATATATTCTTGAGTGTCTCCTTGCACAAAATAGGGCAACTCGTCATCGTGCAGGATTTGCTTGGAATAGACCAACCGATCTTTGTTGGGTTGAAAAATCAGAAGACTTATTCTAACTCCATTAGCAGATGGAGTGGGCATGCCAACTCCGATAGTAATCTTATTTTGATCTGATAACTTCTGAATTGGATCAAATAGTTCATCATCGATTGACACAGCCAACTTCTTGGCCAATTCAGGTTCGTAACCGGTAATGGACAATTCAGGAAACACAATTAAATCGGCTTTCAGTTGAATTGCTCGCTTAATCAATCGAATATGATGTTGTATGTTCGTTTGAATATTTCCTTTACTAGCTTGAAGTTGGGCGAGACAGATTTTCATGGGAAAGAAAAGATTTCTTACTTATAAAAATAGTGATATAAGTTGAATGTTTTTAACCCATATAATCGACTTGTATTCAAAATTCTATTCTTTTTTAAATTCTTCCATTTCGTTATAGAATTGAATGGCTTTCATCACAGATTTTCCACCAGATCCGGCTATCATGTTTCTAAACCATGCTTTATTTAAGTTTTCAATGGTATGCTGCTTATACAGCCAATAGCTTAAATAGATGAATGATAGTGTCAAAATAGATTGAAAAATGAGATAACCTATTCCTACTTCATTCGGAAACCAGTTGTTGGATAAATAGAAGGTGGTGAAAAATGGAAATTGTAAGCACATTATTTTGGAGTGATTGATAATCGACAATTGCAATTTGGACAACTGTTGCTGAATTTCAAGAACACTTCCGTCGTAATTAATGGTATTTGTCCAAGTGAGGTGTTTGATGTAATCTGCAAACCCTTTTACATTAATCAAGGCAATGATAGAAACTGAGCCAATGAAATAATTCAAAGAAGTGCTGTAGTTCGTTATTGAATAAGTCAAGGCGTACCCCAATAACAACAGGTAAAAAACAAAAGCAATAATTCCAGACGTTTTTAATCGAATCAAAGACTTTAAGGAATTCTGAGCCTTAGTATTTATGGTCTCTTTTAAAAGAACTTGATTGATTCGGAGTGTTTTCTCAATCTTGCTGTTTTGTTCTTTCCAGATATTGATCAATTCTATATTTTCCATTTTATTGATTTTTTAATTGTGTGATTTTTTGTTTGATAAGGAGTTTGATCCGACCAATCTTAGTCGCGACGTTAGTTTCAGTGATTCCTATAATAGCCGAAATTTCTTTATGACTTTTCTCTTCCAAATAAAGTAAGATGACCGCTTTGTCCAATTGCTTCAATTCCAGAATAACTTGTTGTAGCAGTCCTAAGTCCGATTCTTTATCATCTTGCATTTCATTGTGTGTAAAATCAATGATGCTATCTGTTAAAGGATTGGAAATCGTTTTTCGAGTACTTTCCTTGCGATAAAACGAAATAGCCACATTTAATGAAATCCGATACATCCAAGTGGAATACTTGAAATTGGAGTCATATTTATCAAACGACTTCCAGAGTTGAATGATAATTTCTTGAACAAGGTCTTTTCGGTCTTCTATGTTTTGACAATAGGAGTTGGCTACCTTATAAAGGATGCCCTTATTCGATTGAATAACAGAAATGAAAGAATCAGAAGGATTAGAATTTTCCATTGCTAACTGTATTCAGTTGATCCATTTTAAAGTATGACTCAAGACTTTTTGATTCGACCTTTTGTTTTGGACTTGAATAATAATTTCGAGTTACAGAAATACTACAATCCGTAACTAAAAAAAGTGTGAGTGTTACTAACAACCCAAAGATGCATTTTTTTAAGTTCCTCATGAATAAATATTTTAGGAATTAAATCGTCTATTTAATCCATTATTCGCATGAGGTGCCAAAATATCACAGTTTGGGGTGTTTTTTTTAAGGAATTATTTATTTTTTGTGATGTAATAATTAGATTGAAAAATATCAAAGACTTTCCTTCAATTTTTGAGGATCTTGCCTAGTATCGAAAATAGTAATTATTTCGATTTCATTTGAGCTAGTCAAAACGCGATAATAGAAAGTAGTTTGTTTTGTAACCACGCATTTGTACAAACCTTGAAATTTGCTTGATTTGGGGCAGCTGTATGGTAAAGAGGATATTTGATTAAACTTTTCAGTCAGTTTCGAGATGAACTTATCACGAGTTTTCTGATTCCATTTTTCTAATAGGTAGCTGTTTAATTGAAGTAGTTTTAATTCAGCATGTTCAGATAAGAACACCTTCATTATGAAATCTTCTTTAAAAATGAATCATAAGAGACTCTTTTGTAATTATCTAAATCCTCAATCCCTTTTTTAATGTCCTCTTGTTCAGATAGTGACAATTCATCCCAAAAGTCAGACTTTTCTTTTTTGACAAAGTCAGCTACTCGTTGAATAAATTCGGCATTCTCATTCTCCAAAATGGTTCTAAGTAATTCTAATTTTGTTGTTTGGATATCCATGACTTGAAATGATTTATACCAAATTTACAAAAAAATATTGTAGGTATGTTTCTCAACCTCTCTCCCAAATCTTCCAAGCTTCTTCCGCTTGAATTTTCAGCATTTGCTCACCATTGATGGCAATAGCTCCTGCTGCTTTGGCGTGTTGTAGAAATTGCGTTTCAGAAGGGTTGTAGACTAAATCGTATAAGAAATGTTGTTCGGTCAGGTATTCGTAGGGAAGTTCTGGAGCTTCCGTAATATTCGGGAAAGTGCCAATCGGCGTAGTGTTGACAATCAATAAATGGTGCTTCATCACAAAGCTATTGATATCGGCATAGCTTAATTCGTTTTCAGCCTTGGGGTTTCGACTAACGTAGGTGATCTTGATTCCTAATTTCTCCAATACAAAAGCTACCGCTTTTGCTGCGCCTCCGGTGCCCAAAATTAATGCTCTGGTATGGATGTTTTCTAAGAATGGTTTGATGCTGTTTCTGAAACCAATCACATCAGTATTGTAGCCTTTCAAACCACTTTTTGTAAACTGAATGGTATTGACTGCACCAATTGTTTTCGCTTCCTCATCTATTTCATCCAAAAAGGGGAGAATAGCCTCTTTATAAGGGATGGTAACGTTTAATCCGGAAAGTTGGTTCTCTTGCACCAATGCAGTGAACTCGGCAATCTCCCGCAATTCAAATAAAGAATAGGATGCATCAGAGATTCCTTCTTTCTCAAACTTTTGTTCGAAATATTGTTTAGAGAATGAGTGGGAGAGGGTTTTTCCGATTAAACCAAATTGTCTCATGGATTAGGCTTTTGAAAATCTCTTGCCCAATCCTTCTAAAACAAAGATCAATGCAAAACCAACAATCGCCAATACCACTGCAAAACCCAATTGATTGTCACCTTCAAAATTTTGGGGCAACAAATTGATTTGCTCTAAAGGTTTTTGCTCACCATGACGATCCGTCATATAGCTCAACGTTTCTTTCCAAGGCCATATTTTGTTCAATGAGCCAATCATGAACCCAGTTAAAATCGCCATTGTTAGGTTGTGGTAGCTTTTCAATAACCAAGAAAGTAAATGTGAAAAGCTCAACAAACCAGTCACACATCCAACACCAAACAAAGCAATCACATCCAATTTAAATTGACTCAATGAATCGATGATGTAAGCGTATTTTCCCAATAAAACCAAGATAAACGATCCGGAAATCCCTGGTAATATCATAGCACAAATGGCGATGGCTCCACTAATTAAAACTGCCCACCAAGTGTTCGGTGTAGCTTCAGGAACAATAGAGGTAATCCAATAAATTAAAACGGTACCGCCGATTAATCCAATGATGTTGGCCACATTCCATTTAGTAATGGTTTTGGCAACGAAAATCGCTGAAGCGACAATTAACCCAAAGAAAAATGACCAAATTAAGACTGGATGAACTTCTAATAAGTATTTGATTAGTTTAACCATACTTACCAAACTGATGCCGATACCAACTACCAATGCCACCAAAAAACTTCCGTTAATGTGTGCCCAAAAGCCTTTAAATCCTTCTTCTTTAAGTGCTTTTATCGCACTTAAATTGAATGATTTTAATGTGTTTACAAACTCTTCATAGATTCCCGCAATCAGTGCGATGGTTCCGCCTGAAACACCTGGTACTATGTCTGCGGCACCCATTCCCATTCCTTTTAATGAGATAATGGCGTAGTCTTTCCAACTTCTTTTCATGACAATCTATTGTAGTAGTTAATTGAGATTAAGCTTCTTTGAAAGCTGTTACACCACCAACAAGTGTGTGTAAGTTTTCCAATTTGAATTTTCGTTCCAATGTCATAATGATTGCAGAAGAACGCTTTCCACTTTGGCAACAAAAAACGACTTTTTTAGACGTGTCTATTTTATCTACAGAACTCAACACTTCATCCAATGGGATATTGATCCCACCAATACTGTAATCTTCGAATTCATAAGATTCTCTGACGTCAATGAGTTGGATGTCGCTGTTTTGCATCGCAGCTTTTAGTTCGGTTGGGCTAATCGTTTGCATGTTCTTTATTTAAATTCAGTAATCATTTCATCAGACAAATATTGGAAAAAGGTATCTCCTCTTAAACCGATTCTCAATGTCTCTAAAGGAATTACTTCATCGTAACCGATATTTCCTAAGTTTACATTAGGACCCAATAATTTGATAAACCAAACTTGCTGTGCTTTTATAGGAGCTTCCCAAAGGATTTTATCCATAGGAACTTTTTTCAAAATCTTATTTACCAGTGCGCTGTGTGCAGTACCATTTGGTCGATAGATTCCTACGGTTCCACTTTCTCTAGCTTCAGCAATTACTTTCCACGAACCAGCTTCTAATTCGTTATTCATCATGCTAATCCATTTTCCTGGACTAATTAAAATGCCTTCTTCCTTAGAACCCACTTCAGATAAAACAGTATAATCTTTTGCTAAAGTGCTAATGTATTTACATTTCACTTCGTGATTCATGACAATAGAACCATCAGAAACTTCGCACATTTGAAGTTTTAGTTTATCCATCAACTTTCTATAATCATCAAACATTCCTCTGATAATGAATGATTCAAATAGCGTTCCTCCTAAATAAACTTTTAATCCAGCGTCGTGGTACAATTTAATTTTCTGCTCTAAATTATTAGAAACAAAAGAAGTTCCAAATCCTAATTTGACTACATCTGTTAACTCTCCAGATACTTCTATAAAGTCTTCAGCTTGTCTTAAGCTCAGTCCTTTGTCCATCATCATGGTCAAGCCATTCTCTCTCGGTTTCGCCGTTCTCTCTGGAATGAACGGTAGGTCAAAATTTTTCATCTATGATTTATAATAATCGATTAGTTCTAATACGCTTGAATTTTCTTTGATTTCAGGATAAATCTCAAATAAGAAGTCGTGTCCATCAAAATTTAATGCAAGTGCTTTATCTAAGTTGAAAAGAGCTTCCTCTTTCCGACCATGTTTTATTAAGAATGCTCCAAAACTGTAGAGCAATTTATCATTTTGTTCTTGAATTGCAATGCCTTCTTGGAATGTAATTAAAGCAGAAGTTACATTGCCCAACTGTTCAAACATCCAAGCTACGTCTGACCAAATGTCTTGGTTCTCTGGGTCCAACTCTTTTACTTTTTCATAAGCTAATAAAGCTTCTTCTAAAAAGCCCAACTTGGCTTGTACATCACCAAAAACATAGTGGAATTCAGGATTAAATTCATCTAAATCAAGTCCTTTTTTGATGTAATGAATCGCTTCATGAAGGTGTCCCAACTCATTGTAAATGGCACCCATGCCAACCCAAGCCTCTGCACAAAATGGATCCAACTGAGTCGCTTTTTTGTAATAATACAACGATTGCTGGTTATCTTCCAACTTTTCGTAACATTCTCCAATGTAGTAATAAGTCAGCGATTCGGGAGATTCGTGATCGAACGTTTCTTTGAAACAAGCAATGGCTTCCAAATACATTTCCATGTTTTCCAGACAAATTGCTTTGCTGTAATAGGCGGAGGCAAAATCTTCTCGAATAGCAATCGAAAAATCAAATGAGTCAATCGCTTTTTCAAACAAATCTTGTTTCATAAAAGCAGCGCCTAAATTGTACCAACCCAAATGAGAATAAGGATCACTGTCGACGTAGTTAGAGAAGAATGCAATCGCTTCTTCTACTTTATTACTCACCTCAAAACAGAAGTATAGTTCATAAAGCGCAATTTCATTTTCAGGAAATTCCTTCAAAATCAAACTTAAATACTCGATGGCTAAGTCGTATTTATTTAGGTTTTCATACTCAAAAGCAATGCTCATCAACATTTCTTCACGCTCGTGTTCGTCGGCGTATTCCAATGCTTTTTTGTAATTGTCAATGGCCTTTTCTGCTTGACGCAATTGACTGTATGTACTTGCTTTTAATTGAAATAAATCTATGTTGTAAGGCTCCAACGCTTCAGCTTGCGACAAAAATTTCAACGCTTGGTTGGGTTTGTGCATCGACACAAAAACTTGCGCTTTGCTCACCAATAAAGTGCTGGATTTAGGGTGTTGAAGTAACCCAAAATCAATCACTTTCAATGCTTGTTTTGGATTGTTATGGTCTAAATAATACTCTACCATCTCCTCGAATTCGTCGACATCAAAATACAGCGACTCCTCATTGGAAACCATCTCTTCGAATCGTTTAACTGAAAAGTATTGTGAATCCTCTTCGTTAAAGCGACTATTGCTCTCTTCCATAGGCGGTAAATAAATTAAAACAGTTTGCCTGCTTTAAGTTATTGCAAAGTTATTAATAAACGGCAAAGAATAGGGGGAATCCCGTATTGTTTTACACAAAGATTTAAACAAGATTGTGCTTTATAAAATTGCTACTTTTGTGGCGTAAAACTTTTTTTAGAAGAATGACATTAATTAAATCAATTTCAGGAATTAGAGGAACTATTGGAGGTAAATCTGGAGATGGATTAAGCCCATTAGACATTGTAAAATTTGCTTCGGCTTATGGAACTTGGTTGCTTTCGCGACGATTAGATCCAAAATTAAAAGCAAAAGTCGTGATCGGAAGAGATGCTAGAATCTCAGGTGAAATGGTGACCAATATCGTATCTGGAACCTTAATGGGATTGGGTATTGATGTAATTGATTTAGGATTGTCTACTACACCAACAGTGGAAGTGGCAGTGACAGCAGAATTTGCCAATGGTGGAATCATCATTACGGCAAGTCACAATCCAAAAGAATGGAATGCTTTAAAGCTTCTGAATGAAAAAGGCGAATTTGTAAGTGCACAAGACGGAGCTGATATATTAGAAATTGCTGAGTCAGGCAATATGACGTATGCTTCGGTGACTCATTTGGGTCAATTGACTTTTGATGATACTTATTTGAAAAAGCACATCGATATGATCTTGAATCTACCGTTGGTTGATAAAGAAGCAATCGCAAAAAAGAACTTCAAAATAGTGATTGATTGTGTGAATAGTACGGGAGGGATTTTTGTTCCTGCTTTATTAAGAGCGCTAGGAGTGGAAGATATCGTAGAATTGTATTGCGAGCCAACTGGACACTTCCCGCACAACCCAGAACCATTACCTGAAAATTTAACTGAAATTTCAGCAGCTGTCAATAAGCATAACGCAGATTTAGGTCTAGTTGTAGATCCTGATGTAGACCGTTTGGCAATTGTATGCGAAGATGGAGATATGTTCGGTGAAGAATATACATTGGTCGCTGTTGCTGATTATGTGTTGAGTAAAACGAAAGGAAATACGGTTTCCAATTTATCAAGTACAAGAGCATTGAAAGATGTGACTGAAAAGTTTGGTTGTGAATACAATGCTTCTTCTGTGGGCGAAGTGAATGTAGTAGAGATGATGAAGGCGACTAACGCCATCATCGGTGGTGAAGGAAATGGTGGGGTAATTTATCCTGAGTTACATTATGGCAGAGATGCACTAGTTGGTATCGCTTTGTTCTTGTCGCATTTAGCGAATTTTAACGACGAGAATTGCACCAAATGTTGTTCTAAACTAAGATCGACCTACACGAACTATTACATCTCTAAAAATAAAATTGAATTAACTCCAGACATTGATGTGGATATGATTCTTCAACGGATTCACGACAAGTATAAAAAACAACCGATCTCCACAATTGATGGGGTGAAAATTGAATTTGATAAAGAGTGGGTACATTTGCGAAAATCGAATACAGAACCAATCATTCGAATCTATTCTGAGAGCGAGACTGCATCAACTGCAGACCACTTAGCTGGAAAGATTATATCAGATATTAAAGAAATATTAAAAGAAAACTAACATGAGAGTTTATCTTGACAATGCTGCTACCACACCTGTGGATCCTAAAGTAGTTGAAGCAATGGTGCCAGTTTTGGCCAATACATACGGAAATCCATCTTCTATCCATGCCAAAGGGAGGGAAGCGAAAGCATTAATCGAAATGTCGAGGAAGTCGATAGCAAAGTATTTCAATGCTTCTCCAGCAGAGTTTTTCTTTACTTCTGGAGGGACAGAAGCCGACAATATGATTATCAGATGTGCGGTGAACGATTTGGGGGTGACTCGTATCATTACTTCAGCCATTGAACACCATGCGGTGTTACATACTGCCGAGGAATTGGCAAAAACAAATGGCGTTCATTTTGAGTTAGTGAATTTAGATGCAGATGGTTCTGTTGATTTGAATCATTTGAAGACATTGTTGGAAGACGAATCGCATAAAACATTGGTTTCATTGATGCATGGTAACAATGAGATTGCCAATCTTTTGCCTTTGGAGACTGTTGGTGAGATGTGCAAAACGCACAATGCATTATTTCACAGTGATACAGTGCAAACCATGTGTCACTATCGATTGGATTTTAAGAAATTAAATGTGCATTTTGCAACCTGTGCAGCGCATAAATTCCATGGACCAAAAGGAGTTGGATTTATGTATGTTGATTCGAATTTTAAGTTTAATCCAATGATTACTGGTGGAGCACAAGAACGAAATGTTCGTGCGGGAACAGAAAATATTCACGGGATTGTAGGCTTAGCAAAAGCGATTGAAATTGCACATGCAGAAATGGAACACCATCAAGAATATGTAACTGATTTAAAGTTATACATGGTGGATCAGTTAAAAGCGATTATTCCAGGTGTTGCTTTTAACGGAAAGTCGGCTACTAAAGATTCTTTATATACCGTATTAAGTGTTTGTTTTCCTCCGAATGATATGGGCGAGATGTTTTTATACAACTTGGATATCGAAGGAATTTGTGCTAGCGGCGGAAGTGCATGCTCATCAGGAAGTAATGTAGGCTCTCATGTACTAAGAGCGATTGGTTCAGTAATGGAGCGTCCTTCTATTCGTTTCTCCTTTTCTAGGTTTAGTACCAAAGAAGAAATTGATCATGTAGTGAACGTGTTGAAAGAATTATACGCAGTACCAGCCTAATGAAATCAAACGAGATCACAATAACATTTTTAGGAACAGGAACATCGCAAGGTGTTCCTGTTATTGCGTGTGATTGTGCCGTTTGTCAGTCTGATGACCCCAAAGACCAACGATTGAGAACCTCAATTATGGTAACCACTTCAGAGCAGAATATTGTGATAGATACTGGACCAGATTTTCGTCAGCAGATGCTTCGGGAAAATGTGCAACGACTAGATGCCGTTGTTTTCACACATGAACACAAAGATCACGTGGCAGGAATGGACGATATTCGAGCGTTTAATTTTAAACAACGAGAGGACATGAACATCTATGCGACGCCAAGAGTTCAAGAAGCCATCAAACGAGAATTTCCTTATATCTTTTCAGATACCAAGTACCCCGGTGTGCCTCAAGTAAAGTTGAATACCATTTCAAATCAACCGTTTGAAATAAATGGGTTGGAACTAATTCCGATTGAAGTGATGCATTACAAAATGCCAGTATTGGGATTTAGAATCAAAGATTTTACTTACATCACTGACTGTAATTACATTTCTGAGACTGAAAAGGAAAAGATAAAAGGAACGAAAGTATTGGTGATTGATGCCTTAAGAAAAGAAAAACACATTTCTCACTTCAACTTAGAAGAAGCCATTGCATTGGTAAAAGAGTTGAAAGTAGAACACGCTTATTTGATACATATTAGTCACTATATGGGCAAGTACGCTGATGAAATGCCACTATTGCCCAAAGGGATAGAATTGGCTTATGATGAATTAAAATTGACCATTTAATAACTCACACATTTGAAAAATAGAAAAGCCTCTTTGGCATTCATCTTCATTACAATTTTAGTAGATGTCATTGGAATTGGAATCATTATTCCTGTGATTCCTTCATTAATAGAAAAATTAAGTGGAGGAGGATTAAGTGAGGCTTCCAGAATAGGAGGTTGGTTAATTTTTGCTTTCGCCATCATGCAGTTTCTGTTTGCTCCCCTAATGGGAATTTTGAGCGACAAATACGGGAGAAGACCTGTTTTGCTTTTATCACTTCTAGGGTTGGGAATTGACTACATTTTTCATGCGTATGCGCCAACAATTGGTTGGTTATTAGTCGGTCGGGTTTTAGCAGGAATCACAGGCGCTAGCTTAACAGTTGCCAATGCATACATTGCCGACATTAGTACGCCAGAAAACAAAGCGCAGAACTTTGGAATGGTAGGGGCTGCCTTTGGTTTAGGATTCATTATTGGACCTGTGATCGGTGGAATTGCCGGTAAAATTGATGTGCAATATCCTTTCTTTATTTCCGCAGGATTGACATTCCTAAACTTGATTTATGGATACTTTGTTTTGCCGGAATCATTAGCTCCAGAAAAAAGAAGAGACTTTGATTTGAAACGAGCAAATCCAATCGGTTCTTTGAAGCTGATCCGAAAATACCCGATAGTTATTGGGTTAATTACTTCTTTTTTCTTGTTATACATGGCAAGTCAAGCGGTGCAAACCACTTGGACCTATTACAGTATGTATAAGTTTGATTGGGATGAAGCCATGGTCGGCTATTCCTTAGGGGTAGTGGGAGTGATAGTGGCGATTGTGCAAGGTGGATTGGTGAAATATGCGGTGAAATGGTGGGGCGAAAAGAAAACCATTTATCGAGGGTATCTATTATGGATTATCGGGCTTATTTTGTTTGCAGTAGCCACAGAAGGTTGGATGTTGTTTGTTTTTCTATTGCCCTATTGTTTGGGCGGAATCGCTTCGCCAACGTTACAAGGAGTGGTATCTAATCAGGTGGCAGATAACGAACAGGGTGAATTGCAGGGAGCGTTAACTGCCACAATGAGTTTATCAGCGATTATTGGCCCCTTGGTGATGACCAATTTGTTCTACGTGTTTACTCAAGAAGATGCCCCTTTTCATTTTCCGGGAGCTCCTTTTGCATGGGGAGCAGTTTTAGTATTTGTGAGTTTCTTACTGTCGCGGAAAGCATTGAATAAATTGGTTTAAATCGAATCTAAATCAGTTTTTGTAAAATTGCTTTTGAGTTGATTTCCTGTATTTACTGTTGATTCAGGTTCAAACAACAGCACCTTTACTTCTCCAATTGCTTTAGGTAGATGATTGGTTCCTCTTGGGATAATTACGAATTCTCCAGGGTTAATTTTAAGGATTTTATCATCCAATACCATTTCTAATTGGCCTTCAATCACCAAAAATAGTTCGTCTTCGTTTTCGTGTTGGTGCGTGACAAACTCATCTTTCAATTTGGCCACTTTTACATGCTGTCCATTGAGTTGACCAACAATTCGAGGATTCCAACAATCTTGAAATGAATCGAATTTCTCTTTTAAATTAACAACTTTAATTTCTTTTTCCATAATTATAAAGGTGTTGGATTTGGTTGAATTAAATCCCAAATATTGCCATATAAATCTTCAAATAGTAATACTTTACCAAATGATTCTTTAGAAAGTAGGCGTTTTATTTTTACTCCGTTTTGAGTCATGTTTTTTAAATCTCGTTCAATGTCATCGGTATACAAAAATAGAGCGACTCTATTCCCAGTTTGATTTCCGACTCTTGACAATTGTTCCTCGTCTTTAGCAAGTGCTAAAAGTAGGGTCACCTCGCCCTCTCCAATAGGTTTAATTCTTACCCACCTTTTAGTTGGAGACCGTTGGGTATCTTCCACCAATTCGAAAGGTAGTTTTTGAGTATAAAAGGCTATCGCTTCGTCGTAGTCTTTTACAACTAAGCTGATTTGTTGAATGTTGATATTCATATTTGAAAAATAATTTATTGTGTGAATATCCTTCAAAAGTAATTTTTAAAACGAGTGTGTCATCATCACCTTTTGAATTATCTTGGCAGTTTGAATTCAATGGCATTTTGCTTGCACTGTAAGTATAAGTTCGATTGAAGAAATTTAATTGAAGTTGTTTTTATTGAGTGTATTACACATTAAATTTTATTGATGAGGTCGAACCTTCCCTATTTATTTTTATTAATGATGTTGCTTGGTTTCTACACTAGTGTGAAATCGCAAACAATTTGCCAACCATGTAATTCACCAAGTGGACGATTTTTGGTGAATGTATTTCCAATTGAAGGTATAAATAGAACTTCGGATATTATTTACGCAGATTCTTTGACTGTTAATCCGAGAACATTAGATTTTTATAGTTTCGATGATTCTTGTAAGGCTAGACCACTAGTGATTTATCTTCCTGGAAGTGGATTCATAGATTTGGGTGTTAATCCTAAAAATTCAGATGCAGCAAATTCAAAGGCACTTTATTTTGCCCAAAAAGGATATGCGGTTGCAGTAGTAGATTATTACAGAGTGCCTGATCCTTATAGCTCAGCCACTAAATTTAATGGAGTAATGCATGAAGCAATGAAGGATGTATATGCTTCCATTCAATTTATGTCTGGGTTTTCAGAGGCTTTTAGAATTGACACAAACAATATATTTATTATTGGCGAAAGTGCTGGAGGTATAGCAGGATTAGGAGCTATTTTTTCAGATGTTGATGGTCAATTCGTTTCGGAAGAAATTCCATCGATGATCTCTATTGACAATATTGCGTTAAATGTGGAAAGTTTATTTCCAAATAGACGTGTATCTATAAAAGCTTTCGCTGGAATAAGTACAGCATCGCCTAATGCAGCTTTTTTTCAATCGAAAGTAAATAATGTGAACCTTCCAATGCTTTTTATTCATTCTAATAAAGATAGTATTGTACCCTTTGATTCAGGATTACCAGACTTTTTCGAAGGATCATTAATTAAGCCAATATGCGGTCCAAAATGTATGATGGATAATAATATTCAATTCAAAAGTTCAAATTGCATTCAATTGAATGAAATTGAAGATACCATACATGACGTTCTCTCTCGGCCAATAGGTGTTCAATTCTTAGTAGAGATGAGAAATTTTTTTTATGATCAATTAAGTTGTAACGTATGCGAGAGTTATCATAATGTATATGTTCCAGATATAACTGATTCGTTGGGTATAGAATTTACTGTTGAGGAGTTTTCTGATGTCGTAATTTATCCTAATCCCGCTAGAAGTCATATAATTATTAAAGGGTTAACCTCTCTTGAGGTTTCAAAGATTACAATATTCAGTATCTCTGGTAAATTTGTGAAAGAGTTTGTGACCACAAATGCCGTTCAATGGGTGGATCTTACTGCATTTAATTCAGGAATTTATGTTGTAAAAATTACAACTGAAGAAAAGAGTTATATTCAAAAGTTTGCAAAACAATAGTCTGGATGAACTAAAATCCATCAATTGCACCTAACCCAAATAAAGCAAAATCGTATTTTATAGGATCAGCAGGATCAAGCTCAACTAATTTGTTTGAAATTTCCTCCACAGCACGCCAGTCGTTTTGTTTGCGTTGAAGCAATTCTAACTTCCGACTGACATTTCCAGTATGAACATCCAATGGCAATTTTAAATGAGCAGGTGAAATTTTATTCCAAATTCCAAAATCAACTCCACAGTTGTCATTTCTTACCATCCACCTCAAATACATATTGATGCGTTTAGCTGAGGAGCCTTTTACAGGATCAGAAACGTGCTTGTAGGTTCTTAAACTTTCAGCTTTTTCGAAGAAAATTTGCTTGAAATCGGCAATATTTTTTGCAACATCAGTTGTTTTGGTTAATGCATTTTCCAATCCTCCATGGTACTTATAAATGTTCTGAAGCGATTGAAAAAACTGCCCTAAATCTTGAGCATTGAAAGTCCTGTGCACAAACCCTTCCGTTCGTTTTAGATCTGATTTTTTATGATTCAGAATAAAATCATGGGGAGCACCATCCATAATATCAAGGATGTGTTTCGCATTTTTGATGATGCTTTTCCGCTGTCCCCAAGCGATGGTAGCAGCTAAGAAACCAGCGATTTCAATGTTTTCTTTTTTAGAAAATTCATGTGGAATAAGAATCGGATCATCCTGAATGAAATCAGGTCGATTAAATTCATCTACTTTTTGATCCATGAGTGCTTTTACGTCTGAAATAGATAAGGTCATGAAACAATAGTTAATTTTAAATGTCTAATTATGTTTTTAAATGAACAAGATAAAACCAGAAGAGTTTAGCAAAATGTCCCTCCTAAATAAATACAATTTATTGAAGGAAAGAGGCAACTTTATCGCTTCTCGCCAACATGGCGGGCACCTTTGTCATTTATTTGCGTTCGATGGGTTTTATGTAGAAGTATTCAGAGTCATCGGACTCAATCAAGTCCATTGGATAGAGTTGGTTAAAAATAATTCAACACTAGATACCTATTTGGATAACCTTTAGCCGCCTACACGTTTGGCTTTGTATTTTGCGGCGTGTAATAATCCCAAGATCTTTTCTCGGTGATCGCCTTGAATTAATATTTCACCGTCTTTTACAGAACCACCTACACCACATTTCGATTTTAGCATTTTACCCAAAGCATTCAAATCATCAGTAGAACCAACAAAATTATACACCAACGTCACCGCTTTTCCGGCACGTTGCTTTTTGTCTAAAGTGACTTTTAAGTCTTGTTGCTGAGGAGGCAATGTATCTTGTTCCTCATTTTCTTCAAAATCGTAACTAAAATTTGGGTTGGTGCTATACACCACATTCTTTTTTTCTTTCTTAGCCATCTTATTATATTAATATGGGTGGTCTACTTGTTGGAAATAATTCTTTTAAAGTCGGATCAGGTGAAATGATTTGGTCTTTGAATCCATTCATTTCATCTAGCGATTTTGCTGAAATCAAGTGGATAATTTGATCCAACACTTCACCAGAGATAGTGTAAGGGAAAAGGCTATAAACCAAGCGATTGCCTTTAAACTGACCATAGACTTGATATTCTTCTAAATCCTTAGTTGATTTACCTGTCACGACACAATGGTTCAGCCATTTATCAGCATCAAATTGGTTTTCATCAAACTGTTCTTGAAATCGTTTTTGTAAATCAACTTTTGATTCAAAAAACTCCGTGATGTTCTTTTTAGATTCTTCACTCATTCTTGCTTGCATCACTGGTAAACATTCAAAACACAAAGCATATTCAAACAGGGTATGAGTGACTCCTGTTCCAACTTTCTTAAAGGCTTTTTCGACAATGTAATCCACCTCTTCCTCCAAATCTGCCTTGCACAACGCACATTGGCAAATAGGAGCACCAGTGAGGTCAGAATGAAAAATTTTAGGCACTTCGTTGGTTGGATCTAGAATAAACATGGGTTAAAATTACGAAATGCTTTGGAGAGGAAGAAAGGAGTAGAAGATAGTTTTTTATGGTTCTTTTTTAAGATGCGCCATCCACCCGATTGAATAATTTGTATTACTTTCGAAAATAGAAATTTTTGAAAAAAATAATTGAATTATGTCTTACGAAGAGGTGTTTGTTGCGTTCTGGGAGCAAGTAAAGGTTAGTGTTGAGGAAGGCAGACTCGCCAAGTTAACCATGGCAAAAACCATTGGTAAACCCGAGTTGAAAAATATTTTTCTCAGACCAGTCTATTCTGAAAGTGGATTTAAGGTGTTATTAAAATTACGCTACAGATCTAGAGAGAAAGACGACATTGAAACTGAAATGTCGTTAAACGAAGCCTTTGATGTGTTGAAAGAACATTTGAAAAATCCATTTTTCACTGTTATACTTTTTACCATCACAGAAGATGTTACTTTCAAGATCAACAAAAAGGGAGTAGGGAGTATTTCTACGAATGTGCCTACTTTCAGCGACATCACCGCACCAAAACAGGATGAAGAATAGTTTGTTTACAAGCTTATTTTGAATGGTAAGAGTGAACGGTATGCATACTTGAAATGCATTTTCATTCTTTCATGAGAGGTGTTAAATTCCAAGCCTTTATAAAACTGATTGGCTATCGGACGTTTTTTGTCTTTGGTTAATTGAAGTTCACAGAACCAAAAAATAACTCTCTTGGATCAATCTAGTTTTTGACACTACAATCACATTTGAACGTTTGAAAAAGCGAGGTTGCTGAGTTTATCGAATTATGAACTCCTGCAATTTTAGTTGGAGCGAACTACTCAATTAGAAGCAGGCATTAGATTTCAATCGATATTGATTTACAATTCTCTTGCAACTGGATATAATAAATACCTGTCGTCATAATATTTTGTTTTGCTGTAAAACCAACTAAAAATCGCATTCGGATTATTCGCAAAATCTTTATCCTGCTCCTTCTTTTGTTCAAACTCTTTTTTTAATTCTGGAGAATCTTCCAACATTTTTTTTGTCATTGGTTCCATGACATAAGCTTCTATGTATTCGGTTCTTTGGAAAATGTTAAGAAAAAATCCCCAGCTGAAAAAAGAATCCTTTGATTTCGGTTCTAATAAAGTCATAGCTAAATCTCCCAAAGGTTGGTCAGTAGATATATAAACTGAACCGGATGCAAATGTCTCTTTGCGAAATTCTGTTTTTGTTGTTCCGCTAACTTGCATATGTCCTTCATAAGGAAGTGATTGATGGTTTTCATTTTCAAATTTTGCGCCTTCAATCCGATACATCTCAACTTCCACTTCACTGGATTCAGTAATAACTTCCATTTCAATTCCATGTATTTTCAATCTTTCAATGACGTCCTTACAAGAAGCTGGAACCCAATAACCTTTTGGCCTTGTGATCCAATCAATAGGTTCGGTTTGTTTATAATATGCCACTGTCATAGTTTTTGGTTGACCTAACCATTCGATATAATCTGAATTTGTAACAGTGGATTTGTGAATTTTTGATTCTATTCCAAGCAATAAAAATGAATCAGGAGGTGCAGTTACATTGGAAGCTTGCGGAAGCGCCGATGATTCAAAATCAACTTTGTTCTTCATTTGAGGAACCTTAAAAGCTGTTGGAATTTTTTCATCCCTTATGGATTTATCGGCCTCAGTGATTTCTTGAAGTGACTGGCCTTCCTTTTCTAATAATCTCAAGGTGCTTTCAAGCAATACATAAGTTCCCAAAACTCTTTGTTTGTAGGGTTTTAGAGAGTGGTTTTCTACAAGAATAGAGGTTAAATGACGGAGGTTTCCATAGCTATCTGAAAACCTAGGACT
Organism: Acidiluteibacter sp.; assembly: GCF_055129545.1. Lineage (NCBI taxonomy): Bacteria > Pseudomonadati > Bacteroidota > Flavobacteriia > Flavobacteriales > Cryomorphaceae > Acidiluteibacter > Acidiluteibacter sp. Next base: position 4,328 of record NZ_JBSRUB010000036.1, on the reverse strand, counting down.
GCCGGCGAATGAGATCATACCCTCCGAAAAATCTCTATCGTTCATCGTAAACATTAAAGGACCAGGGATATGTCCGTTGGCTTTTAGATCCTTATCTGCGGTTACCATAAATTTAGTTTCTAACCAATTGGATATTCCGGGGGAATTGCCTTTTACGCCAGCTCCTGTATAGGTAATATCATATTGATAATCTGAACCATCAGTAACGTGTATATCCATATACAATACAGGATTGTATTCATTAATTACGGTTACCACCGCTCTTATCTCTTCAGTATCAAGTTTCGCATAATCACGATTTAAATTTAAATTCTGTGAATTGGTTCTCCAGCCCATATTTTTTGGGCCTCTTTGGTTTGGTCTATTAAAGGCTGATGAATTTTCGTGTGCATCTACACTTAAAATCGGAATAAAAAGAAAGTTTACATTATGAAGCAACTCTTTCTTTTTGCCAAAAGCGATGTCTCTAAGAAGCATCATGCCAGCATCTTTTCCATCTATTTCTCCAGAATGAATGCCCGCTTGAGCAAGCATCAGAGGTTTTTTAGAGTTTTTTAATGCTACTGGACTTATATCCGTATTTGAAGATGCTATAATCATGTAAATTTGACGTCCTTCTGCACTTTGGCCGATACTCACCATAGTTAGTAAAGGGGACGCAGCCGTTAGTTTCTCAAACCATTCGACAGTTTCATTATAACTAGGAGTCGTTGTAAAATTTGATTTTTCTGATGGGGTTATCCATGGATCATTAGCTTTAGCGATTAATGATTCACTTTTCCCATTCCAATCCATTACTGGAGGCAGAAAAGCTTGAGCAGCGACAGAATTTATTATCGCACTAACAAAAAAGAAGGTGAAGTACTTTAACGTGTTTTGAATTGGCATACTGTGTTTTTACGATTTATGTTCACTTGCTAGTAACGATGAGGAAATTCGGAGGACGACCGAAGAAAGTCTACCGTCATGTTCATTGCTAGCGGTTCGGCTTTATTTCAATAATTTCTTTGAATATGATTTGGTTGTGAGTCGAATAAGAATTATTCCGACCGCTGTTGGTAATAGAAAGTTAAGAGTATTGTTTTGAAATACATTCTGGATTGAAGTGAAGGCCGTTACAGCTGCAATAAATGAAATCGACATTCTTGTGAAATGTTCAAAAAGCCAATCAGACTTTCCATATATCTGTTTTTTGAAAGGCTTTTTAAGGATATATTTAAAAATGTCTCCAGATGTTGACCAGAGAAATATCACTCCAAAGACAGCCAAGATTATCGGCCAAGATTGTTGTCCTTTAAAATAAAGTGAGACCGAATAATATATCATGACTATAGCTGATAATCCGCCTACTAAAAAAATGGATTTCTCAAACCAGGTAATTTCTTTGTTCTTCAATCGCCCGATTCTGGCGCCTGTCAGTGCAAAATAGAATCCAAATATCCCAACTATTGTTATCACTAGTCCAGTAAGACAAGCTCCTGATATAAGAAGTAATAGCCAGCTGCCTAAATAAATTTGTCCTGTAATTCTATGTCTTGAACCTTCCTTTTTCAGTAGTATTTGTAAAAATCCAGTGACAAATACAACGACACCTAATATTGAGTGGATGTGTAAAATAATTTCTCTGTTCATTCTGTTAAATTCTTTTGAGGAGCGCTAACGTTTGGCGAATAGACCCAGGCGGGCTTACGAAGCATCACCTGTCTTAACCGACCAAAGGTTATTTAAAGATAAATGTTTTTTAGTGAGCCGCAAATAAATGTCACGAAGTGGCCGAAATTTTGCGCGCGAACGATGACCGAGTCAGCCCGCTTGGGTTTATTTGCTGTTGCCAGTTGTGTGTCGCACAGAGGATTTGTCCGTGCCCGAATGGAACTAATAATTTAATTTTTGATAAATCTGCCATTTATTATTTTAGTTTTGTTTTTAATTGAAATTATGTAAACACCGGACGGTAAATTACCCACTGAAATTTTCCTTTCAATTGTAGAATTTATAAGCTTGCCTTGGCTATTATATATGTCAATTTGATCAATCTCACCATTGTAATCTATATTTAAAAGGTCAGAAGTATGACTAGGATAAATTTTAATGTTACCAATTGTGCTTTCGTGTTCAAATGTCCCAGAAATAGCATTAAATGAAATAACACGAATTCTTCCCGATCCAAAATCTGAAATGAACAATGAATCGCCGCTTATACTTGATATAATGCCGTTTGGTCGATTAAATTGTGCCGTCATTAGACTTCCATCAGTATTACCTAAATTTGTTCCAGCATATACAACTACATCATCAATAGAATAAGGGTTAATTTTATAAATCTTATAATCATCATAGCCTGTTCCCCACAAAAATCCATTTGCAAAAGTGATGAATCCCAAAGCACCATTTGTAGGACCTGGAACTTTGGCAACGTAAGTAAACGTATTTGAATTAACACTAAATATTTTCCTATCGGTAAAATTGGCTACAAAAAGTTGACCTGAACTATTGTATGCTAAACCTACTGAACCTAACATTGGTGCACCGCTAGCAACCAAAGTAACCGTTCCATCAGGAGCTAATTTACTGAGTTTATTTCCGGTATATTGGGTAAAAAGCATGGTGTCACTTTGAAAAGATTTTATTATGCCTGAAGGCGTTGAAACATATATCGTATCTAAAAACACACCCATGCTTGATAACTTGTAAATTCGGTTTCCTGATAAATCACATACATAAAGATTATTTTGAGAATCAAAAGCGAGGCCGTTAGGAGTATTAAATCCATTTGCAAAGACAGTTGCAACACCTGAAGGGGTAATTTTATAAACATTCGACCCCATAAAATGAGAACCGTACAAGTTGCCTTGGTGATCTAGAACCAATGCATCATCTATTTTTTTAGAAGGGTCATTAAAAAAGGTTGAAACTACTTGTGCTTGACCACCAAAGCCAAATATAATTAAAATGCTTGCTAATAGAATGGTTGTCTTCATAAATAAATAATTTTTACAATAGTAGCATTATTTGAAGAAGAGGATTTGTCAAATCCTGCTAATTCGCATAAATGGAAAGAATATACCTTATAAAAAATAGAATTTATGAAAAACTATATGTAGAAAATTACCCCATAGATTAGGCGCGAAAATTTATGTCAGAATCAATTTCTTTTAATTTAAAACCGTTCGCTTTATTTCTTGTTGCAGTCGAAGGAGAAATACCGAAATGCTTTTTGAATGCTTTACTAAAACTATAAACATCTGCGAACCCAACTACAGTGGACGCTTCACTAATAGTATAATTTCCTGTGGCAAGAAGTTCTGCCGATTTTGAAAGACGGTATTGTATCAGGTATTGTTGAGGCGTAATTCCGAATGAGTTTTTAAATAATCTGAAAAAATGATATTCAGAAAGGCTAGCATAATCTGAAGCATTTTTTACTTTGATTGATTCATTAAAATTATTTTCCAAAAACATTTTCCCTTTGCTTAACCTTCGGTATAAATCTTTTCGGGTATTATGTTTTATTGAATTTATCCTATATAATTGATTAATTATAGTTAAATGATCTTCAACAATGTTTTCAGCTAGCGTTAGATAAAATTCAGTATCAAGTTTATAGTTGTAGAATGGATTTTTGTTGAAGTATTTGCTAAGTTCCGATAGTGTCTTTCCAAGTTTTGTAGTTTTGCTTTCATACTTATTTTCAAGAAATTCTTCACTATTAAAAAAATTGTCTAATAAAACTTCTGGAGAAGGGCTGTCAGGCGCAATGTAACTAAAGAACACCTCTGATAACAATGTTGGTGAAACATCTATGCAAATACCTTTTACCATGCTATTGCTATCAATTTCAATTTTGCCTTCACAATACGTATTTGCAAGTAGGTATTCACCTGCATTTACATCGTATTTGTTGCCGTTTACCTGATAATGCTCACAGCCCTCAAAAACGTATTTAATAGAGAAACTCCTGAAAGTATGATTCTCATACAAATCATTCAGGATAGAAAAATTAGTCATATTCTCACCTTTTGGCAAGTCATTTAACTTGATGAGTTTTTCTTGTTGAATCAGTCTATACATTGTTTTCTAGAGCATAAATAAATGTAATCATAAAAATCAAAAGGCAATTACATTTTAGTTGTGTGTTGCCGTAAGATTAATCGAGTATGTTTGCAAGTCCATTGAGATAAAGTTATTTTGTTTACTTGTTTTGTCGGCGCACAAATTATTCGTTAGGCGAAATATTTTTTTGTCGATCGAGATGCCTTGACACATTGCTGGTAACGCCAGTTCGTCTCAAAACGAACTTAGCTGTTTTGTAAATATAGAATTTTTGA
>NZ_JBSRUB010000035.1:0-187258 GCF_055129545.1 Acidiluteibacter sp. | reverse complement strand
GGCGATACTGGATTCGAACCAGTGACCCCCTGCTTGTAAGGCAGGTGCTCTGAACCAACTGAGCTAATCGCCCTTGTTATTGGGGTTGCTTTTTCTCTAAGCGGTTGCAAATATACAACAAGCTTTTAATTCTGCAAACAAAAAAATGAAAAAAGATTAAAAAAGTTCCAATGCTTCTGCAACTGTGAAAGTGCTGCCTCCGATAAAGATTACATCACTCTCGTTTGCTGCATTTTGTGCGCTTTTAATAGCTTCTTCAATTGTCTGAAATGTCAAACAGTTTAGCCCGATTTCAGACATTGTTTCAGCTAAAAGTTCTTTAGATAGCGCTCTTGGTATTTTTGCTTCAGAAATGTAGTAAACAGCATCTTTTGGCAATAGCCCAATAACTTTGCTAATGTCTTTATCATTGACCATCGTAATTACGAAATGTAACTTCGAGTAGGTGAGTTCTTTTAGTTGTTGTGTAATGAATTTAATGCCCGCTTCATTGTGTCCAGTGTCACAGATTGTCAATGGAGAATTTGATAAAATTTCCCAGCGTCCCCTCAAACCAGTATTGGTGGTTACCTTTTTAAGGCCTTCTCTTACGCTTGTATCAGTTAATGGCGTAATTGTCTTCAAGACCTCACAAGCGCATAGAATAGTTCTCAAATTTGCCTTTTGGTAGTATCCTTTTAAGTCAAAATCTAAAGTGGGTTGTTCGGTTTCTTCAGCAAACAGAATGGGTGAGTCAACCTGTTTGGCTTTCACTTTAAAAATAGTTTCCACTGCTGAACCCTCTCCAATCACTACAGGAACATTGGCTTTGATGATGCCAGCTTTTTCTCCTGCGATTTCTTCTAAGGTATTGCCCAATAAGTTTTGGTGATCAAAACTAATGTTAGTAATCACAGATAGAATAGGAGTGATGATGTTGGTAGAGTCCAATCGACCGCCTAAACCCACTTCAATTATAGCAAAATCGACTTTTGATGCTGCAAAATAATCGAATGCCAATCCAACCGTCCATTCAAAAAAGGAAGGTTGTATTTCTTCAAATGCTTGCCGGTGATTCGCTACAAAATCAATAATGTATTGTTCTGGGATTACGTTTCCGTTGATTCGAATTCGCTCTCTGAAGTCGATTAAGTGCGGAGAGGTATAAAGTCCCACTTTGTAGCCTTGCTCTTGTAATATGGAAGCTAAACTGTGGGAAACTGATCCTTTTCCATTGGTTCCTCCAATATGAATCGACTTGAATTCTCGCTCAGGGTGATCAAGTGCTTCTGAAATGGCAATGGTGTTGGATAAATCCTTTTTAAAAGCTGCGTTTCCCACTCGTTGAAACATGGGTAACTGACTAAAAAGGTAGTCAATCGTTTCTTTGTAATCCATCAATTCAATATGAAAATAAAGGTCATTTGGCCTTTCTGTTCTTGGGCTGCGTTAGGGTTGGCATTAAATTTACTCGCCAAAGCCGCTTTCTGTGCTTTTTCATATAAAATAGTGCTAGTTGTCGTAGATCCCCTAGCTCCTGGTGTCGCTCTTACTACTTTTCCAGTGTTGTCTACAATGATATCAACCACCACTTTCCCTTCCTCTTGAGAGTTGTCTGAAATTCTAGGAGCACCTAACATACTTCTCCCAGAAAGATTAAAAGAAACGCCATTTCCTTGACCTCCGCCAACTCGATTTCCACTATTGGGATCTCCATCAGTGGAGCCTTGATCACCAGCTTGATCCGTATCGCCTTCTCCTGAGTTGGTGCTTTTCTTATTTTTCCAATTGCTCAACGCATCGGTCAATGTTTTATCCGGTTTTGGTTCTTCCTTCACCGGTTCTTTTACCTCTTTGGGTTCTTCTTTCTTCTTTTTCGTCTGCACAGCAGGAGCATCATCAGTTGTCGTCAACACTTCTTGGTCAGCTATCACTTCTGTTGGAACATCCTCTGGTGTATTGTCTATCACTTCTTCTGGAGTCGTGGTCGATGTCTCTTCTACCGGTTGGTCATCGCCCATACCAACATCTGAAGTTCCGAAATTAATGGTAATTCCTTCTTCCTCAGGTGGCGGATTCATATGAGTCATTCCAAAAAAGATAAATAGAATCAACATCAACACGTGTAAGATTACCGTGGCTGCCATTCCAATTCTTTTATTTTTTGACTCTAGAATTTGCATTAGTTCGGGTTTGTAGCAAGTACTAATTTGAATTTATTTCTATTGGCGATGTCCATGATTTTTACGGCTTCCTCAATCGCAATTGTTTTGTCTACGTGCAAAATAATAGATCCCTCAGCATCTCCTGCTAATTCTTTCAGCAATAATGGTTCGATGTACTCAAACTGCACAGGGTCTTCGTTGATGTAATAATCCAATTCTTTGGTTATCGAAATGGAAACCGTTTGTTTCGCCAATGTTTTGCTTGAACTACTCGGAAGTAATAGTTTCAATGCATTTGGACTCACCAAAGTGGAGGTTAACATAAAGAAAATTAGCAATAGGAAAACGATGTCAGTCATCGAAGACATATTGAAATTTGCACTTACTTTATTTCTTGATCGAATGGCCATTATGCTGGTTCGTTTAAGATGTCTAAGAATTCTGTAGTTCTAGCTTCCATTCTAAATACTACTTTTTCAACTTTTGCTACTAATGAGTTGTAACCGATGTAGGCCACAATTCCTACTACTAGACCTGCAATAGTGGTAACCATTGCTGTATAAATTCCTTCTGCAAGCATTGCTACATCTATGTTTCCACCTGCTGCAGCCATTTCATGAAACGCCAATACCATTCCGATTACTGTACCTAAGAACCCAATCATTGGCGCTGCTCCTGAAATTGTTGCCAGAGCTGCAAGGTTAGTTTCCAACTTATACAATTCTAATTTTCCTGTATTTTCGATTGCTGCTGCAATGTCTCCAAGTGGTTTTCCTATTCGGTTTACTCCTTTTTCTATCATTCTAGCAATAGGGGATGGAGTGCTTTTGCATAATGCTTTTGCTGCATCTATTTTTCCGTCATGGATAAAATCTTTAATCTGATTCATGAAGTTTTCATCTTCTTTAGAAGCTTTCGTAATGCTTAAATAACGTTCTACAAAAATGTAAATCGTCAGAATCGAAAGAATGAAAAGAGTTGACATAATGATCATTCCACCGACACCGCCAGAAGTAATCAAACTCATAATCGAAAGTGTCTCTTCGGTTGGAGTAACCGCAGCGTTTTCAGCGATTGCTGATCCCGTATCTCCTGTCATATTGATTTGCAGTAACATTGAATGTCAATTTTAAAAGTTATGTTTTGTACAAGCTAAATTAGTCTTCTACTAGAATAGAAAAAGCCAACACCCGACTAGTTGTAAACAGTCAAATGTTAGCTTTTATTGTGGTCTATTTTTTATTGGTTAGTGGTAGAGCACTATAAAGAAGAAAGCTCCTACTGCATACCCGATTAAGGCCAACCAAGAAATGTTTTTCAAATACCAGAAGAAAGAGATTTTCTCCATTCCCATTGCAACTACACCTGCTGCAGAACCAATGATCAACATTGATCCTCCTGTTCCTGCTGCATAAGCAATGAAATGCCAAATGTGGTCGTCCATCACGTATGTATTCATATCAAACATCCCCATACTTGCGGCTACTAAAGGCACGTTGTCAATGATAGCAGAACCAACTCCCAAAAGCAACACAAAGTATTTATTGTCCAATACAGTCTGTACATCTTGTCCAAATTGGAAGATTAACCCCAACGATTCCAAAGCTGCAACTGTCATCAAGATTCCTAAGAAGAATAAAATAGATGGCAATTCGATTTTAGCCAAAGCCTTCAATGTAGGGCTTTTTACATGGTGAACATCGGTGTGATCCAATTCCTCTTGGTTAGTTACACTTGTCATGCTAAACTGACGATTACTAATCATTTCAGCAATGAAAGCCACAACTCCCAAAGAAAGCATCATACCTACATATGGAGGAAGATGAGTTACCGTTTTGAAAACTGGAACAAATACGATCATAATCAGTCCCAAGTAAAGCATCGTAGGTCCCATCTTGTTTTGTTCGCCTTCTTCTTCAGGCATCTTAAATGTACCCTTAAAAACTGGAAGAAAACTAGCAATCACTAAAGGAACAACCATACACAAGAAAGAAGGCATGATCAAGTATTCAATTAGTTTAACTGTAGATACTCGTTGTCCCATCCAAAGCATAGTGGTGGTAACATCACCAATTGGCGACCAAGCTCCACCTGCATTTGCTGCAAGAACAATTAAACCTGCATACCAAATTCTAGTTTCACTATCAGGAATTAATTTCCTTAAAATGGTGATTAAAACAATAGTAGCAGTTAAGTTATCGATGATCGCTGATAGAACAAATGCTAGTATTGAAACGATCCACAACAGCTTTCGCTTGCTATCAGTTTTAATGTATTTCTTAATGGTAGAAAATCCATCAAAGTGATCGATGATCTCAACAATGGTCATTGCTCCGATCAAGAAAATCAAAATCTCACACGTTTTACCAAAATGGTGTAATAGTGTAGACTCTAAGGTGTGGAGCTTCTCATCGTGATTCAACAATGAAAACCCTTCCATCATTTTATGTGAATGAGAGTCGAACCAACCAGTAAAACTGTCTAGTCCAAAGGCTGCAAAAGCCCATGCTAAGGCCATCATCAACAGTGCAGGAACTAATTTGTCTATTTTTAAACTGTGTTCAATTGTAATTGCCGTGTATCCCAGTATGAATACAATGACAATGAGCGTTTCATATCCCATCTGATTAGATTAATTTACTTAAAGCGATACCAAAAGCATTTTTTGCAATGCCTACTTTGTTTGAATCTTTTGCATGAGCATCAACTAATGCTTTTTTTATCACATTTGAAGTGTCGCTAAAGATAGCTTCATCCGTCATTTTAGCACCAGGTAGCATCAAGTATGCAAATACTCTAGCCATTCCACAGTTTGAAATAAAGTCAGGAATAATACTCATTTTGTTATCGGTGTATTCAGCGATAGGGCCAAAGAAGATTTCTTGGTCAGCAAAAGGAACGTTTGCTCCAGAAGAAATAACCTCCATTCCGCCTTCAATCATTCGGTCTACTTGCTCTTTAGTGATCAATCTTGAAGCGGCACATGGAATGAAAATGTCTGCTTTAACATCCCAAATTTTTGAGTTTACTTCTTCAAAAGAAAGCATATTGTCTGCTTTTAAGAAGTTTCCGTCTTTTTTCAAGAATAACTCTGTGATTTCTTCGAAAGAAAATCCATTTTCATTAATTAATCCACCTACTCGGTCAATTATACCAACTACTTTAGCGCCTTGTTGTGCTAAATAATATGCACCAGCAGCACCTACATTTCCCCAACCTTGTACAATTACTTTTTTGCCTTTTAAGTCTGAATTGTGATAGATTGAATAATAATGCTTTACAGATTCGGCAACACCGTAACCTGTAATCATATCAGCTACAACAAATCGTCTACTTACGTCTGGGCTGTAATTTTTATCTTCAATTACTTTGATTACGCCATTTCTAAGCTGACCAATAATATTGATTTTTTCAGCTTCTGAAGGTTGGTAATGACCTATAAAAACACCTTCTTGTGGATGCCAAACACCATTTGCTTCAGTCATCGGAATAACTTCATGTATTTCATCTACATTTAAATCTCCACCGGTCCCATAGTAGTTTTTCAACAATGGAGAAACCGCTTTATACCAACGCTCCAAAACACCTTTTTTACGAGGATCATTTGGGTCAAAATTAATACCTGATTTAGCACCACCGATTGCTGGTCCTGAAACTGTAAATTTCACTTCCATCGTTTTGGCTAACGAAGTTACTTCGTGCTTGTCTAAACCAACCCTCATTCGTGTTCCACCACCTGCGGCACCTCCACGTAAAGAGTTAATAACTACCCATCCTTCAGCTTCTGTTTCAGAATCTTTCCATTCAAAAACGATTTCTGGCTGCTTGTTTTCGTATTTTTTTAGTAAATCTTGCATCGGTAAATTAAATTTGGAGCAAATGTATAAAAACTATCTTTTAAGGAGGAAAATAAAGTCACATTTAAGGTAAATATAAACCTCCTGAAGAATGCGCCTTTGAAGCTCCTGTGACAGAGGGAACTGTGTTGGCTTCCTTTCTCCACCTAAGCACACCTAAAAAGCCAAAGATAATTGCTTCCTTAAAATCTATGGTTTGGGCTTCAATCGTCTCAATTTGAATCTTGGATTTCTTTTTAAGTTCTTCGATGAAATAAGTGTTGTGTGTTCCTCCTCCAGTGATAAGCACATGGAGAAGTTTATTTTCAAGAATAATAGTGCTTATTATATTGGTATACAGTTCAATTATAGTAGCTAAAGTGTCCTCCGTTTTAATAGTGTGCTTTACAATAATTGGCATGAAGTGCTCTTTTATCCATTCTATTCCTAATGATTTGGGGTGGCTTTCATTGAAAAACGGAATTTCCATAAGCTCTTTTAAAAGTGATTCATTGACAATTCCCGTTGCAGCAATTTTTCCACCATCATCATAATCGTGACCTATATTATTTGCCAGAATATTCAAAGGAATATTGAAAGGGCAACAATCAAAGGCTATAATCTCATCGTCTTTTGTGAAGGAAATATTGGCTATTCCACCTAAATTAATACAACAGTTATATTGTGGAAATAACAATGAATCACCTATCGGAACCAATGGTGCTCCTTGTCCTCCTAATGCTACATCTGCCGATCGGAAATCACCGATAGTTGGAATTCCTGTTTCAACAGAAATGATAGAATTGTTGGCCAATTGATAGGTTAGCTTTTTATCAGTTTGATGAAAAATAGTGTGCCCATGATTGCCAATTAAATCAGGTTTGATAACGCTGTTTTTAAGGAATAGATTGATCTGTCTCGCAGCAAAATTAGACCATTCGTTTTCAAGTAATTTCAATGCTAATCCTGATAATTCAGTTGCTCCCGCTAATTGATGTTTTAATTCCTCAGAATATGGGATGGTAGTCGTCTTCTTAATGTCAAAACTCCAAGCTGAGTTTTTGTCATAACTATATGAAGATAAGGAGATGTCAATTCCGTCTAGGGATGTGCCAGACATTATTCCAATGGCATGATAAACATTACTCATATTAAATTGTAATAAAGAGCGGAAAGCTTTATTTTTGTAAACTTTCCAATTAAACAGAGTTAAAATTACATTTTATAAGTATGGATTTTCAATTATCAGAAGAACATATTGCAGTTAGAGATGCTGCAAGAGACTTTGCACAGAATGTGTTAAAGCCAGGAGTAATCGACAGAGATGAGAAACAACAATTTCCAACAGAAGAAATTAAGCAATTAGGTGAGCTTGGTTTCATGGGAATGATGGTAGATCCAAAATACGGCGGTGGCGGTATGGATACTATTTCATACGTTTTAGCGATGGAAGAAATATCTAAGGTTGATGCTTCTACATCAGTAGTGATGTCAGTAAACAACTCATTAGTTTGTTGGGGAATTGAGAAATTCGGAACAGAAGAGCAAAAACAAAAATATTTGAAGCCATTGGCTACAGGTCAAAAAATTGGTGCATTCTGTTTATCTGAGCCAGAGGCTGGGTCAGATGCCACATCGCAAAGAACGACTGCAATTGATAAAGGCGACCATTACTTATTGAATGGAACCAAGAACTGGATCACTAACGGTGGCAGTGCTTCATACTATATCGTTATTGCTCAAACAGATGTTGAGAAAAAACACAAAGGAATCAATGCTTTTATTGTTGAGAAGGACTGGGAAGGTTTTACAGTAGGAGCGAAGGAGAATAAAATGGGTATTCGTGCTTCAGATACGCATACATTAATGTTTACTGATGTAAAAGTTCCAAAGGAAAATAGAATCGGTGAAGATGGATTTGGATTCTCATTTGCAATGAAAGTATTGTCTGGTGGAAGAATCGGTATCGCTTCTCAAGCATTGGGAATAGCATCTGGAGCGATGGAATTGGCAATTGCTTATTCTAAAGAAAGAGCTGCTTTTGGTAAGCCAATTAGTCAGCACCAAGCGATCGCATTTAAATTAGCAGATATGGCTACAACTGTTGAAGCTTCTAGGTTGTTATGTTTGAAAGCCGCTTGGATGAAAGATCAAGGGTTAAACTTTGACAAAGAAAGCGCAATGGCTAAAGTATTTGCTTCTCAAACTGCAATGGATGTTGCTACTGAAGCTGTTCAAGTACATGGTGGATATGGATTCGTTAAAGAATATCATGTAGAACGTATGATGAGAGATGCTAAGATTACTCAGATATACGAAGGAACGACAGAAGTACAGAAAATTGTAATTTCTCGTTCAGTGTTGAGATAATAAGTAACATAGGAATTGAAAAGGTCGCTTTGGATATCCAAAGCGACCTTTTTTTATGGGATAAAATCGAGTAGCTTCTCTAATGCGACTCCTCGACTTCCCTTTATAAGGAGAGCTGATTTACTGATCTGGAGTTGTTCTTTTTCGTCTTCTAAATTTTTTCTTGAGTTATAAAATTTAAAATCTGGAAAGGAGCTTTGATGCTCAAAAAAGTGTGTGCCGACTAAAATTGTATGATCAAATTGAACTTTATTTAATAATTCCAAAATGGAAAGGTGTTCCTTTGAGCTGTCTTCGCCCAATTCAAACATATCGCCAATAATAGCCACCTTTGACTTTTTTAGAACCAATTGGTCAAATGACTCAATTGCTGCCTGCATACTAGTAGGATTGGCGTTGTAAGCATCTAAATAAATGGAGTTGCTCCCTTTTTCAATAATTTGAGATCGATTCATTTCCGATTGGTAGTCGGAAAGTGCATCATTAATGTCTTGTTCGTTTACATCGAAGAAATTTCCAACACAAACTGCAGCTAAGAGGTTGTCATAGTTATAACTTCCAAACAATTGGCTAGTAATAGGGTTTTCTGACTTGGTAGCGATTCCTTTATACGACCAGTTCCAAATGAAAGAAATGAAAGGGTTACTCGATTCTAAGCTACCTTCTAGGTTGGCTTGTGAATTTTGGCCATATGTAATTCCCAGTAAGTCTCTTTTTTTGGCCATTTCTTTCAATACAACTGAATCGGCATTAAGAAAGAGTTGACCGTTTTTTTTCTGAATGAAATCATACAATTCTCCTTTGCCTTTAATAATTCCTTGAACGCCACCAAACCCTTCTAAATGTGCCTTTCCAATGTTTGTAATCAACCCATAATTGGGTTCACAAATGTTGCATAAATCTGCAATTTCTCCAACGTGATTGGCTCCCATTTCTATAATGGCTAATTCATGTTTTTCTGTAACGGAAAGCAAGGAAAGTGGCACGCCAATGTGGTTGTTTAAATTCCCTTTCGTGAAAAAGGTGTTGTATTTTTTATTGAGAACGGTTGCCAATAATTCTTTGGTAGTCGTTTTGCCATTAGAACCCGTAATCCCAATAATTGGAATGTTAAGTGCTCGTCGGTGATGATTTGCTAGTTGCTGAAGAGCAGTTAAAACATCTTCAACTTTAAAAGATTGTTCAGCGGGAAGACCTTCAATGATTTCGTCCACTACAACATAAGATGCACCTTTTTCCAATGCACCTTTTGCGTATAAGTTGCCATTAAAATTGTCTCCTTTCAGTGCGAAGAAGATGCTTCCTTTTTCTATTTTCCTGCTGTCAGTGGATACCTGACCTGATTTAATAAATGCTTGATATAATGATGTGATGTCCATAAATAGTCAAAAAAAAAGCCCTCTCAATATTGAGAGGGCTAAATTTAAAAATATATTTTAATATTCTCCTAGTCCTACCGGGCTTCCGACTCTCGTCATCGCACATCTAAATCCTAAATATGGAGAAGATTGATCTTCATCTAAGAATCTTCTTGTTCCTGGTGTCATCCAGTAAGCTCTATCATTCCAAGAACCACCTTTGTAAACTCTAGCTCTATCAGAAATTAAAGAAGTAGAACCATAATTATACATGGCATTATCTCCTTTCTCGTCATAAGAAGCAGGAGCGTCATAATAAACACTTGATTCTAAATCACCATCTTCATAGTTGATAACATCGGCTTGCTTGTAATTTCTTCTTTCTTGCAAGTTGTCTTCTTCTACATTTACTTCTCTTCTTCTTAATCTACCTAGGCTATCTTTTTCAGCGATATATCCGTCAGCGTCTCTTTGAAGAGTTGTAAATACATTTCCTCTAAATGGTCTGAAATCATCAACATCATCAAAAGATAAAGGACGGTAAACATCCATTACCCATTCAGAAACGTTTCCAGCCATATTATACAACCCATAATCATTTGGCCAATATGAGTAAACCGGAGCAGTAATCTCAGCGTTATCATTTAAGTAACCTGCAACTCCCATATTATCTCCGCGTCCTCTTTTGTAGTTCGCTAGCATTTGACCTAAGTAATTATCGTCAGCGTTTCTAACACCATGACCATTCCAAGGATAAAACTTCTTTTCTACGATTAATTCTCCAACGGTATTTCCTACTAAACCATAAGCAGCATATTCCCACTCAGCCTCAGTTGGTAATCTATAGTCAGGTAAAAGAATACCATCTTCCATTTTTACATTTCGAGTTTCCTTGTTTGGATCCAAGTCAAGCATACCGTCAATACGCTTACCACTTTCATACTGACCATTCATGTAGGCACCAGTATTAAAGTTGTCCTCGTTGATTTGATTTGGATAATGATCGAACAAACCTTCTCTAATCAAAATGATTTCGTTTACTCTATCTGTTCTCCAAGCACAAAAATCACTAGCTTGCAACCAGTTTACACCAACTACTGGGTAGTCTCTGTATGCAGGGTGACGTAAATAATGCTCAACAAAAGGTTCGTTATAAGCCAATCTGCTTCTCCATACCAACGTATCAGGTAAAGCTTTTTTGTATACTTCAGGATAATCTGCTCCAAATACTCTGCTTACCCAATAAAGGTATTCCAAATAATGAAAATTGGTAACTTCAGTTTCATCCATATAAAAAGACGAAACAGTCACAGTTCTTGGCTTATTGTTCCAATCGTAAAAGATATCTTGCTCAATTCTTCCCATTGTAAAACGTCCACCTTCAATTAAAACTAGTCCTGGACCAGTCTCTTGTTCGAAGTAAGGCACCTTTTCGAATCCACCATTTTTAGGATTGTTATATTCCCAACCCGTTGATGAAGAGCGCTCTCCTGAACAGGAAGCCATTAAAAATGCGACAACACCAATCAATAAATAGGTGTGATTTTTAAAACTTTTCATAGTTTTTAAATTATTTATAATGTTCAAAAATAGTGATTTTTATGATTTGTTTGTAATAAACTAAAAAGATGGGCAGCTTATTGTCTTAAATTTAACTTTTCTCGGAGGACATGGTAAATTCATTCGGAAAGAAATTTCATGAGATCCCGCAGACTTATTTGCTATTGTGCTTGTAGTTACATCGTAACTGTATCCTATTTTAAATTCATCGGTTTCTACTCCAACTAATGCAATAAAAGCATCTCCAACTCTGTGCCACAACCCTAAAACAATTGGTCCTTTATTAATGTAAACCCCTAGGTTAAGGTGAGTAAATGTGCCTTGAGTTTGATACATTATGTTTGGCGACCATGACATGTCTTTATGACGAATTCCCATTGGAAGCACTGCACCTACATGTGCCGTATATTTTCTTGGAAGCACAGAATTCGACCCTAAGAAAGTTTCTTCAGGCTCTGTTAAGTGGTGTACTGCAAAACCGAAATAAAATTTCTCACTAAATCCTAAAAAACCGGCAGAGGCATCAAAAAATGAATTTGTTTCGTCAAAAACAGGCTCTCTTGTTTGCAACACAAAACCCCTTCTTGGATCAATCATGTCTCCAAATTTTAGGTTTTGGGTTCTAATTGATCGCTGAAAATAAGTTCCTTGAGCACCAAATTTGATTGAAAAGTTTCGGTTGACTTCTAACTGATTCGAATAGATTAAGCCAATATTTGTAGTGTTTAGAACATTTTCGCCTGTTCTATCGTTCATAATAATTAAACCTAAACCACCATTTAGTTTGTCAAAATGTTGGTCAAAACTGGCGCTATAAGTAACAAATGAATTGTCGATGCCTGGCCATTGGTTTCTATAATTTAAATTTATTCTTGGACATCGAGCGGTTCCAGCGAAGGCAGGATTCAAATCCAAAGGATTGGCGTAGAACTGAGAGTACCCCGGATCTTGGCCAAAACATACTGAATTGAAAACAATCAGAAAAAATAAATATATAGAGGCTGAACGCACTAGTATCTTTCGCATGGGGGACAAATATAATTAAACAAACTAAAAGAATAGTCATGTGTTAAAAGTAACATGACTATTCTTTCAAAATTCGCATCACAATAATATTAATTTGGATTCGTTTTTATGCAACTAATTCAAGTAAATTTGAATCTATTATTAAAAACCCTTTAAAATGACCAAACTAAGAATTAATTTATCCTCAATTTTTATCTTGCTTACTTTTTTGTGCTTTAATGTTGACGCTTTTTCACAAGAGACTAAGTATAAGGTGGGGAAGATTGAGCTAACAAAAGAGTCGTTATATGGTACCGATACTAAAACATTTATATTTTTTGAGGGTGCGAAATACAATCTAGAAGAATCCGACCTTCCTTTTACACAAGTCCAAATCGAATTAGCTACTGGTCAAGAATTAAGTGAAGTTAAAATTACAGATGCAATTACTGAATTTATTGATGATCAATTAGTAAAATCTGCATTAGCAGCGACCAACTCAGTGACTAATAATTTTAAAGTAGAGTACAACTATTACTTTTTTAAGAAAAGAAAATTCGCTGAAATCAAAATAACGCCTTTTAGAATGTCAAATTCTGGACAATTGGAAGTGCTTTCTGCATTTAATCTCGATTACCGAAAGAATGCAGTTTCTGCGAACCAGTTAAAGCGTTCTGCAGCTTTTAAAAACACCTCTGTTCTTAATTCTGGTGAGTGGTATAAAATTGCAGTGAATAAAGATGGCGTATTTAAATTAACCAACTCATTCTTTAAAAAGCACAACATTGACGTTTCTGCTATCGACCCAAGAACTATAAAGATCTATGGAAACGAAGCTGGCTTGCTACCTGAATTAAACCAAGACAATAATGTAGATGATTTAGTAGAACATGCCATTTATGTAGAAGGGGAGTCGGATGGTAATTTCTCAACTTCTGATTTTGTGCTTTTTTATGGACAAGATCCCAATACAAAATATTACGATACCACCGCTGATCGTTTTATTCACACACAAAATATTTATTCTGATAGCACTTATTACTTCTTAACTTTTGGTGGTGCCATGGGTAAAAGAATTATGAATCAAGCTTCTTTAGTAGCTCCACCCACACATATTGTTTCATCTTTCGATGATTTTCAATACTATGAAAAGGACAAAAGTAATTTCATTAAATCTGGTCAAGAATGGGTAGGTGAATTGTTTGATGCAACCACTACGTATCAGTTTTCATTCAGTTTTCCTAATATTGACCTGACTAAAAATGCAAGAATGTATGTCAGCGCCTATGGGAGGTCAAGTGTGCCTAGTAGTTTTAATCTACAGATTGCAAATTCTGTAAATACACTGTCATTGTTTACAGTAAATTTTGATCGGTACGATACCCCTTTCGCTGAAGAATCTAAATCAGTTTATGTTTTTCAACCAAACAGTCCAAACTTAACATTAACTGCGACCTACAATAAGCCTCAATCTTCATCTAAGGCTTGGATGAACTCTATAGAAGTGAATGTTCGAAGAAATTTAGTGTTTAATGGTTCGGCATTATTTTTTAGGGATGTAAATTCAGTTGCGCCAAATGCTGTTGCACAATTTAACATAAATGGACAGTTTCAAAAAGCAAAGATTTGGGATGTTAGTGATTTTAAAAATGTAAAAAACCAACTTTATACAGCGGGTGTGAGTGGAGCATCTTTTATTGCTTCTTCTAACTCAATTGAAGAATATGCTGTTTTTAATGATGGAGATACAAGTGTGGGTTTTTCAGGAATGGTAATGAATCAAAACCTACATGCCTTGTCGAGTATCGATTATATTATAGTAGCTCATCCAC
Source organism: Acidiluteibacter sp. (assembly GCF_055129545.1). NCBI lineage: Bacteria > Pseudomonadati > Bacteroidota > Flavobacteriia > Flavobacteriales > Cryomorphaceae > Acidiluteibacter > Acidiluteibacter sp. Next base: position 173,153 of record NZ_JBSRUB010000035.1, on the reverse strand, counting down.
TATTTAGAGAGCATGCCGAAGTATTGGCTGACTTTAGAAGAAATGAAGGGTTGACTGTTCAGGTAGTTTCTCCGCAGCAAGTGTATAATGAATTTGGTGCCGGCAGTCAGAGCCCAGTAGCAATCCGCTCGCTAATGAGAATGTTGTATGAAAGAGCAACCACTACCGCTGAATTGCCAAAGTATTTGTTGCTATATGGTGATGGATCTTATGACAATAAGAATAGAACCTCTGGAAATACCAACTTTGTGGTGACTTATCAAAGTAAAAACTCAACTAGCCCAGTAGCATCCTATGTTAGTGATGATTATATGGGCGTGTTGGACCTAAATGAAGGAAGGTATTTAAGTTCTGATAACGATAAGGTTGATATTGGCGTAGGTCGATTTCCAGTTAAAACCTTGGCTGAATCGCAAGGGGTGTTGAATAAGGTGCTGATGTATGAGACTACTCAAACGCTAGGAGATTGGAGAAATTTATCTGTGTTTGTCGCAGATGATGAGGATGGAACGCTGCATATGAATCATTCGGCGATTGTGTCTAGAAATCTGGATTCGGTAGCATTTATGAATGTTGAAAAGATTTATTTGGATGCTTTCCAGCAGATAGCAACGCCAGGAGGAGACCGTTATCCACAAGCAACTATAGCTCTTAATTCTGCAGTGAATAAAGGTAGTTTGTTGGTTAATTATACTGGTCATGGTGGCGAAACTGGATGGACTGCAGAGCGAGTGTTGGGAGTAAGTGATATTAATGCATGGAAAAATAACAAACATTTACCTATTTTTGTAACTGCTACTTGTGAGTTTAGTCGTTTTGACGATCCGATGAGAAATTCTGGTGGTGAGCTTGTATTATTGAATAAAGATGGCGGAGGAATTGCCTTAATGTCAACCACCCGATTGGTTTACGCAACTCCTAATTTATACTTAAATGATACCTTGTATAAACGGATGTTTGAAAAGGAAAATGGAGATTATAAGTATCAACGATTAGGAGATATTTTTGCGATCACAAAAGCACAGCATTCTAACTCATCCAACTCAAAGAATTTTACGCTTCTTGGAGATCCAGCTACTAAATTGGCAATTCCTCAATACAATAATGTTGTGACTACAGCAATTAATGGCAGTGCAATAAATGGAAGAGATACTTTAAAAGCGTTAAGTAAGGTCACTTTTACTGGAGAGGTAAGAGATAACAATGGAAATTTGATGAGTAATTTTAATGGATTCGTTTATCCCACGATTTTTGATAAAATCAAATCTTATACAACATTAAATAATGATAACAATGGCTATTACAATTATAGTTCGAGAAATAGTCGATTGTTTAAAGGGAAGGCAAGTGTAGTCAATGGCGTATTTTCATTTGATTTTATAGTGCCAAAAGACATTGCTTATAATGTGGGCGCGGGAAAAGTAAGCTATTACGCAGATAATAGTCAGATAGATGCGAATGGTGGCTCTACAAACTTTTTAATCGGTGGGACAGCTGATTCAATAGATTTAGATGATCAAGGTCCTGAGATTGAAATGTATTTAAATGACAAGAACTTTGTTTACGGTGGAATCACTCACGAAAATCCTACATTGATATTGGAATTATCAGATTTGCAAGGTATTAATACCGTGGGAAATGGAGTAGGACACGATTTAGTCGCCTATTTGGATGATAAAACTGATGAGAGTTTTGTATTGAATGATTTTTATGAAGCTGCTCTAGATGATTACAGCAGTGGGAAGGTGACGTACCCAATGAAAAATTTGGCCGAAGGAAAGCACCGCTTAACTGTTAAGGCATGGGATGTTCACAATAATTCATCCGAACGAACTTTAGAGTTTGAAGTCCTAATGGAGAAAGATGTTGAATTGGATCACGTTTTGAATTACCCTAATCCCTTTACTACAAATACCCAGTTTTGGTTTGAGCACAATCAAGCAGGACAAACCTTAGATGTTAAAGTGGATGTTTATACCGTGAGTGGGAAATTAGTGAGAAGTATCACGCAAGTAGTTCAAGCAACCGGTTATCAATCTCGCTCAATACAGTGGGATGGACGAGACGATTTTGGGGATAGAATTGGACGAGGAGTTTATGTATATCGACTAAAGGTTAGTTCAAGAAATGGCTCTGTAGCTGAGAAATACGAAAAATTAGTGATTTTATAATAATGTGAGAATCCCAACGTTTAGAATTCTTACATTTGTTCCCCTTTGTTAAAGTTTAAAACAGATTAATGAAAATTAAAAATATTATTTCCTTTTGTGTTGTTCTCGTATTCACGATTGGAATTTCGATAGGTCAAAATCAATTTGATAGAGCACAGGACGTTCAGCTAAATACCATTACTACAGCAGTTCCATTTTTGCAAATTACCCCTGATTCTAGGTCAGGAGCTATGGGTGATGCTGGAGTTGCGCTTTCACCTGACGCCAATTCAATTCATAACAACCCTTCAAAATTGGCTTTTATTGAAAACGATTTTGGAGCATCATTATCTTATTCTCCATGGTTAAGAAATTTGGTTCCAGACATTAATCTTGCTTATGTGTCAGTTTTTAAGAGAATTGATAAGCGGTCAACTGTTGCTGCTTCTCTAAGGTACTTTTCATTGGGAAAAATTGCTTTTACGGACAACAATGGAACATCACTTGGTGATTTTAATCCAAATGAATTTGCTTTAGATGGAACATATGCTTCAAAGCTCTCTGACAATTTTTCAGTAGGAGTTACTGCAAGATTTATTTATTCTAATTTAACTCAAGGTCAATCTGAGAGTAAGGCTGGGATCGCTGGCGCTGCAGATGTGTCTGCTTATTATCAAAGTGAACGATTCCGTTTAGGAGATTATAAAGCAATCTTTAGAGCAGGATTAAATGTTTCTAATATTGGGTCTAAGATTTCTTATACTGAATCAGCTTCATCGGATTTTATTCCAATGAACTTAAGAATCGGGCCGTCTATCACAGTTGATTTGGATGATTACAACCAATTGACTTTCTTGTTCGATGTGAATAAATTATTAGTTCCAACTCCTCCAGTATATGCAGTTGACGAAACAGGAGCGCCTGTTTTTGATTCTGAAGGAAACCGAGTGATCGCTGAAGGTGAAGATCCAGATAGAGGGATCGCTAGTGCTATTTTTGGATCATTTTCGGATGCACCTGGTGGTTCCAAGGAGGAGTTGAAAGAGTTAAACTATTCAGTAGGATTAGAATATTGGTACGATCGACAATTTGCTGTGAGAATGGGCTATTTTTATGAAGATGAAACGAAAGGAGATCGTCAATTTTTTACTGTAGGGATTGGCTTGCAATTGAATGTGTTGGGAATTGATTTGGCTTATTTAGTTGGAAACAAACAACGAAATCCATTGGCAAATACTATTCGATTGACACTTACTGCTAATTTTGCAGATATGAAAAAACCAAAGGCAGAATAATATGAAAATACGTGTAGGATTTGGATTCGACGTACATCAGCTCTCAGAAGGAGCTGATTTTTATTTGGGCGGTATTAAAGTGCCACATACCAAAGGCGCAACTGGTCATTCAGATGCTGATGTGTTGATTCATACTATTTGTGATGCGCTTTTAGGTGCTGCAAACTTGCGAGACATTGGCTTTCATTTTCCTCCAACAGACAATGCTTACAAAGGAATAGATAGTAAAATTTTGCTTAAAGATGTGGTGAAATTGTTGAAAGATAAGGGATACATAATTGGTAATATTGATGCTACAGTTGCTTTAGAACGACCAAAAATTAATCCGCACATTCCGGCAATGAAAGCTGCATTAATTCCTATTTTAGAAATCGATGAAGATGATTTGTCGATCAAAGCGACCACTACTGAAAGACTAGGTTTTGAAGGAAGAGAGGAAGGAGTCTCTGCTTATGCGACTGTTTTAATTCAGAAAGACTAAACGAATTTCTGAATAAAACGTTTATTTCTTTTTCAATAATTGGATAGATTAAAATAACACTTAAAATTAGGTTCTATCATTCTGCAGATCAGTTAGCGGTTTTAAGACTTTTTCGGTCCAACACTCCTCGATTTTTTAATCCCTCTGAAGAAAACCATTTAATTGAATACCTACAAAATGAAATAGAAGAGTATTTCGTTGTAGAAAAAAAATATGAAATTGTTGATGCAGGTGGTATTAACTATTTTCTAGAAAATAAATTAGCTCGAATTCTTGGGATTTTGTGCATCCTGATAGGCATAGAGACGGAATTGGAGGTCAGCTAACTCAATATCGAATAGATCGTTTGCTTCTGAATAAACAAGTTGATGCAGTAGAAGTAAGAACCTCTCAATTCACTTTTGAATTTTACCAAAAAATGGGTTTTAAATTGGATAAAATTGAAAAAGATTATTGGGCAAAAGGATTCGATTTATACCATATGACTTTTGATAAAGTCACTTAATCTTAAAATCGTTTAGTGAATATTCTTTGTTGGGTTCTTGATTCAATGAAGTTCAATAAGTCTTTCTTATTTTGTTACCTTTAATCGTTCAAAAAACGAAACATGAGAGTAGTTAAAAAGCAAATAGAATTTACTGAATACGATACCATCGACCAGCTCAACTCTAACGACCAATCTTTACTAAAAGACGCTATAAATATTTCACACACTGCCTATGCTCCCTATTCTAATTTTAAAGTAGGAGCGGCTATATTATTGAGCAATGGAGAAGTAGTAATCGGTAATAATCAAGAAAATATAGCCTATCCATCAGGGTTGTGTGCTGAACGAGTGGCTATTTTTCATGCTGGAGCAACGCATCCAAATGAAACAATTGACACCATTGCAATTTATGCGGAATCAGATGTGATGCCTGTAGATACACCAATATCACCCTGTGGTGCATGCCGACAAGTCATCATGGAATATCGCCAAAAACAAAGCACGCCTATTCGTGTTATTTTAAAGCCCCAACAAGGAAATATATGGTTGTTTGAGTGTGTAAGTGATTTGTTGCCTTTTGCATTCGACTTAAAAGGACTTAAAAAACAAAATTAAGTACCAATAATCCCTCAAATATTATAAATTTGTAATCCATTTTAAAGAAGGTGTAATGGCTAAGAAAACAACATCAACGAAGAGTTCAGACAAGAGTAAAGAATTCTCAAAAGAAACATATTTAACCTGGTACGAATCAATGCTTTTGATGAGAAAGTTTGAAGAGAAATCAGGTCAATTATATATCCAACAAAAGATTAGAGGCTTCTGTCACTTATACATAGGTCAAGAAGCATTAGTTGCTGGTGCGATGTCAGTTATCGGAGATGATGACAATATGATTACTGCCTACAGAGATCACGCGCATCCTATTGCTAAAGGAGTTCATCCAAATGCGATTATGGCTGAATTGTATGGTAAAGTTACGGGCTGTTCCAAAGGTAAAGGTGGTTCTATGCACATGTTTTCTAAAGAAAAGAATTTCTTTGGTGGGCATGGGATTGTAGGAGGTCAAGTGCCAATTGGCGCAGGGATTGCATTCGCAGATAAATACAAAGGGAATAAAAATGTAACCATTTGTTACATGGGTGATGGTGCTGTTAGACAAGGAGCTTTTCACGAAGCGTTGAACATGGCGATGACTTGGAAATTGCCTGTTATTTTTGTGATTGAGAACAACCAATACGCAATGGGTACTTCTGTTGAACGTACGTCTAACGTAACAAATTTGAATCGTTTAGCAGATGCTTATGATATGCCAAACGAACAAGTAGATGGAATGGCATGTGAGCCAGTTCACGAAGCTTATGAAAGAGCAGTAAACAGAGCACGAAAAGGAGATGGACCAACTTTATTGGAGATGAGAACTTATCGATATAAAGGACACTCTATGTCTGATCCTGCAAAATATAGAACAAAAGAAGAGTTAGAGGAATATAAATCGTTGGATCCTATCGAGAATGTATTGGTAGTGATTAAGGAAAAAAAATATGCTACAGATAAAGAATTGAAAGTGATTCAAGATCGAGTGAAGGCTCAAGTTCAAGAATCAGTTGAATTTTCTGAGAAATCAGAATTTCCAAAAGCAGAAGATTTATATAAAGACGTTTATTCTCAGGAAGATTATCCTTTCGTGAGAGACTAAAAATAGTAAGGTATTATGGCTGAAATTATAAAATTACCCCAGTTGAGTGACACAATGGAAGAGGGGACTGTAGCAAAATGGCATAAGTCTGTTGGAGAGCAAGTGAACGAAGGCGATTTATTAGCTGATATTGAGACAGACAAAGCAACCATGGAGTATGAGTCATTTCAAGAAGGTGTCTTATTGTATCTAGGTGTGGAAGAAGGGAAAACGGCTAAAGTGAACTCTATTCTTGCCATTATAGGTGAAAAAGGAGAGGATTATCAATCTTTGTTGGATGGAGATGATTCAAAAGCTGATGCTAAGTCAGAAAAACCGGCGAAAGCAGATGATAAAAAGTCCAGTCCAGTTGCTGCAGATAAAAAAGAAAAAATAGATACTTCTTCTATCAAAGCGACGATCGTTAAAATGCCAAAGTTGAGCGACACCATGAAAGAAGGGACTGTTGCTAAATGGCATAAAAAGGTGAACGATACCGTTGAATCTGGAGAACTGTTAGCAGATATTGAAACAGACAAAGCCACTATGGAATTCGAAGCTTTCGATGATGGTGTGTTGTTGTATCAAGCTGTTGAAGAAGGTAAATCTGCTGAGGTAGATGCTGTTTTAGCGGTGATTGGTGAGAAGGGAGCTGATTATGAAAGCTTGATTAAAGCCTATCAGCAAAATGCCACTTCAGACACTGAAGAGTCAGGTGATGATGAAAAAGAAGAAACAGACAAAGAAACCAAAGTAGAAGAAGTTTCAGCTCCAGCTGCTGCTGAAAATGCGGATGGTTCTCGCATAAAAGCATCTCCACTTGCGAAGAAAATGGCTTCTGAGAAAGGAATTAATTTAGGCCAAGTAAAGGGAACTGGAGACAATGGTAGAATTACCAAGAAGGACATAGAGAACTTTGTGCCTGCAGTTGCTGCTCAAACAGCTACCGCATCTAATATTGCTACTGGGTCAGAAAACTTCGAAGAGAAACCGATTTCTCAAATGCGTAAAACCATCGCGAAGCGATTGGCAGAAAGTAAATTTACCGCACCGCATTTCTATTTAACAATAGAATTAGATATGACCAATGCCATTGAAGCAAGAAAAGCAATTAATGCAATGGAAGGGGTAAAAGTTTCATTTAACGATATGGTTGTTAAAGCTGCAGCAGTAGCTTTGCAACAACATCCACAAGTTAATTCTTCTTGGTTAGGCGATAAAATACGTATCAATCATCATGTAAACATTGGCGTAGCAGTTGCTGTGGAAGATGGATTATTGGTGCCTGTTGTTCGTTTTGCCAACACCAAACAATTGTCGCAAATTGGTGCAGAAGTGAAAGATTTTGCACAGCGAGCGAAAGACAAAAAACTGCAGCCACAAGATTGGGAAGGTAGTACATTCTCTATTTCTAATTTAGGAATGTTTGGAATTGATGAGTTTACTGCGATTGTAAATCCACCAAACTCTTGTATCATGGCCGTTGGAGCAATCAAAGAAGTTCCTGTGGTAAAGAATGGACAAATCGTTCCAGGTTCTGTTATGAAGGTAACTTTATCTTGTGACCATAGAACAGTTGATGGTGCAGCAGGTGCAGCATTCTTACAAACATTTAAGAAATTTATTGAGAATCCTGTCGCTATGTTGGCGTAAGGGAATATCTATAAAAATAAAAAAAGGTCTCGGCATTTGCCGAGACCTTTTTTCGTTTAAACTGTTTGGTGATTAATTTACGGTTAAGCGTCCAACCATTTTAGGGAAATGCCCAGGGTAGGTACAGATATACTGATAAGAACCTTTCTTAGGAGCAGTAAACGTTATGGTAACTTCTTCACCCATTGTTGTCATTTTGGTGGCTACAATGATTCGATCGTCATTTGGGGTGAAGTTATTTGCTTCACCTGCAGCAATTCCTGCTGTAGCAATTTCTTGTCCTGCTCCCATTGGAACTAAAACAAAGTTGTGCAACATGCCTGCAGCTGAAGATTGATTTTTAAAGATTAGGGTCACTTCTGCTCCTTCATTTAATGTTAGACTAGCAGGCTCATAGGCAATTTCTGCCATAGATTCTCCCTTTGCAGCAACGTTGATTTCAACTTGTTCAGTAATAATTTCTATACTGGACTCTTTTTTAGCAGGTGCTTCTTTCTCTGCTTTGTTTTCATCCACTGGTTTATCACCACCACATGCTATTAAAGCAATTGTTAGGGCAAAAAAAGTGGCACTTTTTAAATACTGTTTCATGACTTATTTATTTAGATTTAATTAATTCGGTATACATTTACATTAACAAATGTACTCCCCTTATGTTTAGGAAAATTCTCAAGTGGATTGGGCGACTAATTCTTATATTTTTTGGATCGACACTCTTGTCGGTTTTGGTTTTTAAGTTCGTGAATCCTCCAATAACCCCTTTCATGATAGCCAAGTATTTTGATGGTGATTCTAGGCAAATTCAAAAAGATTGGGTTTCAATAGAAGACATGAGTCCAGATTTGCCATTAGCAGTAATTGCCGCGGAGGATCAAAAGTTTATGACGCACAATGGCTTTGATGTAGAAGCGATTGAAAAGGCAATCAAGAACAATAAAAAGGGAAAAAAAGTAAAAGGTGCCAGTACCATTAGCCAGCAAACAGCTAAGAATGTGTTTTTAGTTCCTTCTAGATCTTGGGTTAGAAAAGGATTTGAAACATATTTTACTTTTTTAATTGAATTGTTTTGGTCGAAGAAACGAATCATGGAAGTGTATTTGAATGTCATTGAGCAAGGCGATGGAATATACGGCGTGCAGGCTTCTGCTATTATTCATTTCAATAAAGATGCAAAGAAAGTCAGCCGATCTCAGGCGGCATTAATGGCGGTGGTTCTTCCCAATCCGGTTAAATTTAAAATTAAGAATCCTTCATCCTATGTTAGAGGTCGCCGAAGCTGGACCGTTCGTCAAATGGGAAACCTAGGAGGGCAAGCTGTTGTAAAATCATTCTATGAAGATTAAGTTAGGGCTTGTTTTTTTGTTAGTTGGCTCGTTGAATGTTCATGCTCAATTTAGAAAGCAATTCAAAACCTTGGGGTGTGCAGAAAAAAGATGGGTGTTTTTTCATCCTTTTATTGCTAAAAAAACCGCAAAACTAAGTTCGGAAGTAGTGAAGGTGGCGAACTCAGATTCCATAAAATCAATTTTAGGTAAGGATGGAAATGGAGGAAATTTAGATGCTTTTCGCCACACGTATTGGATGGCAGTTTTAACTCAAGAAATAGGAAGCCGAAGGGCTTTAAAGTTGGGGAGCGCTCACGAAAAAAAGAACAAACAAGACTTTAAAAAGAAGCGACTAGAAGATGGAGCCATTCCCGATAGCGTAAGTATTGAAATGGATTTATTTAACAATCGTTTTGGTGCAAGTTTGGTTGAGAAGAAGCAAGCGGTTTCGGCAGTTCAAATGCAAGAAATAGTCATTCAGCAAATATGTAAAGGCAACACCATGGTCATTGCAAAGAATGCAGATCTGCAATCATTGGATTCAAATGGAAATAGAATTCTTCGTTCTGAATGGGAAGGAAAATGGAATTCTGGTCGAGTTTTGGTTCCTTCTAGTTGCAATTAAAAACCGATTCCTATACCTGCTCTAATCTGTGGATTAGAATAGGGGGAATAAATCGTCTCGTTAAGGTTAAAAAGCACTAGTAAACTTATGAATGAGTTGCCGCCGATTGAACCTCTATAGCCGCCGCCAACAAAAACTGAATGTATATTAATGCGTTCTAATTCAGGTCGTAGTATGTCAGGAGCAAAAGCAGTGTTCATTAACTCGTACTCTGCGTGAGCAATAAAGCTCTCTAAAAAATAATATTGAGTAAATATACTTCCTGCATAGCTACTGAATCGATACGTGAATTTATATGTACCGTCTTTGATGTAGTTGTATTTTGCTCCAATTCCGACTAAAAAATTATCGGTTAGTAAATACCCTACTGTTGGCGAAATATCTACATAAGTGTAAGTGCCAAAAGTGCCACCAAGGCTCCCACCGATGATTAACTTGTCCATAATGTTAAAATCCTTCTTCGGCTTTTTTACAGGTTCGTCTGATTCTGTCAGGGTCTGCGCATTGACTTGAGAAGCAGCGAGCACTATAAAAAGTAAAAACAATGTGATTTTTTTCATTGGTATTGGTTTGATTTTGTTCCTTTCAAACAATCAAATTTACAGAAAGTAAATCTACCGGTATTGTCCATTTGGACGACCTATTCGCCTTTTGTAATTTTTTAATTGAGTAGTCCCAAGTTTTAAAATATCTTTACTTCATTGCATTTAAACTGCATTTGCCCATGAAAATTGTTTTCAAACAACAAAACTTATACTGGATTTCACAAGTTTATGGGTGGTTGATCTATGTGGTGTTGATGGGGTTGCTAAATCAATTGAACGGAGCAGAACTCAATCAGCAATTGATCTTTAATTTACTGGTTACTTTTTCACTAGGGGTTTTGATTTCACACATTTATCGAGAATTAATCTTGAACCTGAATTGGCTGAAGTATCAATTGTATAAATTGATTCCGAGAATATTGTTGGCCTGTGTGGTGTTTGGTACGTTGTTTTTCACCGTTCACACCTTGATTTCTGATGTATTAATTGCCGGAGAAATTTATGTGTTTGAATGGATTGATGTCATCCGAAATGTGATCAATCAAACCGTGATATTTTTACTCTGGTCGTCGTTGTATTTCCTGTTTCATTTTGTTCAGAATTATCGCAAAGAAGAAATTAAAAACTTAAAATGGCAAGCGGCTCGAAATGAAATCGAATTGAATAAGATTAAATCACAATTGAATCCCCATTTTATTTTCAACTCCATGAACAGTATTCGAGCATTGGTAGGAGAGAATCCAGAAAAAGCAAAAGATTCCATTACTCGGTTGTCGAATATTTTGAGGAGTTCCTTTATGCTGGGCAAACAAGAAGTGATTGCTTTTAAGGATGAAATGCAATTGGTGCAAGATTATTTAATTCTGGAGAAAACACGATTTGAAGAGCGGTTGACCGTCGATTATTCGATTGATGAAAATACATACGACTGGCCAGTTCCTCCTTTGATGGTGCAAACCTTGGTGGAAAATGGAATAAAACATGGAATATCGAAGTTGACCGAAGGCGGGAGGATTTCGATTTCTTCCCGAATAGAAAATGATTTATTGAAAATTTGCATTTTAAACAGTGGAAATTATAACGAGCTATTAATTTCTGAAACGGCTTTTGGATTAGAGAATACAAAACAGCGGTTGCAATTATTATTTGGAAAGGAGGCTCATTTTTCCATCTTTAATAACCCCAAAGGTGAAGTGGAGGTGCAGTTGCATATTCCACATCACGTAATACAATACACCTATGATGAGAGTAATAATAATTGATGATGAACGATTGGCTCGAAAAGAGTTGGCGAGTATGCTAAATGAGTTTAATTCGGTTGAAATCATTGCAGAATGCACCAATGCAGACAATGGAATTGAAAAAATAGAAGAGCTAAAACCAGATTTAATCTTTTTGGACATTCAGATGCCAGGGAAGGATGGGTTTGCCATGTTGGAGGAATTGTCATTTGTACCCAAGGTCGTATTTACGACTGCTTACGATGAGTATGCGCTGAAAGCATTTGAAGTAAGTGCCTTTGATTATTTAATGAAGCCAATTGATGTGGAGCGTTTGAAAGAAACCATTGATCGGTTAAAACAACCGGAGGGGGAAGTAGAGTCAGTTCAAAAGTCAGTTGAAAATACTGGTCGGTTTTCTCCAGAGGATCAGGTTTTTGTAAAGGATGGTGATAAGTGTTGGTTTGTTAAGCTGACAGACATCAGCCTGTTTGAGTCTGAAGGAAATTATGTTCGGGTGTATTTTGGAGACAATAAGCCGCTGATATTAAAGTCGCTAAATAACTTAGAAGAAAGGCTAGATTCCAAAACTTTTTTTAGAGCTAATCGGAAGTACATCATTAATTTGAACTGGATCAGCAGTGTAGAAAGTTGGTTCAATGGCGGGCTATTGGCTAAACTTAGAAACGACAAACAAGTGGAGATCTCTAGAAGGCAAGCTGCAAAGCTTAAAGATATGATGAGTTTGTAAGTTGGTCGGCGAATTTAGTTACTTAGTCTAATAGTTGTAAAAATAGGTAGCAGATTTTTTGAAATCAGAAATTATATTTTGCATATTTGATTACACACTACAGATACAAATAACTCTTAACTTATGCAGTATATCCAAATAGAACCCACCTATAAAACTCCCAAAGTAATTTTAGATCCTGAAAATGGGTCCGTTCAAATTTCAGGTAGATCAATATTGGCAGATGTTGATGAATTTTACCAGCAATTGTTGGATTGGATTGATACTTTTTTATCTAATTCTCTGCCTCGAAGAGTTACTTTCGAGTTTGATTTAGAGTATTTCAATGTTACTTCGTTCAAACGAATTCTATTTATTTTCTATCGGTTTATGGAAAATGAAAAATTCAAGAAACTAATAGAAGTGAAATGGTTTTATCAAACTTCTGATGCCGATATGTTAGAAATGGGAAAAGATTTTAGCATGATGATCAATATGCCTGTTGAATTGATCGGATATGAAAAACTGAAACAACAAGCCAAAACAATCAATTAGGCCAATCGTCTGAAGTAATAAATCCTCGCTGAAAATTTTCATCTAAAACCATAATGGCTTTATTGTGCTCGAATTGAGATTCGAAAAACAATTCGAATGCTTTATTTTCAATTCGTTGAGTGCGGTTCATTCCTAGCCATTCAGTTTTTGGAAGATGATAAAAATGGGACATTTTTTGAGCCATAAAATCATGAATATTCAGGTGCCAGCCTTTTAAATGATTTGTGGCTAAATAATCCGGATAACTGAATTTTTCAACTAAAAAATCTTGAAACGGATAGAAAATAATTCCTTTTATCAAGCATTTTGATGCAGACAATGGTTCTCCATTCGTAATTGTTCCTATTTCTTCTGGTGTGGATTGTTGCAGCTGATGATTCATTAACCGGCTGTGTTTTGTTTCTAAATTATCGGTTGCATTTGGCCCTATAAATTGATCACCATATTTGATGTAAAACTTTGTGGCCAATTCTACCTGAATGATCTTATTGGTATTTTGATCTCGAATCAAAAAGTCAATTTCTCCGGTAGTAATTTTTCCATCAAATAACTGAATGTTATGGCCCAATAGTTTTACTGATTTGCAATTAGAGAAATAATACTGCATCAAACGTTCGGCATACCAACCCAATTTTTTAATTGTGTACGCCTTAAAATAAGCATTGATTCTTTTGGGATTTGCTGCTTCTTTGGTAATCCATTGAAGTAGGCTTTCTGGCTCCTTGAAATAGGTCTGGTTTTCATTGCCTAACAAATCAGGACTAAGCAGAATAAATGCCAAATCGTCTAAATATTTGTTGTTGAATGTAGATGTAGGAGATAATGCCATTTATCCGTGACTATTTCAATTAAATATAGCAACTTTGCAAATTATAATTTTTAAATCAGAAAAGTGAAAAATTTATCGATAGTTTTTAATGTGGTGTTGGCAATAGCAGTGGCTATTTTATTTTATATGGTATCTAATCAGAATGCTGATCCAATCGAGGAAACTCCTGTGGTTCAAAAAACGGATAGTGTAAACAATCAAACAGAGTTGAGTATTGCTTACATCAATACCGATACATTGTGGGAAAAATACGATTTGGTAAAAACATTGAGGGCTGAATTGGAATCGAAGCAGAAGCAATTTAGAGGTCAGTTGGAAGGCAAAGTAAAGACATTAGAGAATAAGTATTTGAAGTTAAGGGAGGATGCTCCAATGTTGACTCAAGCAGAAGGGGAGAAGAGACAAATGGCATTGATGCAGGAAGAGGAAGGAATCGGTAAAATGCAAGAAGAGTTGGCAATTAAGTTAGCCGAGGAAGAAGACAATATGAAGAAGAAAATTAGAATCAGCCTAGATGGATATTTAGTTCAACTAAAAGAAGAAAAAGGACTGACACTAATTTTAGATTATTCGACCACAAGTTCATTGTTGTTGGCAGACTCTAGTATGAACATCACCGCTGAAGTGATAGACGGACTGAATGCTAAATACCAAGAAGCTAATAAAAAGAAGTAAAATTATGTTGATTGCACAATTAAAAAAAGAAACCAATATTGCCGAGTATATCATTTACATGTGGCAAATTGAGGACATCATCCGCTCTTATAAATTCGATTTAGATCGAATCGAAAAAGAAGTGGTGGAAACCTACCCTCAACCAGATCATGTGAAAGTTCAAATTAAACAGTGGTATGCTGAATTGATTGACATGATGATTGAAGAAGGCATTCAGCAATCAGGGCATTTAAGTTACATCAATACAGATATTAAAGGCTTAGGTATTTTGCACCAAACATTATTGACGACTATTCAAGACAAGCAATACAAAGAATTGTACGAAGCGGCGAAGGAGCACATCGCAGGGTTAATGCAGAAATCTGACGGAAAGTACATGAACGAAATGGAGGCTTGTTTGAATGGGTTGTATGGCTTGTTGTTATTGCGATTGAAAGGCATGAATATATCAGAAGGCACCAAAGCGAGTATGGCTAGTATTTCGGCGCTATTGGCACACCTAGTGCTGCAATACAACAATATGAAAATGGGAAAATTAAGTTTGACGGATGTGTTGAATAATTGATTTGAGTTAGAAAAAATGTATAATAGTAGAAGCCATCTTTTCATTGAAAGGGTGGCTTTTTTTGTTGAGGAAGTTTAGGTATGATTTTTAAAATGCCAAAATAGACCTTTTAGAGCTAGATTATTGTAAAAACCTTAAACGTGTTTGCTCAACTGTATGGTTACTAAAATGTTAAAAAGCAACTTTTTTTAGAATTATTTCTCATGGTAAAAATCAATGCTGATATGGGTTTGAGCTATTTTTAAAAACCTTTGTAACTATTTAGAAAATAGAACACTATTGTTTTTTATTTTTTTTGTGTTTATGTTTGATACTGAAACTAAACCCAACCCTAATGAAGCTCAACAGTGAATTACTCTTGTCTTTTGACTTCTATTTTATCTCTCTCCTCCCAATCTTATTTAAACCATGGTATCGTAAATGTCTACGATTCCTATTTTGTGGCAGGAGTACTTTTTATTGGCGTTTTTGTGCTATTGAATAAAGAAATTACATTTAAAAACATAAAACGTATAAAATGAAAAAACATATTTTTACTCTGAGTGCATTATCATTATTGTGCACCCATCAAATTTACTCGCAAAGTGTAGATTTTTTATCATTAAGTACTATGTCTTTGGCCAGTACAGAAAATTTTGAGCCAGATGAACGAATTATTGTAATGGAAGGGGATATAGCTTCCCCTACTAGCCTGCCTGCTAACTTTTTATATTCTTCTAATGTAACTGTAATAAATGATAATGCTCCTGCTTGGAGTCAGATATTTACTGATTTAGCGACAGTAAAAAGTAATGTTAAAAGTTTAAGTTCCCAATCTTTAAGTGGTAGCCAATCAGGTACAACAATATATCCGGGAGTTTATACTGTAGAAGGAAATCTTGACCTAAGTGGATTTGTTGATTTAAGTGGACAACCAAATGACGAATTTATTTTTAATGTAACTGGGGATTTGATTTTTTCAGATTTTACAACCGTTATTTTCGAGGGATTAAATCCTAAAAATATTGTATGGAATATTGAAGGGAATATTTATTCAGGCCATAATTCAACTGTCGCTGGTATTTTTCTAGCAGATGGATACATTCATTTTGAAAATCATATCAGAGGACCGGTTTCTCTCTTTTCTCAAAACTCAGATATTAAGCCAAGTAGTCTTTTGAATATTCACAGTCCTGACGGTCACTTTGTTCAGAATTCTCAAAATCAAGGCGGCGATGACTGTCTTACAGGGCCTAGTTTAACTGCTATGGCAGGTTGTGCTTTTGGAGTTTCGCCATTGACAGACCCAAGTAACTGGAAATTAGAAAATAACTACAATATTGATGCGCCAGTAATAGAAGTTGGGATCAATATGCATATTATGCAAGATGATAATGGAGGAAATAATTATCAAGATAACCCAAATGGAGATAGACTTGTATTACTACAATTATTTGATTGGGCGAGTAGTTTTATTCGATATCCTAGTGCACCAACTAAACCTGTAGTTTCTGTGTGTGGAACTTGCTATGTTAGAGATTCTAAGATTCAACTAGTTTTAAAGAAGACTGAATTTTATACTTCTAATAGTTTGAATGTTATTAGTTTGAATGTAACTCCGCTGGAGAACGCAATGAATGCAAGAGATCCAGAAATGATAAAAGACATAAATGTATTTTGGACTCAAGGAGTGTATGGAACAGCTGCAGGGCATGCAAGTATGCCTTATGAACTAAATAGGTCAAATAATGAGCATTTTATGTTCGCCGTAATGTTGAATAGTTACAACCAATACAATCAATATAATCCTGCTAATCAATACCAAGGAAATTATGCGACTGCATTATTTGTTGCGCATGAGGTTGGACATAATCTAGGTTTCTATCATACTTATGTTGATGGTGGCGCCGGAGCCATATGTAATACAAATAATGTTAATTATTTAGAGGATGTTCATGGGCCTGTTGGGAGCCAATTATGTCCTCATGCACCAATAGGAGGCAATTGGGGGTGTGATGCCAATAATTCAGACCCTAACTGTACAAATAATCTAATGAGTGGAAATAACAATTCTAGATATCTATCTCCAAAGCAGATAGGAATGGCGCATGTATCTTTTAGAAGTAAATCGACACGGCAAAAAATTAATAACTGTCCTTACACCGCTACTCCTTTAGAAATTAGTGCAAATCAAACTTGGGATAAAGATATTTTCTTATTTAGAGATATTGTCGTTAAAAATCAATCAGTTTTGACTATTACTTGTAAAATAGGTATGCCTGAAAATGGTAAAATTATTGTTGAAGAGGGAAGTAAACTGGTGATTGATGGCGGAGAAATATCAAATAGCTGTAAAGAAAAATTCTGGTATGGAATTGTACTTATGGGAAATAATAATTACAACCAATTCCCATTTAGTCAACCAACGCATCAAGCAAAATTAGAGTTGAAGAATGGAGCGTTAATAGATAATGTAATGTATGCCATTACTTTTGGTGGAAGTGGAAATTGGACTGACTTTGGTGGCCTTGTTCAAGCAGAAGATGCAACAATTCGAGTGAGTAGAAGAGCTGTTCAATTCATGAAATACCCATTTCAAAACAATAGTTATTTCAAACGGTGTACCTTCGAGTATGTATCAACTATTACAGAAATTCCATTACCATTAGTAACATTATGGGATACATATGGAGTAAATTTTAGTGGGTGTACTTTCCAAGACAACACACGGTTAAATTTATTTGAAGATGATAAAGCCATTGGTATATTCTCAATGGATGCAGGCTATCAAGTTACTGCGGACTGTAATGATCCTGCCCAAACATCCCCTTGTGGAGCTCAATATAATACTCGATCATTATTCAAAAACTTAAATATTGGAATTAAGGCAACTAGTTCGTCTACAAACAAATACCTTTCAATAACAGAAACAGATTTTGAAGATAATTCTCTAGCGGTACTTATAAACTCATTCAATAATATTCGATTTGAATACAATCATGTCTTGGCTGGAGGTGTACTGAAAGCTAACCATACCAGTAATTATCATTACGGACTAAATATAAATTATTCTTCTGGCTTTGAGATAGAGAATAACACATTTGAAGGCAAAAATAACCCTGTGAAAGATGTTGTAGGTTTAAGAATAGCAGAATCAGGAACAGAAGCAAATCAAGTGTATCGTAATAATTTTATAAACAACTTTTTAGGGCAGGAGTATTTCGGTAGAAATAGAAATGTCAACCCTTATGAGGGATTACAGTTTTTATGTAATAAAAATACAATTTCAAATAATACAGATGTGTCTATTAGGGAGAATAGATATAATTATCGTTATTATGATGATGGTGTACGTACTTTCCAGGGGTCTACTAATCCTGAAAAATCAGCAGGTAATCTATTTTCTACAGACCCTTTATCTACTAGTATATTTAATTCATCAAGTTCTGGCATTATGTATCATTATAGCAATATAAACGAGTTGCCAATTAATTATACTCAGGGAAAAGTGCTTCCTAAGTTAGTTGCAAATACGAATGTATGTGCTGAGTTATCATTCAGCAATGTTTCGTCTAGTGAGTTTTTTGGATTAAGGAGTCAATATGATGTAGTGATGTACAACTATTTTCAGCAAATAGATAATGGAAATACTGATTCCCTAGTTCAAGCTATAAATATGTCTTGGAGTAATGAGGCTTTAGATCTTCGAAACGATTTAATGAGCCAAGCCCCATATTTATCACAAGAGGCACTTTGGGAAGCTGCTGGTAGCGGTGTTTTAACCGATGCATTTTTGTTAGAAGTCTCTTTGGCAAATATTGATGCGACAAGAAATGAGGCGTTCTTGGATTATATAGAATTTGAAATTCCGGATCCATTACCTGCATCCATGATTCAATTAATCTATCAGAGCTGGGGAGATGAGACACCACGTACTTTATTGGAGAATCAGTTAGCTAATATAAATTCAGAAATGGGTGTTTTGTCAAATAGTTTGCTTGGTAGGTTTATGGCTGACAGTATTAATAATTCAGATAGTATCTACAGTTTGTTGGATGCACGTAGAAATACAATTAGCAAGTACAGAGCAATTGAAGTTGCAATCGCTAATGAGGACTACCCTACAGTGAATAATTATTTAACACAGTTAGATAATGTAGAGATCTCAGAAAATGAAACAAGTGAGCACAGCAATTTCATTTCCTATGTTCAATTCAGGGAAAGTATGAACGACAATAGTAAAAATGTTTTACAATTGGACGAAAGTGAATTGACTTCATTGAGAATAATTGCAGAAGCTAAAACCGGCCGATCTTCTCAATTGGCTCAAAATATTCTATGTTTTGGATATGGCGAATGCGGAACTAATCAGGAAGTAGAAGGGAGATTGAAGAGTAGAAGAGTTTATGACATGACTAAAAAATCAGAGAGAGACTTTATTAGTGCTCAAGTATCGATATCTCCAAATCCTGTTAAAACTAATTTTACATTGACTTTGAATAATATTGCTAGTGGTAGTTTAAATAGAATAAGAATTACTAACTTAAGTGGGCAGTTAGTCATGGATCAGTCTTTCAATGGAAATTCTAATCAGTTTAAGGTGTCTAATTTAGAAAATGGTACTTATATTTATGAAGTCATTTCTAATGACCAAAGCATAGAGAAAGGTAAAATTGTAATTCAACACTAATGAAAATTACATTGAAACATTTACTATTTATTTTATTCATTTATTCAGGAATGAAGGTTGAGCTTATGGCTCAACCTTCATTTTCTATTGATTCTTCTTTTACCCCCTTTTTAGATTTTACTCAGAGTTTCCTTTCAACTGGTGGTAGAGTCTTTGATTTATGGGAGCAT
This sequence comes from Acidiluteibacter sp., assembly GCF_055129545.1. NCBI lineage: Bacteria > Pseudomonadati > Bacteroidota > Flavobacteriia > Flavobacteriales > Cryomorphaceae > Acidiluteibacter > Acidiluteibacter sp. The sequence continues at coordinate 153,501 of NZ_JBSRUB010000035.1, read as the reverse complement.
CCCAAAAATGGAAATATTTATGTCGTTGGAGATTTCAATCAACAACACAATGGGAAATATTATAGAGGCAATGTCTGTTACACGCCGTCTGGTTCGCTTTGTCCAAATTATGATGGTAAGATTGGTACTGATTTGAACCGAATTTACTCTATAAATGATACATCTTTAATTCTGATTAAGGAATCATTCATCCTACACTTTGACTTTGATGGAACTCCATTTAAGCCGAACTATAATTCCAATTTGCGTGAAAGTGTTCCCTGTAAGATTGGCTCCATACCCTACTTTTATAAGGATGGATCTGCTTTAATTGTAAATAGACAAGGAAGTATTCCAAAAGCGTGTAACCCAAGATTTTTGTCGGATACTTTTCCTCATTCTTATATTATAAAAGTAGACCCTGATGGAATTTATGACAGTACCTTTCAGCACTCAATGAATTTTACGCCAACTGGTTTTATTCCATACGATAGCAACCGAATCTTTGTGTTTGGTTTGAATCATAAATTTACACAGTATGATGGGCATACAGTCGATGGACTTTGTCGAATCTTTTTAAATGGAGACATTGACACTACTTTCGAAAACCCTATTCTACCCATAAATAATTATTATGATGTTGGTCTAGTGGAATTAAACGGCGATTTTTTTATTTTAGGGAGTAATTTTGCACTAAAAGACTATCCCAATCAAAGATTTTCAATTGCTAAGTTTAATTCAGATGGCTCATTAGATACCACTTTTATGAATTTTAATGGTCCAGAGGATACTTCGGCTAATCCATATTTTGGAATTAAAACAATAACAAAAACTGAAGATAATGGGTATCTAGTTTCAGGTGATTTTGATAAATATCAAGGATATGTCAAAAATGGGATGGTTAAATTAGATTCAACAGGGAAAGTAGAACCTCAATATTTCAATAATTTTATTGGACCGGATAGCTCTATTGTAAGGTGGGGAGTAGCGGGGATTTTAAATATTGAAAAGTCAATTAATGGAGGGTATTATATTTATGGGGATTTTAAATATTGGGATGGAAAACCTTCCCAACCAATTATTAAAATTCATGGAATGAGTGTAGGACTAGATGAGAAAAAACAAAGTGCTAAAACCCAATTACTGAAAGCAGTTTATCCCAATCCTACGAATTCAATGGTGAATTTGGTATGGTTGCCCTATCAACAGATCAATCAAATCCAAGTAATCGATATTCAAGGAAGGTTAGTCCAAAATTTTAATCAAAACCTAGGTCAATCTGATAGTTATCAGATCAATTTAGAAAATGTAAATAATGGCATCTATTTCCTAAAGGTGTTTGGTAAAGAGGGTATTGAGATTAAAAAACTAATAAAAAAATAATTGCCATGCGAAAAATTACACTACTATCAATACTATTACTTGCTGTTAATTTTATATTCTGTCAAGCTTTTGGTTCTAAGGGCGCTGTGTGGAAATACAGTTTAGTGAATAAAATTAACGGACAACAAAAAGTGACTACCTATAAGTGCGACACAGCGTATGTTTACAACAATAAAATGGCTAATCGGGTTGTAATTACTTCCGGGCCTGTTTCAGGTTTCCCTTGTCCTACTGATGTAGATGGCTCATTGTTTGGGTATGGAGCAGATTCTGTGTTTATTTTCGAAGATGGAAGGTGGCAATTGTTGGTTGATTTGTCAGCAAGTAATTTTGACACCACTACTGTTAAGGTTAGTATTTCAAATGGTCAGCAAACTGTTACGAGAAATATATCAATAGAATTCGATTCGGTAAGAACTACAGTGCTTAATGGAGTTACTTTAAGAAAAGTGTATATGCGTCATATTGGTACTCAATCAGCTTATGAATTCCATGATGGCTGGTTTACAGAACGTATCGGCCATGAGTATTCATTGATTCCATGGGTTTTTGCTTCCTGTTCACATGCAAGCAACTATACTTATGGTCTCCGTTGTTATTCGGATAGTTTATTAGGAAACTTAAACTTTACTACAATTGATTGTGATTCAGTATTGACCTCCATTTCAAAAAATGAATTGAATGCTACTAAGATTAGTATCGCTCCGAACCCAACGACAAATTCGATCACCATTACTTCTCAAGAAAAAATTGCTAAAATGGGATTGTATACTATTACAGGTCAAACTGTTTTAGTTCAAACAAATGGAAAGAATCAGATTGATTTATCTAATTTAAAATCTGGAATTTATTTTATCAGTGTTGCTTTGGAAGATGGTGCAGTAATTTCTAAACGAATTGTCAAAGAGTAATTGTAAAAGAAAATTTTATCTCTACAGAGAAAGTGGTGAAGCTTTAATTTGACAAGCAACAATCCCTAGCTTGCTAGTGTCTTTCATTTAGAACTAAAATCTACCCTTATGAAAAAGCTATATTTTTTAATTGTTGTTTACCTATTTTCAAACAATGGATACTCCCAAACATGGACCGAATTTCGTTCTGTGAATAAAGAGCATCTAAATATTGTGGGAACTTTTTTGGACAATGATACGTTGTCCATTTATGGACAAACAGGAGTTTTTTCATTTCCAGTAGGATTAGCAAAGCAATTTGAAGTGTTTCGTTTTGTAAATAGTGTTAATCAGCTGGGTAGGAAGGATACAACAGTTATTGATACCAACGATATCATTACTTCTAACTTTGTGTTTCCCTATGGAAATACATTTGTCAAATTTGCAACAGAAGGAGATGTTGTGAATCAACAATTTAAATTGTTCTACAGCATTGGAAATTTAAACGATTATTCAAACAGAGTATATATTGATACACCCTCTACAATATCCAAACTTGTTTTTGTAAAGAAGATTGATAATTTCTATTTAGTGGCTTTGTCGAATGGTGATTCAAATAATACCCCATATGGTATTTTGCTAAAGGTAGATTTAAATTTAAATGTAGTTGATAGGCTAAAAATTAATTGTTTAGGTATAAATTGTTATTTTGATGATATCTACTATAATAGAAAAAGGCAGCGATTTTATGGAGTCACAGGTGCTGGTGTTAAAGATTCTTTAAATCAGCCAAATAGTGCTGGAAATGGACTAATTACATTAGATACTAATTTGAATATTATTAAAGGAAGTAATCAATTAATTGAGGTGAATGCAAATTTTTATTCAGGGACATTTCCGGCTAAAACTTTTATTGGAGCTTTAGCACCAGTATCCGATTCCACATTCATGTTGATGTCTACTACCGCTAATTTTTTTAGTATAAACAATCCTCAAAATCCGAATCCAGTTTTTTTTTATGATATCGCAATAGGTTTAAGAAATACAGATTCTTTTTATACTGAAATTGGTGGACTCTCAAAACTGTATGGTGCTATAGATACTTCAGAAAGTGCAATAGACGGCCAGGTACAAGTAATAAAGTATGATAGTAATTTATTTGTGACCGCTTTAACAAAAAGATTCTACACCTGGAATCCTTCTCAATGGGATACAGAGGCCGCCATATATGGGTTGAATGAAAAAGGAGACTTGCATTGAGAGTATCATATTCCGTTTAATGATTATTGTTGGGTACGTCGGATGGATCAGGATAGTAAAGGTGGTCTATGGGTAACTGGTCAGTGTACAGAATCGGTTAATAATACAACAAGAAGCTTTGCAAAAGTAACATATTTAGATAGTGTTGCTTTTTGGCCAAGAATTTCAACAACAGTTGCTATTAACGAACCTGTAAAGCAAGCTAGTGAAATCTCTGTTTTTCCAAATCCTGCTCAAGATCAAATTACGGTGCGTCAATATTACCGTCCTACTATTTTACATTTTTTAGTGTTGGATCAATCCGGACGAATAGTGAAAGAATCAACTTCGACTTATACCGATACTCAAATTAACATTTCGGAATTAAAAAGTGGCTTGTATTTTTTAAGAATTACAGATTCAAGAGGGAATTTTATAAGTACAGAGAAAGTGGTGAAATTCTAGAAGTATTTAGTGGAGAATAAACGCTTTAAGAGAAAAATAAAAAGGGTGGTTTCAATTAGAAACCACCCTTTTTTTATTGGATATAATTGAAATTTTGATTTTCTTCAATGTTAAGTAATGTTTGATAAATCAATTCGATGACATTCAACACATCGTCTTGGTGAACCATTTCTACAGTAGTATGCATGTATCGCAATGGCAATGAGATTAGTGCCGAAGCAATTCCACCATTCGCATATGCGAAGGCGTCAGTGTCGGTTCCTGTGGCACGAGAAGCCGCCAATCGCTGGAATGGGATTTTATTGTCGTTGGCTGTTTTAATAATTTGCTTCAATAAGTTATTCTGCACTGCAGGAGCATAGGTCAAAACAGGGCCTTTTCCTGCATGAAAGTCACCTTGCTCTATTTTATTGATTAGTGGCGTTTGTGTGTCGTGGCAAACATCTGTAATAATAGCTACGTTGGGTTTAATTCGCTGCACAATCATTTCTGCACCTCTCAAACCTATTTCTTCTTGCACACTGTTGGTGATGTATAATCCAAATGGCAACTTCTTTTTGTCTGCTTTTAGCTTTTTGGCTACTTCAGCAATCATAAACCCACCAATTCGATTGTCCAATGCACGTCCTACAAAGTAGTTTTTGTTCAATACCATGAATTCATCTTCATAGGTAATCACACAACCTACATGCACTCCCAAAGCTTCTACTTCTTCCTTGGTGTTGCAACCGCAATCCAAGAAAATGTTGTTCAATTTTGGCGTGTCTTCTTTTTCATATCCTGATCTGGTGTGAATGGCAGGCCATCCAAATAATGCTTTTACAATACCATTGTCTGTATGAATGTTTACTCGTTTTGACGGAGCTATGATGTGGTCGGATCCACCGTTTCTTCTCACGTATATAAAACCTTTTTCGTTGATGTAGTGCACAAACCAACTGATTTCATCGGCGTGAGCTTCTATCACTACTTTGTATTCTGCTTCTGGATTAATAACGCCAACTGCTGTTCCGTAGGTATCCACAAAAGTTTCGTCTACGTATGGTTTGATGTATTCTAACCATAATTTTTGTCCTTCTGATTCGAACCCAGTTGGTGATGGGTTGTTGATGTATTGTTCTAAAAAGTCAAGTGATTTTTTATCTACTTTATTTATTTTGGTCATAGTAAGAGTTAAATTTGTTTAGCCTTCAAATATACAAGATTAATATTTTATAATTTGAAGGTATGCCATTGTAAAAGAATAGATTTGTATTCAATAATGTAATATAAGCTCATGGGATTTCTCGATAAATTGCTTCAAACTGTTTTGCCTGCTGACCAATCTGTCAATGATGGGTCTAGCGTATTGGTAAAACGTACCTTAAAGCGTTCTGAGAAGTATGTGAATGATTGGGAGGAATGGAAAAGTCAGCAGAGTTATAATTTTAGTATTCGTGCGCTTAAAGAAGAATGGGAGACCAGAAGTGAGATAGCTGCAATAGAAACGAGTTTTTTTTATTACAATAGCCCTCATTCCAATGGTTTCGTTTACTATTTCGATAACGGAACAAATAATGAGGAAGCCTCTTTTTTGTTGGAATTATTCAAATTTCGCATCAAGGAGTTGGACTACGCCATCAATCATTCGGAAGAAGAAGTGAAAGAAGAAAAAGATCATGTGGTAACAAAGGAGTCTTATTACCTAAAGCCAAAATTGAAGTACAGAAAACAACCGCCATTTCAACAACTTTATGGCACTATTCGCATAGAGTTTACTTCACGAGATGGACGACCTTATTATCTAAAATTAATGGCCAATTATTTTTCTGATCGATCTTATCAAGAACCATTCACCTTTGAAGAGTTGGCTGAACAATTATTCGTATTTTGAGGTCTTGCCAAAAATAATGTATGAATACCATTTCTAAAAAGAAGTTTTTTTTTCCGATTCGCGAAGAGTTAAGGGGTTATTTATCTGAATATAGCCGAGAAGTAAAATTGCCCATTCAGTACAAAGATTTATTGCATTTTGAATCCAGTATGCCTGTCTATGACAAGGAAGGGCGAGATACGTTGTGGGAAACAGTCATGTTTTCTCAATCTGACATGGATGAGATCAATGAAAATTTGACAAAGATTTATTCGTTGTTGAAAACAGAAGGAGACCTTGAAGTAACCGAACATTTGTACACCAATCGCATTGACTATTGCCCGTTTGGAAACTCCAAGCCATTCCGGATTCGGATCACCAATCGATACAACGACAACTACGATTATTTTTATGTGAAACGTGCAGATGCATCGAGAATCTATGGATTGGAGCTGGAGCACATTTTGTCACCAAATCGAATTAATTATGTGGTGGATGGGGATACCATTATTGAAGAGCACATTGCCGGAATTCCTGGAGATGTGTTTATTAACAACTGGTTGAACGATGCCGAATTGAATGAGATTCGATTGGCAAAGGAATTCGTAAAATTTAATGAACGAACATTTGTGCGCCTCTTAGGGGATATGCGTTCATATAACTATGTGGTGGATATGACGCCTGATTTTGACGACATTCAATATCGAATCAGAGCCATCGATTTTGATCAGCAAACCTATGAAGGAATGCGAACCATGTATTTGCCTCAATTCTTTAAGGACAACAATTCTATAGTGGACTTTGTGGTTCGTTACATCAATCCAGAAACTATTCGGCAATACCAATTGGAAGAGCGAGCCATGATTGCGAATCGAATCAAAGTATCACGCTATCGATTAAAGGATTTACTGGACATTATGGAAATTGATGAAATTTCCACGGAAGAAAAAGTAAAACAACTGAGAGAAGAATTGGCAGTTCACTTTAACGACGATGATTTTTTGCAGTGCGAAAACATGGGGAAAATATTGAGGCACCGACTGTATATCTTGTTGTATAACAATCGAGATATTTTAGCTTAGTAAGGTCTCACTGTAATGTTGGACCAACTGACGGGTTCTCCTAATTTTTTTTCTCTTAATGGTGTTTGGGTTTTTCTGGCTCAAGAAATATGATAATCACCCTGTACGGGTGATACATTATTAGTTGGAAGATAAAAGAAATACCGACCCTGAAGGCGGTCGAACAATCATAGGAACTTCTTCTACCTTAATCTTCCCCTTTTCCAAATAAAGACATCACTCATTTTTAATGGGCGGAATTCCGTTTTCCAATTGAAGCCACCGAGTAACAATTCATCAGGTTTTAATTCATTCAATGGATAAAGTGTGGCATCTGGATCGTTCATGAAGGTGATTGATTCTATTTCATTTTCTTTCAGACCAATCAATAAATCAGAGCTTTCAGCTCGGTTAACCCCAATGAATTTTTTCTGCTCATCTTGACCGTAATAAATGGTTTGCCCATTTCCTTCAATGAGCACTTTTTTTAATTTGTTGTCCAAAAAATTTCCGGTCAATTGCTTGCCTTTGATTTGATTGAAACGTGTTGAGTCTACTTCTGATGAAATAAAGGCGTCTTGAGGAATAAATAATTGATCAATTTTCCCATCCTTCATGTTGATTTTTATAATACTTCCTGTAATTTGATTTTGCTCCGACCATAGAATCGGCTGGTAATACATTTTTAGTGTGCTGTCTGTAAATGCATACGCCAGTGAATCACAACTTCCTTGCAAGTCTTTTTTGAATAAATTGACTTGGTAAAAAGCTTGCATCACTCGTTTGCCATCTTTGTTTGGATAAACTCGGAATAACTTGGCGTGCATAAACAAGGTGTCTTCGTCAAAAGGTTGAACCAGAAGGGCTTTTTTAGTGACTTCGGCACTGTCTTTTTGCTCGTAAAACTTGGCCAATCCACCTTTTACAGTAATATTGTTTGAGGTATCAATAATGCTAATGCGACCTCTGGCCTCGCCGTATCCTTTTGTTCGATCATAAGTGAGGGTGTCACCCATTAATTTTTGCTTAGACGAAATTAAATAGGCGTTTTTAAAGAATTTCGACTTTTCATTCACCGTATTGTAGTACCCGTTTTCGCAATAAATGTAGTTGTCTTTACTGATGATTTCAGTAGGTCCAAAAAAGTAGACTTCCTCAGTGGTTGTCCAGTATTTCATGGTATCCGACTTCATCGTATAATTTTCATTTTTAAGGACTACGCTGTCTTTAAAGAAGAAAATATCTTGATCAATGTAATAGTATCCTTTTCTACTGTATAGCCTATTGTTGTCAGTTTTACTAGTGATATTGGCTCCATTTAGATAATATGCAATTCCTGTTGACCGATCCAGAATCAGTTTATCTGTTGTCAATGAAATGTCAGGACGATTTAAAACTACATTTTGTCGAACATCAGCTATTTTAGTATTTCCATCATATTTTAGGTATTTGCCAGTCAAAGACAAGGTGTCGCCTTGCTTGATTTTTACATTTCCAAATGCTTCCATTTGGTTGGTCAACTTATACACATAGGCACTGTCGCAAAACATCAGCGCATCTTGGTGCTTCAGTTTTACATTGCCCACCAATTTCTGAACATCGCGATTGCTTTTTTCAGAATAGATGAAATCATCCGCATTCAGAATCTGGATTTTCTCCTTTTTCTGAGCGAAGGTTATTATTGAAATGAAACTAAATAAGACAGCAAAAATGGTCTTCATAAATTCGATTATGCAGTAGCTGCTTCTCTCATCAAAGTTTGATTTCGATCAGGTCCCACAGATACAATGGTGATTGGTGTTTCCAATTCTCGTTCCAAATATTCAATGTAGTCGTTTAAAGCTGCAGGAATCTCATTGATAGACGCCAAGCCAGTCAAGTCTTCTGTCCATCCTTTCAATTCTTTGTAGATTGGTGAGATTGCTTCATCCAACACATCGTAAGGTAAAAAGTCGATTTGTTTACCTTTGTAGTTGTAATGTGTACACACTTTAATGGTTTTGAAATTACTCAAAACATCCGCTTTGGTCATAATCAATTGAGTGACTCCATTGATCATAATCGCATATTTTAATGCAGGGATATCAATCCATCCACATCTTCTTGGGCGACCAGTAGTGGCACCAAATTCATGACCTACTTTTCTTAATTCTTCACCAGTCTCGTCAAACAATTCAGTTGGGAATGGTCCGCTTCCTACTCTTGTGCAATAGGCTTTAAAAATACCATAAACCTCACCAATGTTATTCGGTGCAATCCCCAAACCAGTACAAGCGCCTGCGGTAATGGTGTTTGAAGAAGTAACAAACGGATAAGAACCGAAATCAATGTCCAATAATGTTCCTTGTGCGCCTTCTGCTAAAATAGTTTGGTTGTTTTTTGAAGCGTTATTGATGAAATGTTCACTATCAATTAGCGTCAACGACTTTAATAAGTCGATGCCTTTGAACCAAGCTACTTCCATTTCAGTCACGTCATATTCGTAGTTTGATTTACTCAATAAGTCGTGGTGTTTTGCTTTCAAGGCTTCGTATTTTTCCATGAATTGAGGTGATTCAATATCTCCAACTCTCAATCCATTTCGGCCTGTTTTATCCATGTATGTTGGTCCGATTCCTTTTAAGGTAGAACCAATTTTTTCTTTTCCTTTTGCTTGCTCAGAAGCTGCATCCAACATCCGGTGAGTAGGCAAAATCAAGTGCGCCTTTCTAGAAATTTGAAGCGACTTTTTTACATCAACTCCCATTTCTACCAACGCATCAATTTCTTTCTTGAAAATGACTGGATCGATCACAACACCGTTTCCAACTACATTTGCTTTGTCTTTGTGAAAAATTCCAGAAGGAATGGTGTGCAACACATGTTTGATTCCATCAAATTCTAGCGTATGTCCAGCATTTGGCCCACCTTGAAAACGTGCAATCACGTTGTATTTTGGGGTTAATACATCTACTACTTTTCCTTTTCCTTCGTCGCCCCATTGTAGGCCTAATAATACGTCTACTTTCATTGTTGTAATTTATGCAGTCTGTTCTTTTATAGCTTGCAGTGCTTCTGCTTCCGTTTTGTAAAGCGAAAACACTGTATTTAATTTTGTAAGGATAATTAATTTTTCAATTCGGTCGTTCACTCCAAAAATAACGGCTTCACCACTGTTATTTCTAGCCTTCGTCAATAAAGCGATTAAGCTATTTAGCCCACTGCTGTTCATGTAATTGAGTTCGCTCAAATTGATGAGGTAATTGTTTCTACCTTCCATCAGCAATTGATCTACTGCAATCATTAAGTCTTGGGTCTGCGATTTTTCAAGGATGTCACCTTTTAAATCAATGCGCAGCATGGAATCTTCAATGGGTTGTATGTGGAATGAAAAATTCAATGATTAGTCTTTTTTTAGCGCTTTGGCTTCTTCAACAGCACTGCATGAACTGCAAATGCCATAAAGGTTCAATGAATGGTGGAGAATTTTAAAATCTAAAATTTCGCCCACTGTCGATTTAATGTTTTGAATTCTAGGGTCACAAAATTCAATCACTTTATTGCATCTGGTGCACACCAAGTGGTCGTGTTGTTTGAACTCATAAGAGCGTTCAAATTGTGCAATGTTGTTTCCGAATTGGTGTTTTCTCACCAAGTTGCAAGCCAATAACAATTCAATCGTGTTGTACAAAGTAGCTCGACTCACTCTATACTTCTTGTTCTTCATGGAAATGTACAACGACTCTATGTCAAAGTGGCCTTTCTGCGTGTATATTTCATTCAGAATGGCAAAACGTTCGGGTGTTTTCCGATGGCCATTCTTCTCTAAATAAGCAGCAAAGATTTGATTTACTTTTTCTATTGTCTCTTCCGTGGCCATAGTTTCGGCTTGCAATTTTAAGGAATCAAAGATACGGTTTATATTAGGATGGGAAAACTGATTTTTGAACAGTTTGTTAACGAAAATTGGTAATCAACGATAATTCTATTTTTCAGTTATAAAAAAATAAAACAACTTTTATAAATGATTAATTTCTAAATAACTGAAATTGTTTTTTTCATATATTTTTATAATTTTACTGGCTAATGAGTTATTCTCAAAATTAGATTTATGAAAAAGTTATTTATCATCTACTTCATTGGGTTATTTATGAACCCATTTTTATATGCACAAGTCCAAATAAAAAGTTATACCGTTGAAAAGTTTGATGGTACTCAATATGTCAAACAAGATTCAATCGACTATTTATGGACGACTAATCAAGATGATAAAAGTTTGCTAAATATATTTACTGGTCAAAGAAATCCATTGAGCGATCCATACCTCAATAATTTTAATGAAAAAAATACTTTCACATGGAGCATTCAAAATAGTGTTTATTTACCTAAAACGAAAATTGTACAAATACTAAATACACTTGGACAAGTCGAGAAGCAAATAACACAAGGTTTAGTTGCCGGAAGTTTAGTGAATGAATCAAAGGGGGTGTATTTGTATGATCAATTAGGGAATATTAAAGAGGAGCGATATGAATCATGGGTTGATTCGGCATGGAAATCTGTACGCAAAAATATTAGAATATATTCTAACAATCAACTGGATACTCTGATTCTCGAAACTTTACAATCAGATAATACATGGAAAAAACTTTTTTCTACTTCTTTTAAATATACTAATTCAAGACTTTCTGAAAAGGTTAAGAAATTTGTGCAGAGTCTTAATCCTCAAGGATCAAATTACCAAAAAACCATTTATACTTATGACAATTTTACTAATTCAACCTCTGAACTGGGTCAGGATTGGATAAATAATAATTGGGAATATAGTTATCGTTTAACGAATTACTATAATTCTAACAATCAAGTTGACTCTATTATCCAAGAAGTAACATGGCAAAGTTTACAACGAAAATCCTTCAAGTATAACTCTAACGGAATTAGTGAAGTGATCAGTTCGATTTATTTTGGGCCTCAAAGAGGTTATTATCATTTTTACAGAGTTTTATTTAGTTATGACTCGAAAGGTATCCTTGAATCAGCTATTGAAGAGTCTATTGATACCTCTGGCTGGAAAGTGAAGGTGGGCAATTTGAAATACAATTACAATTATCAAAAAAGAGTGGGTCTAGCGGAAAATTCTACTTTAGTTGACTTTAAAATATTTCCTAACCCAACTTCAGATCAAATTACGATTTCAACCAAAGGTAATCGCATTAATCAAATCCGAATCGTCGATTTATCGGGAAGAGTGGTTTTTGAAAATCAATCGACTTTAAATTCGAATGAAGTAACAATTCCAGTGTATCATCTAGGTAATGGAACTTATATTCTAACTGTTACCTCAAATGGGCAACAGAAAAGTGAGAAGATAGTGGTGAATCATTAAGACCTTTAAAGATAAAGTAAAGCCCATGTTAAGTATTCAGCATGGGCTATTTTTATGCCGTATCTATCCTAGAAATATTAATCACACCATTTACATTTTTCAGCTTTTTAATCAGGTCGGTTAAGTGGCGAGTGTCATGCACAAATACCATAATGGTTCCTTCAAAAATACCATCGTTACTGTCAAAACTAATGGAACGCATGTTTACGTTTAGCTCCATAGAAATGAGCTTGGTGATGTTGTTTACAATACCTACATCATCAATTCCGGTTACTTTAATTCCGGCTAAGAAAGCAATTTGTTCTTGACTCGTCCACCTTGCTTTTACTACTCTGTAAGCGTAATTGCTCAATAGCTGCACTGCATTCGGGCAATTGGTTTTGTGTATTTTGATGCCATCGCTAATGGTAATAAATCCAAACACTTCATCACCAGGAATCGGATTGCAACATGGAGAAATTTTATAATCAAAATGCTCCATGTCTTCACCGATGACCAGCATTTCGTCAGCTTGTCCTTTAGATCGAAGCGCTTCTTCAAACTGCTTGCTGGTGTTTATTTTTTGTTCAGGTTTGTTCCAGACCAATTTGCTTCCTTCGTAGCTCACTTCATCCAGTTTGCCCAACTTCACTTTGTTGATTGCTATTTTATAATACAGCTCCAATGGAGAGGGCAATCGATAAAAACTGAGTAAATCTTTTATAATGTCATTGGTAAATGGAATTTTTAGCTTCTTTAATTTTTTCTCTAAAGTTGCTTTTCCGTCTACAGCTATTCGTTTTTTATCTTCTTTAAGCGCCGATCGAATCTTCGATTTAGCTTTACCAGTAATCACATAATCCAGCCAGCTTTCATTTGGTTTTTGCTTCCGAGAAGTAATAATTTCCACTTGGTCTCCACTGCTTAAGACGTAGCTTAATGGAACTAGTTTGGTGTTCACTTTTGCTCCAATGCATCGCTCTCCTACTTGTGAGTGAATCTCAAAGGCAAAATCTAAGGCGGTAGCTCGCATTGGTAAACTCTTTACATCCCCTTGAGGAGTAAAGACGAAAATTTCTTCGGCAAATAAATTGAGTTTAAAATCATCCAAAAAGTCAATCGCATTGCTTTCTGGGTTTTCGAGTAGTTCTCTGATTTTATTGATCCATGTGTCAAAGTTAGATTCTTCGCCACCTTCTTTGTATTTCCAATGCGCTGCATAACCTTTTTCAGCGATTTCGTCCATCCGTTGAGATCGAATTTGAACTTCTACCCATTTTCCCGTCGGACTCATTACGGTCGTGTGCAACGATTCGTATCCATTGGCTCTTGGTGTAGAAATCCAGTCTCTCAGTCGGTCTGGACTTGGTTGGTAAAAATCAGTGACAATGGAATAAATGTTCCAGCAGTCTGCTTTTTCTTTTTCTGGACTTGAATCTACAATGATTCGTATGGCAAAGATGTCGTAGATTTCTTCAAAAGAAACGTGCTTGTTTTTGATTTTATCATAAATTGAAAAGACTGATTTTGTACGTGCTTTTATCTCAAAATTGATTCCTTGCTCTTTTAATGCTTTTTGAATCGGCAATGAAAATTGGTTCACAAATCGAGTTCGAACCGCTTTTGTCTTTTTTAATTTACTAGTGATTTCATCATAAACTTCCGGCTCTGTGTATTTCAGAGACAAGTCTTCTAATTCAGATTTTATGCTGTATAATCCCAATCGGTGAGCCAAAGGCGCAAATAAATACAAAGTCTCCGAGGCAATTTTAAGTTGCTTATCCCTGCGCATCGACTCTAAAGTTCGCATATTGTGCAGTCGATCAGCCAGCTTGATCAAGATAACACGAACATCATCTGAAAGCGTCAGTAATATTTTTCTAAAGTTCTCGGCTTGCATCGACACGTTGTGGTCAACCACACCAGAGATTTTTGTCAATCCATCGATGATTTTTTCAGCTTTCGGGCCAAACATTCGTTTCACATCGGCCAAAGTCATGTCTGTGTCCTCAACCGTGTCGTGCAGCAATGCGCAAACGATGGAAGTAGAGCCCAACCCAATCTCTTCTGCGACTATCCGAGCCACCTCAATGGGATGATAGATATAAGGCTCGCCAGTTTTTCGGCGCATGTCCTTATGTGCTTCTAATGCCGTGTCAAACGCCTTCCTAATCAGCTTCTTGTCTTTGTTGTCTTTTGGCTTACTGACCTTCAAGAGGTGTTTGTAACGTTTTAGAATCTCTTTTTTCTCTGCCTCGAGTTCGATTGGAATCATAAATTGGATCAATAAATATACAAGCCCTAAATTACAAAACGTAGGTCAATAGAAGAATGTAGAATGAAATAAAAATGAGATTCGAAGCAATTAAATAGTGTTTTCTTATTCGAAATGATAAATTTGTAGAAAGCATTAAACGCAGGTTTATGAATCAACAAGAGTTAGATATTTCTAAAGACTTTTCTGCTATTTCAGATGAGCAGTGGCGAGACATAGTAATCAAAGATTTAAAAGGAAAGGATTTTTCAGAAACCTTGGAGTGGAAGGCGAATGAAAAGTTGACTTTTCAGCCGTATTATCGCAATTCTGATTTTAATAAAATCACAAATCCTGAACGATTTCGAGTATTGTCAAAAGACTGGGTGATCCAACAAAATTTTGGAGCTGCCACTGTTACCAATGCAAAAATTTTGGATGCCCTAGAAAAAGGAGCAGAAGGGATTGGGTTAGAAGTTGCCCCACAAACTGACTTGAGTGCTTTGTTAAAAGGGGTGTACGTTGATGCAATTTCGTTGCATTTAACCGGCGATATTTCTAAAGATACCTTGAATCATTTAGATAAACTCATAGCCGAAAAAGAGATTGAAAAATCTTCCATTCATGGGATGATCGCTTTTGCTCCACTGACAACTGCGATAGGAAAAGGAATAAATCAGTCGTTAGATGAATTGTCTAAAGCGATTCAATCACATGGAAATGATTATTCCAACCTAAAAATGATTCACATTGATGCTCGGATTGTAAAGAATTCAGGTGGAAATGAGATCCAAGAAGTTGGGTTTGCATTAGCGCAAGCCAATGAATACATCGACCAATTGGCAGCAGCCGGAATCGAAGCCTCCACCGCAATCAATAAAATGGCATTTTCCTTTTCCTACGGGACTTCCTATTTTATGGAGATTGCGAAAACTCGAGCTTTTCGATTTTTGTTCCAAAGCTTGGTTCAGCAATATAAAGTTTCAGCCGAACCAACCATTTATGCAGAAACAGCAGCTATCGTTTATTCTAAAAAAGACCCTTATACCAATTTGTTGCGTGGCACCACAGCAGCAATGTCTGCAGTAATTGGAGGATGTAATAATTTAGTGGTTTTGCCACACAATATCGGTTTGGAACAAACGTCCGATTTTGCCGATAGAATTGCTAGAAATGTGCAAATAGTGGTGAAAGAAGAAGCACATTTGGCGAAAGTAAAAGATGCCGGTGCAGGGTCCTATTACATTGAAAAAATGAGTGACGACTTAGCAAAAGAAGCGTGGAGTTTCTTTCAAGAAATTGAAAATACAGGTGGATATGTATCTGCGATTCAATCAGAATTTATTCAAAATGCAGTTGCTAAAAGTCGGAAAACCACTCAAGATGCATTGGCAAATGAATCAGAAATCAGAATAGGAATCAATAAATTTCAACCGGCAGATCAAAGTGAGTTGAATGAATTGCCAGTAAAAGAAATAGTAGGGAAGGAATTCAAGGCGATGAACGCAATTAGATGGTCAACACCTTTTGAAAAATAGAAAGTATGAAAGTTAAGATTACAGATATTTCTTATGATCAGCTGGTGAATAATTATCAGCAGAAAGAGGATAAAGTAGACGGAAAAAATTGGGAAACACTTGAGAAAATTTCAGTGAAGCCAGTTTATTCTGCTAAAGATATAGTGACATTAAAGCACTTGGATTATGCAGCCGGAATTGCGCCTTATATGCGTGGGCCTTATTCCACCATGTATGTGATGCGACCTTGGACAGTTCGGCAATATGCTGGATTTTCTACCGCAGAAGAATCAAATGCATTTTACAGAAGAAATCTAGCGGCTGGTCAAAAAGGCTTGTCGGTAGCATTTGATTTGGCGACCCACCGAGGATACGATTCTGATCACGAAAGAGTGGTTGGAGATGTTGGAAAAGCCGGAGTGGCGATTGACAGTGTAGAAGACATGAAAATTTTATTCGATGGAATTCCATTGGATAAAATGTCGGTTTCCATGACAATGAATGGCGCAGTTTTACCGATTCTGGCTTTTTACATTGTAGCAGCAGAGGAGCAAGGCGTAACTTTAGATCAATTGTCTGGTACGATTCAGAATGATATTCTAAAGGAATTTATGGTACGGAACACCTACATCTATCCGCCACAGCCATCCATGAAAATTATCGCAGATATTTTTGAGTATACCGCTCAGAAAATGCCAAAGTTTAACTCCATTAGTATTTCTGGTTACCACATGCAAGAAGCAGGAGCAACTGCAGACATTGAGTTGGCGTATACCTTAGCAGATGGGTTGGAATACTTGAGAGCAGGGATTAAAGCTGGAATGGACATCGACTCTTTCGCACCACGGCTGTCATTTTTCTGGGCCATTGGGATGAACCATTTTATGGAAATTGCCAAAATGAGAGCTGGTAGAATGTTGTGGGCAAAAATGGTGAAAGAGTTTAAGCCAAAAAGCACCAAGTCGATGGCTTTACGAACTCACTGTCAAACTTCAGGTTGGAGTTTAACCGAACAAGATCCATTTAATAACGTGGCTAGAACGTGTATCGAAGCCATGGCAGCAGCATTGGGTGGAACTCAATCTTTGCATACCAATGCATTGGATGAAGCCATCGCATTGCCAACTGATTTTTCTGCCCGAATAGCACGAAATACACAGTTGTTTATACAGGAAGAAACAGACATTACAAGAAGTGTAGATCCTTGGGCGGGTTCCTATTATGTAGAGAAATTGACTGATGATTTGATGAATCGTGCGTGGGAGTTAATTCTCGAAGTAGAAGAGTTGGGTGGTATGGCAAAAGCCATTGAAGAAGGGCTGCCAAAGCAACGAATAGAAGAAGCAGCGGCAAAGCGTCAAGCTAGAATAGATGCAGGAAAAGAAATTATAGTTGGTGTCAATAAATATCCGCCAAGTCAGGAGGAGCCGATTGAAATTTTAGACATTGACAATACCAAGGTTCGTTTGGGACAAATCGCTGGATTGAATAAATTGAAAGCGGAACGAAACGAGGAGGAAGTAAAAGGCAAATTGGCGAAATTGACAGCTGTTGCCAAGTCAGGTCAAGGAAACTTATTGGAGTTTGCAGTGGATGCAGCTCGATCTAGAGCTACCTTGGGAGAGATTTCAACTGCGTTAGAAGAAATCTTTGGACGATATAAAGCCAAAATAAGTTCAATTTCAGGAGTATATTCTATGGAAGCTATGGGAGATAAAGATTTTGAAAAAGCGCAGCAGTTGGCTGATCAATTTGCTGCAATGCAAGGCCGTCGTCCACGGATTATGGTGGCCAAAATGGGGCAAGATGGACACGACAGAGGAGCTAAGGTAATTGCGACTTCTTTTGCAGATATGGGGTTTGATGTAGACATTGGTCCATTGTTCCAAACGCCTGCTGAAGCTGCGAGGCAAGCAGTAGAAAACGATGTTCATTTATTAGGAATTTCTTCATTGGCTGCAGGTCACAAAACGTTGGTTCCTCAAGTGATGGATGAATTGAAAAAGTTGGGCCGAGAAGATATTTTAGTGATCGTTGGTGGTGTAATTCCACAACAAGACTATGACTTCTTGTGGGAAAAAGGAGTAGCAGGAATATTTGGTCCTGGTACAAAATTGCCAATAGCGGCACAAGAAATTCTAAACATTTTAATAGAAATTAATTCTTAAGAATATGAAATATTTATCGATTGCTTTGTTAGTAATAGCTTTAGGCTTTGCAGGATATTCCTTTTATCAAAAAAGTCAGGTTGATGAATTGAAGATGGAAATTGATGGTCGTCAGCAAGAAATTATTGACTTGAGTGGACGAATTGCATCGTATGAAACACAGCTAGATACTTTGCAAATGAAAAATGAGGAGTTAAAAAGAACCATCTTAAAATTGGCCAACGATTTGAGCAGAGAGAATCCTGGCAAATAAGAATTTAGGTTAAAGGAAAACTTAATTGGTATCCTGACCATTCGTCGTGATTCATTTGTTCAATTTTGCCACTTAATTGTTCACTAAAGGTTTGGATGAGAAGGATTCCTGTAGATTCTCCATAAGTGGCGAAAATATTCAATGGAAGACCAATCCCATCTTCCATATATTTAAGGACTACATCATGATTGATTATTTGTAAATAAATTTTGATGATTCCCGTTTGATGACTTGGAAATCCATGTTTAATGGAATTGATAATCATTTCATTGACAATTACCCCTAAAGAAACGGTTTGCTTTATGTTGAGGTTTATTTCTTCAATAGTCAAGTCTAATTTAATATCTCCGGCCACGCTGTTGATTAAATTTTTAGCTAATGTTGGGATGTATACATTCATCTCACTTTGAAAAGAATTCGATTCATTTAATTGATCGTAAGCAGTAGCCAATGTTCCTATTCTATTGTTTACATCTGTGATGGCTTTCTTAACTTCTGGATTTTCTACATTTTGATAAATAATCCGATTCAAACTACTAATCATTTGAAAATGGTTTTTTATTCGATGATGAATCTCCAAGATAATCGCCGATTTTTCATTTAGTTGGGACTTTATACTTTGGTTTTTTTTGAATAGTGTTTTGTTGGTGTTGTAGATTCTCAAAATTAGAGAAGTAGAAAACGCAGCAAAAGTTCCAATTAAAAAAGAGAACAATAAGAAGAAAATATTAAGTGATAAGTCGCTAAATAATAAAGGTTTTGTGTTTTTTATTCCAACTTGTAGTTTCCATTTGTCGTTTGGTAATTCAATAGGAATTTCAACATACTTATGCTGAAGAATAGATGAATCTCCATAGAAGTATCCATTTCTGCTCAAACTTTGACTCACTGAAATTAATGCGATGTCAATATTTTCTGAATCATATTCACTTACTTTTTCGAATAAATTGTTTAGATCCACGACTATTGCTGCATATCCCCAAAGTTTATTTGTGTCTCTGTTCATGGAGTCAGCAATAATTATGGGGTGTCGATAAACCAACCCCATTTTACCTTGAAGTAATATCCTTGGTCCAATAATTAGTGGAGTTCTGTTTTTTCTCGAAGAATCAGTTAGTCTTCTATCATTCAATAATGAGTTGATATTTACGCCAACTGTTTTCTCATTTCCTATTTCTGGATAATTGAATTTTATGATGCTGTCCTTCACCAATTGGATAGAAAGTAATCCATTTGTAGAGATTTGGTAAATTCCTTTAGCGAATTCATAGAATGACTCTTGATTAATGTTGGGATTAATCTCAACATAATTGGCCATTACTTTTGATAAATAAAATTTATCTTTAACTGAACCTTCAATAATTGATTTTATACTGAACGCTTTATTCTTTAGTTCTTCTTTCAGCACTAAATCTTCATGATCTTTCTTGTTCTTGAGGTAAAATAAAGAGGTCGTTCCGATAATTAACGTCGTCACAACACCAGAAAGTATGGGCAGTAATATGTGCTTTTTCAATAGCATATGAAGGTTTGAGTATAAAGCGCATTCAAGTTAACTCATTTAATCCTGAAAACAAAATAAAGTCAATGAGGCATTATTTTAAATGCAGTAGCTTTCTCATTTGTTCGTCTTCATTTTTATTTTTACTCCAATAGGCAGACAGGATAGTAGTGTCCAGTACTGCAATCGAAGTCATCATTTTTCTATTTTCTCCATAACCACTTGGATAAGATTCCTCCCAGCCCAATATTTTATTTGGAAATGCTTTCTCAAAATTAATGTTGATTTTACGATCAATCGATTGATAAATAATTTGTAACGTCAAGACTTCAGTTTTTTCAGACTCCGTTAAATTTATAATTGCAGTTTGAGGTTGAACGGCTGTATGGGATAATCGCAACCATTGGGTGGAAGGCAGTAAGTCAACTTCTCCTCTTGGGATAGATGTATAATCTAGTCGAATGCGATTAAATAATTCGTCCTCTAAAAGAACATTTTCTAGCTGCCCTGCTTCATCGGCTTCATTCATGAAGTAAGAGTGACCAGTAAATTCGAAGTTTTGTTTTCGTTTATTCAATTGTAAATAAGTATGCCCACACCATTCTTGTGATGAGGTAGATACTTTTAATGTAGAAGGGTATTCATTTGAATTGATTGGAGTAAAAATTGAACTCATCAAAGAGTAGTCATAAATCCCGGTAGTAAATTTTTTGATGAAATTGGTTTTTAAAACGGTGGTTGATTTACTATTATCGGCACTTTCATTTTTTACCTGTTTTTTTGGTAAAAAATCTTCTGTTACGAAAATCAATACTACATCGCCATTTCGTTCTTCCCCATACCTAGCTTGCGATAGTTGATAATGTTTAAGCTCTGCAACACCTGCATACCAATAGCTCGAAAAGTCTGGATGACGTTCTGCAGTTTTAGTAGTTTCCTTTATTGAATTTGGTTGGCTAGTGCAGGCAGAAATAAAGCAACCAACAATGAGAACTAGTTTGAATTTCATGCTTTTTTATGATAAAATTAGGCATAAAAAAACGCCCAATTATTAATATAAAAGGGCGTTATTCTATTTTCTATGTACATATTATTCAATTGGGTAATAGATCTCAGTTTCCCATTTAGAAGTGTCTGCTTCCATTGCCGGATCTGTGATATAAATCTCATAAGGAGGTCCAGTCATTTCTATTTTTGCTGCTGTAAGGTAGGAGTTCATCGTTTCGTGCATTTCACCTGTTTTGTCATAATCGCCAAAAAAGACTCCTTTCAATGTTTTTTCTGCCTTCTTTTCTTTTAGCTTTATTCTTCCATCTTCGGATAGGTTTCCTTCAAAAGGAATAGCTGCTTCTAGTATCACTTTTTCAGGACTGTAGTAATGGTAATAAGCTAATTGAGAGCCACTTTGGTTCATTCCCGCAATAGTGGCGTAGATCAATATATCTTTATACAAATCAACTAATTTGTCCTCTACACCATTCGCATCAGTAGAATCCAATATGGTCAATATCATTTGAGCCTCCACATCGGTTATTGAAACATTCTCTGGAAGTGCTATTGTTTTTGGTTTACTTTCTACCACTTCTTTTAGTTGATTCAATCCTATGATATAGGCATCGTGAATCATGTCTTCAATAAAAAGATAGCTAATTAAACGCATGTGAAAAGGCATTTCACTGCCTTCAAACGTCCATTTGACAATTGTCTTTTCATCACTTTCTGGAGTCAGGTACCAAGCTGAATAGTCATTTGACTCATAGTCGCCAAACTCCATTTTGGTTTTAATGTAACTGTAGGCTTCAAGTTCGGTAATCGTTTGTTTTCCATTGCCCACTTTTTCATGAGTGCTTTCCCAACGGTTGAAGGATCCGATCTTCCCCATGGAGTCTGAGTAGAAATTTTTCATTTCAGGATCCAATTGGTGCCACATTGACCAATTGGACCAATTCCTAAAATCAATTATTTCATTGTAAACCATTTCTTGAGGTGCATTTATTGCAATGGACTCTTCTACTTGTAGAGAGCTCGGAGTGAAGAAGGTGGCAATTGCAAGTAAGCCGATGAAAATTAGTAGGATGCTTAGTATTCTTTTTAGTATTTTCATTGTGTTTGGGTTATTGTTTAGCTAAGGTAGCACATCAAAATTGATAATTATAATTTGATTGGGTGTTTCATAAACTCAAAAATATCAGCGATAATTTTTTAGTCTCAAATGAATTTTAACAGTTAAAAGTCAATTTTTTGCTCATCTTTAATTAGATTAGCAGGTTGTAAATAATACCTACTATTTTTATTTAACCCCAATTTATATCATTAGACTCTTGTTTTGAATAAGTTGATTGATTTGAATAAAATATATTTTAATTTTTTCCTTCTTGTAGGCTTAGTCATTTCGATTAATTCTGCAAAAGCATCTAATACTTCTGAAAGTGATACGGTTAAGGCATTAGTCTTTAATAGTAGTTCATCTATAGCTGCTTCAGTTAAGGATCTTTCAGGAAGCCAATTGATCAGTTTGATCGATTCCTTATTAGATCAAAAAGAGTTGCCCGAAGAATTGTTGCGACAGTTGGTTGAGGTGGTTGGTGAAATTGCATTGGAAGAGGAAGAAGTTCCAATTACTTTGAGCGGATTTTATGACGATTCAGAATATCCGTCTAATTCATTTTATGGCGATTGGGATAATTTCAAAATGCACCCATTGATTCCAACTGATAATGAGAAGCTAACACTCATTCTTCAAGATACTTTTAATAACTGTTCGTTTTATCCACCACTTAAAGGGTTAATTACCTCCAATTATGGTTGGAGAGATGGACGAAGTCATCATGGAATCGACATAGATTTACAAGTATGGGATCCGGTTCACGCCGCATTTGATGGAATGGTAAGGATTTCCAGAAATCATCCGTCATATGGTAGAGTAGTGGTGGTGAGGCATTACAATGGATTAGAAACGTTGTACGCCCATTTGCACAGATTGAAAGTAAAAGCAGGAGATGTAGTAGAGGCAGGACAAGTTGTTGGTCTTGGTGGTAGTTCAGGTCGTTCTACAGGTAGTCATTTACATTTTGAAGTACGTTTTAGAGGACGACCATTGAATCCAAGAACATTAATTGAATTCAATCACAATCGTTTGGTGAGCGACTCCATTGTTTTAGTAACCAATCGATGGGGGAATTATACTTGCTACCCTGCAGGAATAAATTATTATACGGTTCAAAAGGGCGATTTTTTGGTTAAAATTGCATCTCAGTATGGTACCAGTGTTCAGCGTTTATGTGAGCTAAATGGGATCAATCGGAAATCTACTTTAAGAATTGGTAAGAAATTGAGAATCGACTAACTAATGACCCTAACTTACATCAATTTTGAGGATCATCCGACCAATAGGAACAAGATGGTTTTTCATTTTAAGGAAGCAGAGCATGCGGCCTATTTCCAAAACTTGTTAAACGAGAACAAAATTAAACATGAACGTCAAGTAGACGAAGAAGGAGATGGACGTGTCTATTTCGGTGTAATGAAAAGTGATTTTAAAGTGGCAAAGCGATTGAACTATCTGACTTATGGTCATTTTAGAGAACCATTTATTACAGTTCCTTTTTTTAAGTATCTATTGTTGCTTGTTACCATCACTGCTGTGACCTTGGCAATTTATGGCGCTATAAAAGGGAGCTTATAACGTACTTTATTTGGTATTATTAATCTTAATTTTGTCGTCCATGAGAATAAAAATTGCTCTTGCTTTTTTCTTGTTATCTACTGTAACAAGTGTCTTCGCTCAAAAAGATGTCACCACCTTTGGAATTCAGTTGAAACCAATTATTCCGATGAGTATTATTGGGTTTAATGAAGAAACAATTGATGCCAATAATGTAGACTTTAATCTTTCATCAAAACCTGGTTTTAGTTTTGGGATGGTAGCCCGCAGGGGGTTTACTAAAATGTTCTCCGTAGAAGCTGGTATCAACTATACCAAACGGAATTATGACTTAGTGATTACCGACGGAAACTTTGAAGGGAAATCAGACTTCTCCTTTCTCTCTTATGACATTCCTTTATTGGCACTTATTTATATCCAATTGGGTGAAAAGGCTTTTCTGAATACGGCCTTTGGAGCATCTATTGATTTTTACCCATCCGATTTAGAAACTTCTGATGACTACTTTCGACATTCTACTTACCGCAAAGAATGGATAGTTCCCAGTTTATTAGCAAATGTTGGTTTTGAGTACCGAACCTATAAAAGTGGTTATTTCTATATCGGAGCATCCTACCATCGGCCATTCAGTAACATTTCCCAAACTGATGTGGGATACTACCGAAACCAGAATAGCAATAATGCGCTAAATTATGATGCCTTTGCCGATTTTAATTTAGATGGAAGTTACCTAACACTTGACCTAAGATATTTCTTTCACGAGGATCCAGAGAGAAAAACCAAAAGAAAATAAACCAAATTATGATTGAAGAAAGTACCCGCTATTTTATCGAGAAATTTATTAGCCTAGGGGTTTCTGAAACTGCTGCAGGTTACCTAAATTATGCCCTTCTAGGATTATTTTTAATAATTGTTTGTTTAATTGCAGATCGATTTTCCCGATTGACATTGGTTAGAATTGTTAGCGCTCTTGCCGCAAAAAGTAAAACACATTGGGATGATATTCTAGTGGAGAAAAAATTCTTTTATGCAGTTGCGCATTTGGCTCCTGTTTTATTAATCGAAATATTGGTGCCCATAGTATTTAATGGACTTCCCACTTTTGTCGATTATGTCATCCGATTGAATGATATTTATTTGATTGTAGTGGTGCTCATAATGGTCAATCGTTTTTTACTAGCGGCACAACTGATTCTTTCTGAATTCGAATTGTTTAGGGATAAGCCACTGGAAAGTTATTTTCAATTGTCTAAAATTATTCTAGGCATCATCGCTACTGTGTTGATATTGTCTGTTTTAGTAAGTAAATCTCCGATTTACTTCTTGAGTGCTGCAGGTGCTATGACAGCAGTTTTATTATTTGTTTTTAAGGATACCATACTTGGTTTTATTGCTTCGATTCAATTGTCTGTGAACGATATGATTCGAGTAGGAGATTGGGTTCAAATGGATAAATATGGAGCCGATGGAGATGTAATGGAAATTAACTTGACTACCGTAAAGGTTAGAAACTGGGACAAAACAATTAGTACCGTTCCTACCTATTCCTTTATTTCTGATTCCTTTAAAAATTGGAGAGGGATGCAAGAAACTGGTGCAAGAAGAATAGCAAGATCCATTTATATTAATATTAGCTCGGTTAAGTTTTCAACTCCAGAAATGATTGAGCGATTTAAAAATATCCACATCATTAATAAGTATATTCAAGATAAAGAGATAGAGCTTAAGGCATACAACAAGGAACATTCAGTAGATACTACACATGTTTCTAATGGAAGACGGATGACTAATCTGGGTACATTTAGAGCTTACGCTGAAAAGTATTTAGAACGTCATCCAAAAGTGGATAAAAGCTTAACAATTATGGTGAGACAGCTAGAGCCGAATGAGAAAGGTGTTCCTGTTCAGATTTATTGTTTTTGCAACGATATCGCTTGGGAAAATTATGAATCTGTTCAATCGGATATCATGGATCATTTGCTTTCTGTGGTTCCTCAGTTTGATTTGCAGGTTTTCCAAAATCCATCTGGTTCTGACTTTAGAAAATTACAGGCAGAATAGAACCTAGTGCGCTATTAAAACTTTCGTGACCAATATTTCGTTGGATTGACGATCAACACTCTTTATAAAGTAAATCCCTTCTTTAAGGTGTGAAGTATTAATAATCACTTCGTCATTTGTAGATGTTTGAGGTAGTTCTATTGATCGGCCTAAAACGTCCATGATTGTGATGTCATTTTCGTTTTGATTAGCAATCGTAATTGAATGGTCAGCAGGGTTTGGAAATAGCTTAATTTTATTCGATGGCGTTTTCTCAATATGAATGATATTGGAGTAGTCAAAACTGCCATTAAAATCGACTTGCTTTAAGCGGTAATAGTTCTCTCTATAGTTTGGCGATTGATCTTTGAAAAGGTAACTCGTTCTTTCAGTAGAATTTCCCTTGCCTGAAACTTGTCCAATCTCATTCCAACTTTCTCCATTGGCACTTCTTTCTATTGAAAAGTAATCGTTGTTGATTTCAGTCGCAGTTGCCCAACGAAGTATGTTATTTATTCCATTATTGGTTCCAGAAAAGTTGAGCCAGGTAACAGGCAGTGGCGTGTTTGTCTCATCGATCGTACCCAAAGTAAACCTTACACTGTCGCGAACTCCTGTAACTCCTAAAAATTCGAATTGATTAATTCCTAAGCTTATCGCACCAGAAATAGGAGTCTCGTCTGCAAAAGATCCATCATTATCACTATCAATGAGTAATCTTAAATGGGAGGCTGTTGCTGGGGTTCCATTACTTAAATCCCACCGTAAGTCTACTGTTCCAACATCCACAGAGGCACCAGAAGTATTCCGCTCGCTGACTCTCCATACTCTATTCATTCTTGCTTCTAAGCCGCCTGAAATATCTGCATAGTTTTTTCCCGTTGCGTTGTTGTGCCCCCATAACATGAATTCACCATTGTTTAAATCGGTCGGATTTAGGAATCGAGGTTCTGAACTGCCTTGGGCATCATTGTGAATATTGGAAGCATCCACACGACCTATCCCTGCCACCTCATGGTCATAATTGCCATTGGCCACTTCATCATTTCTGTAGACATCATTCGCACTTAAAGCAATGTTATATTGAGCTGATAAATAGTTATTAATTATTATTCGTTGAGCAGAATTGACAGCAAAATTGTACTGTACAATTTCAGCGTAATCAGCTCCTAAGTAGGAACTATAGTCTTTGTTTAATGCACCAATAGTAACGGGTTGATTGCTGTTGCCTATTGCAGCAGAAGCTTCGGTAGCAGTTGTATTTAAACTTTCCTCTATATAAATTCTGACTCTGCTTGCAGCTGCGCTTGTACCATCATATCGCAGACTTAATAAATAATTAGTGGCACTAGTAAAAGTTGTTGCAGTAGAAAAGCGATTATTTTGAGTTTCAATATCGGCATATAAATTTCTCCCAGTATGAAAAAACCAAGTGTAAGAATAGTTGGCCGAGGTATTAAAATCTCTACGCTTTCCTACAATTCCTCGAGGTGTTCCATCAATGTTATTTCCTCGTAAAACAGCAAAGTAGGTTAGGCCGCTAGAATTGTCTAAAATATCAGCGTCAGCAATTTGCATCTGATCGTTGGATCCATCTAAGCGAATAATGGGCTGCCCATTTATTGAACTGGTAGAAAAATAAAGTGGTTGTTGAGAAGCAATTAGTTGAATAGCATCATTGTTATTTCCAGAGGTGTCCTTCCAAACGGATACTGGATCACCACTTGTTCCATAATAATTACTCGCTTTTAGCCAGAGTCCATTATTAGTTGAATTGCCAACTCCTCCAGGCCCAAATTGACAAAGGGCAAAAAAAGGAGTGCCTAAAGCGAAGATAATAAGAAATAGTAACCTCATTAATTGTAGTGTAGTTAACCAAAAGTAACCATATCATTTAATTTTTGAAATTTAATTTAAAAGAAGGTAAAAAAAGAAGCCTGCCAGACTCAGTAATACTGATTCCAACAGGCCTTTCCTTTCAACTAATTTAAAACTACTAATAACAATATTTATTTTCTTCAATTAATTTCGCAGCGACAATTCTTCTGCTTTCTTTTACGTTAAAGAATTCATGTTTGGTAAATCGTTTCATACCCATCATCATTGCTCTCTGCTCATCGCCCTCAGCAAAAGATTGAATAGCATCTCTACCAGCTTTGCCAATTCTATCTGCAGCATCGTATAAGTATACTTGCATCATCGCAATTTGCTCTTTGCTAGCTTTATCGTCTAATTTCTGAATTCTCAATAAAGTAGATTCGGCAATGAACGTTTCCATCATCATGTCCGCAATGTTCATCAATACTTCTTGCTCTTTTGCCAATTGTTGCATCAATGTTTTTGCCGCAGCACCTGCTACTAAAAGAACTGCTTTTTTGAAGTTTCCGACTAATCGAGTTTCAGTGGCATACGCTGCTGAATCATCAAAATCAAAATCAGGAATCTCCATTAATTCTTCTGCGATTTTCATGGCAGGAGTCATTAAATCCAATTCTCCTTTCATCGCTCTTTTCAACATTAAGTCGACAGAAAGCATTCTATTGATTTCGTTCGTTCCTTCAAATATTCGGTTGATTCGTGCATCTCTAAATGCTCTTTCCATAGGAGCTTCAGCAGAATAGCCCATCCCGCCATAAATTTGAACACCTTCATCAACCACATAATCCAATGTTTCTGAACCATGAACTTTCAAAATGGCACATTCAACAGCAAATTGTTTGATGCCTTCTAATGTGGCTTTCTGCTTGTCCATTCCTTCAGCTATGTAATTTTCAATCTCGTCTTCGATGCTTTGTGAAGCTCTATACAATGCAGACTCAGTTGCAAAACACTTAATAGCTTGTTCTCCTAATTTGAAACGAATTGCTCCATATTTTGAAATAGCCCTACCGAACTGCTCTCTTTCATTTGCATAGGTTACTGAACGTGTAATGGCCATTTTTGCAGCTCCAAGAGCAGCTCCCGCCAATTTAATACGGCCAATGTTCAAGATGTTCAATGCAATCATGAATCCTTCTTGACGGTCGCCCAATAAATTCTCTGCAGGAACTTTTACATTATTAAAAAATACTTGTCTCGTAGATGAACCTTTGATTCCCAATTTCTTTTCTTCAGGATTCAAGCTTAATCCCTCCATGTCTTTTGTTACAATGAAAGCTGAAAGGTTGTCATCGTCTCCAATTTTAGCAAAAACAGTAAATACATGAGCGAAACCACCGTTGGTGATCCACATCTTTTGTCCGTTCAAGACATAGTGTTTTCCATCTTCTGAAAGCACCGCTTTTGTTTTTCCTGAATTGGCATCAGACCCTGCACTTGGCTCTGTCAAACAATAACATCCTTTCCATTCTCCCGAAGCTAATTTTGGGATGTATTTTGCTTTTTGCTCTTCTGTTCCGTAATATAAAATTGGTAATGTTCCAATTCCAGTGTGTGCTGATAAAGCCACTGCAAATGAATGTCCCGCCCCTGTAACCTCTGCAGTTAACATTGAAGTCACAAAACCTTTACCAAATCCACCTAAATCTTCAGGAACTGAAATGCCCAATAAACCAAGTTCTCCTGCTTTATCCAAAATGGAAGGCATTAATCCTTCTTCCATTGCATCTATTCGATCTAAGTTTGGGAATACTTCAGCATCTAAAAACTCTTTACAAGAGTCTGCTATCATGTGTTGTTCTTCCGTATAATCTTCTGGTATAAATATGTCTTTTGCATCGGTTTCTTTGATTAAAAACTCTCCGCCTTTTGTTCTGTTGCTCATGGTTATAATTTTATTGATTATTATAATAATTCGAAGATTCCTGCTGCTCCTTGTCCTGCTCCTACACACATGGTTACCATGCCGTATTTGCCGCCTCTCTTCTTTAATTCATTCAATACTTGAACGGTTAATTTTGCACCAGTGCATCCAAGAGGATGACCCAATGCAATAGCGCCACCGTTTACATTTACTTTCGATTTGTCCAATCCTAATTCACGAATCACAGCTACCGATTGAGAGGCAAAAGCTTCATTTAATTCAATCAAATCGATGTCTTCTAATTTTAGATTAGCTTGCTCCAATGCCATCGGAATCGCCTTGATTGGTCCAATTCCCATAATTCTAGGGTCTACACCTGTTGCAGCATAAGACACTAATCTAGCGATTGGTTTCAGTTTTAATTCTTTCACCATCTTTTCAGAAACAACCAATACAAAAGCACCACCGTCATTTGTTTGTGAAGAGTTTCCTGCTGTAACTGAACCGCCATTGGCAAAAACAGGACGCAATTTAGAAAGTGCTTCTACACTTGTCCCTTCTCTTGGGCCTTCATCTACATTTACTGTATAGTTTCTTTTTTTCTTCTTTCCATTGTCGTAGTAATTTTCTTCTACTTCAATCGGTGCGATGTCATCTGCAAAACGATTCTCTGCTTGTGCTTTTAAGGCTTTCATGTGCGACTCATATGCAAATTGATCTTGCTCTTCTCGCGATACGTTGTATTCTTTCGCTACAGCTTCGGCAGTCAATCCCATTCCCCAATAATAAGTTGGGTTGTCTTTTGCGACATCTGCGTTTGGAACAATTCTCCATCCACCCATTGGCATGCAGCTCATGGATTCAACCCCACCAGCAATAACGCAATGGTTCATGCCGCTTTTAATTTTTGCCGCTGCAATCGCAATGGTTTCCAATCCAGAAGAACAATATCTATTCACTGTCATCCCCGGAACGGTAATGTTATTTAATCCAATCAGAGAAATCAATCGACCAACGTTAAGGCCTTGTTCCGCTTCAGGACTTGCATTTCCTACTATGACATCGTCAATGTGGTCAGATGTTACTTGAGGATTGTCTTTCATTAAATGTTTGATCACTTGCGCTGCAATATCATCAGGACGAGTAAAGCGCAATTGGCCTCTGCCTGCTTTACCTACTGCTGAACGATATCCTGCTACTATATATGCTTCCATTTTGTTGTCTTTTTTTAAGTTTTGAAAACTTCGATTCAGTATTGTTTAGTTTCTTAGCACTTTTCCTTTGGTCACAATGCTTTGTAATCGTTCCAATGTTTTTTTCTTGGTACACAATTCTACAAATGCCTTTCGCTCTAAATCCAAAAGATAGGTTTCTGATACTTCTGTGATTTCAGATAAGTCTCCACCGCACATTACATAACCTAATTTCTCAGAAATTAATGCGTCGTGCTCTGAGATGTAGTTTCCTGATTTCATTGAATTCGCTCCTACGTATACAATACCCAGGCCTTCTTTTCCTAGTACTTTAATGTCAGTTCGCTCAACTGGCTGGCTGTAACCTTTGTCAGCTAATGCGATTGCTGCTTCTTTAGCACGCTTCAATTGAAACTCGCGGCTTACAATTACTTCGTCAATTCCTTCACGTAAATAGCCTTTGTCGAATGCTTCGTAAGCTGAGGTAGAAACCTGAGCCTGACCGATCGTCAAGAAACGTTCTCTCATTGCATTGATACGGATATCACCTTCTTTCAAACTGTCTGATAATCTAAGAACGAATTCTTTCGTTCCACCACCACCAGGAATCACACCAACTCCAAATTCAACCAATCCCATGTACAATTCTGCATGAGCCACTACTTTATCAGAGTGCATGCACAATTCGCAACCGCCACCTAACGCCATTTGGTGAGGCGCAGCTACTACTGGGATTGCACTGTAACGAATACGCATCATTGTTTTTTGGAATTGAGCAATTGCAAATGATAATTCATCATATTCTTGCTCTACGGCCATCATGAAAATCATTCCCACATTGGCTCCGGCAGAGAAATTCTGACCAGTGTTGGAAATAACCAATCCTTTGTAATCAGCTTCAGCTAAGTCAATGGCTTTATTGATTCCTTGAATCACTTCAGCACCAATTGTATTCATTTTGGTGTGGAATTCTAAGTTCAATATTCCATCACCTAAGTCTACTATCGTTGTTCCTTTATTGCTCCAAACAGTATTGGCAGCTCTTAAGTTATCCAATACGACTAGGTCTTCCGTTCCTGGAATTACTTTGTACGATTTAGTAGGAATGTCATAATAGTACTTTGCTCCATTTTCTAACTTATAGAATGTCTTCGCTCCACTGGCTATCATTTCATTGATCCAAGCTGCAGGCTTTTGACCTTTCGCTTTCATCAATTCAATTCCTTTTTCTAAGCCCAATGCATCCCAAGCTTCAAATGGACCTAATTGCCATCCAAAACCTGCTCTCATTCCGTCGTCTATTCTGAATACTTCGTCTGAAATTTCAGGAATTCTGTTCGAAACATATTCAAATAAGCCCAAGAAATTCGCTCTAAAGAAATCTCCAACTTTACCTTCAGATTCAATCAATAGTTTGGTTCTTTCTCGAACGTCTTCTATTTCTCTAACTTTTCCAATAATGTCGAAGCGCACTTTCGTTTGCTCTTCATATTCTAGAGTCTCTAGGTTTAATGACAAAATATTACTTTGACCATCTGCACCTTTTACCTTTTTATAAAATCCTTGACCGGATTTAGAACCTAGCCATTTGTTGTCCAATAAATGTTGCACATATCCTGGAATCGCAAACATGTCTTTTGCTTCATCGTCTGGGCAATTCTCACGAACACCGTTTGCTACGTGAACCAAAGTGTCCAATCCAACTACATCACAAGTTCTGAATGTAGCTGATTTAGGTCGACCTAGTATACTTCCAGTTAGTTTATCCACTTCTTCCACTTTGAAGCCCATCTCTTTCACGGTATGAAAAAGATTCATAATGGAATATACGCCAATTCTGTTGGCGATAAATGCAGGAGTGTCTTTTGCAAGCACTGATTTCTTTCCCAAGAAACGTCTGCCATAATCCATTAAGAAGTCAACTATTGCAGGATCTGTTTTAGGTGTTGGAATAATTTCTAATAACTCCAAATACCTTGGCGGATTAAAAAAGTGAGTTCCTAAAAAGTGGGTTTGAAAATCTTCACTTCTTCCTTCCAACATCATATGAATCGGAATTCCTGATGTATTCGAAGAAATAATGGTTCCTTTCTTTCTATATTTTTCTACGTTATCAAAAACGATTTTTTTAATGTCTAATCGTTCTACAACTACTTCGATTACCCAGTCAGCTGATGCAATATCTTTCATATTGTCATCCATATTTCCTGTGGTAATTCTTTTAGCGAATGATTGCCTATAAATAGGGGAAGGACTAGATTTTAAAGCCGTCATTAGGGCTTCGTTTACAATCCTGTTTTTTACTACAGTATCGTCTAATTTTAATCCTTGTTTCTCTTCTTTAGCCGAAAGTTCTTTTGGCGCTATGTCCAAAAGCAATACCTCGAGACCAATGTTCGCGAAATGGCACGCAATCTGCGAACCCATTACTCCTGAGCCCAAAATTGCAACCTTTCTTATTCTTCGTGTAGCCATAAAATATTAATTTATAGATTATTTAGTGTCCTTGTAATTAGCTATTAGTTCGTTGATGTTTTCCATCACTTCAAAGTACATTTCCAAATTCTTTTGAGGAATGTTTTTAATGATGTATTCGTTCAGTTCTTTCACCACATGCTTGGCAATATTCTTTTTTTGAGTTCCTTCTTCTGTGAGGTGAATTCGAACCATTCTGCCATCAGACTTATCTCCTTTTCTTTCGATCAGTCCCGAACTCTCCATGTTCTTAAGAATTCGACTCAAACTAGTTGCTTTCATACCCATCAGTGGGGCTATTTTGGTAGCAGGTGTTCCTACCTGATCCTCTATGTTTAGAAGTACAAATCCTGTTGCCTGCGTAAGTCCGTATTCAGCGGCAATACCGTTGTATAAATTGGTCAAAGCATGCCAATTTACTTTGATGTGGTAATCTACAGTTTCGTTTGGTTTCATTTATTTGACTTGAATGGAAACAAATATAATAAATTATTACTATGCATGCATAATAAAGATGAAGTTATTTAACAAAAAAATCCCTTCTTAATTTGTTAAGAAGGGATTTTAATGATTATCGATATATCGCCTCTATTTGATCGAGGTATTTAGCTTTAACGACTGCTCGCTTAATTTTCATAGTCGGTGTCATTTCTCCGGTATCTATTCCCCATGCATCGGGTACTAAAATGAACCGTTTTACTTGTTCGTATTGCGCGAAACCTTTATTGTAATGATCTACTTCCTGTTGAATTCGATCAACAATAGTTTGATTGTTAACGATGGAAGCATTGTCAGTAAACGGAATATTTTTACGCTTACAGTAATCCTTTAAAAAATCGAATGCAGGCTGAATCACGGCAGATGGGTGTTTTTCACCTTCTCCTACCACCATTAATTGCTCAATGAATGACGATTCCTTCATTTTATTTTCAATCACTTGTGGAGCAATGTATTTTCCACCTGAGGTTTTGAATGTTTCTTTTTTACGACCAGTAATTTTTAAGAAATTATCCGCACTCAACTCTCCGATATCTCCAGTTTTAAAGTAGCCATCATCGGTGAATACTTCTTTTGTTGCATCAGGTTTTTTATAATAGCCCATCATAACGTTGGGTCCTTTAACCAATATTTCTCCATCTTCAGCAATCTTAACAGTCACATCATCCAACGGACGACCAACTGTGCCAATTCTTACTCCATTATTTTCTTCACAGTTTACTGAGATTACAGGAGACGTTTCTGTTAATCCATATCCTTCCATAATTGGAATTTGAGCCGCTAGAAAAATTCGTGCTAAACGAGGTTGTAATGCTGCAGCACCTGAAGCCACTGCCAAGGCATTTCCACCTAACGCTTCCCTCCATTTACTGAAGATTATTTTGTTGGCTAATTTTAATTGAAAATTGTAGATTGGATTGTTTCCACCGATTTCATATCGATTGCCCAAACCTACTGCCCAAAAGAACAATGCTCTTTTGATGCCAGTCAATTCCATTCCTTTGGCCATTATTTTGTCGTATACTTTCTCTAATAATCGTGGAACTGCCGTGAAGATCTGAGGTTTTACATCACGCAAGTCATCACCAATGGTCTCCATTGATTCCGCATAATAAATAGAAACTCCCACATAAATGTACATGTAGGCTACCATTCGTTCATAAACATGACACAGCGGCAAGAAACTTAGTGCTTTGCTGTTGTGATCGCATGGTAATCTTTTTCGTGACGAAAGTGAATTGGAAACCAGGTTTTTGTGTGAAAGCATCACACCTTTTGGTCTTCCTGTTGTCCCTGATGTATAAATTAAGGTAGCTAAATCTTCAGTTTTAATTCCATCCATAATGGATTGAACGGCACTAAAGTCTCCATTGGCATCTAATTCCAACACCTCTTTCCAGTTCTTCGCACTGGAAACTTGGTCGAAAGTATAGATATTTTCCAATGTTGGAACTTGATTGCTGATGTTGCTTACCTTTTGAAAAAGATCCGCATCGGAGACAAAGCAGCATTTAATTTCTGCATCGTTCATGATGTAAGCATAATCTTCTTCGGTGATGGTTGGATAAATCGGAACGCTAATTCCGCCCATTTGGGTAATTCCTAGGTCGGTGATGTGCCATTCCGAACGGTTGTTGGATATGATGGCAATTTTATCACCCGGTTTTAGACCCATTTTTAAGAAGGCCAAACTCATTTTTCGGCCCATCGAGATGAATTCATCCGTGCTAATCTTCTCCCACTTTCCATTAACTTTTGACGTTAATGAATCCTCTTTTTTATAATTTTTCTGCTGATGATAATGCAGGTCGAATATTCTTGTTATTTGCTTTTCCATCTTCTCGAGTGATTTATTTTGCATAAATATATCATTTTCTAATGATAGTTTTGTGAATCGCAAATGTGAAGAAATATGAAAAAAGTAGACTATTGGGTAAATTACCTTGATTTATTGCCACATCCAGAAGGTGGATTTTTCAAAGAAATGTATCGTTCAGAGGGGATGGTTTCGGCTGATATTATGGAAAAGGGAATGGAAGGAAGCAGGAACTTAGCAACTGGAATTTACTTTTTAATTACCGAAGGAAATTTCTCTGCATTTCACCGAATAAAATCTGATGAGATGTGGCATTTCTATTACGGCGAACCATTAATCGTTCATGTAATCGAGTTAGATGGAACCTATACCAAACTCTCCATTGGATTAGATCTAGAAAATGGGCAAACTCCACAAGCAGTCGTTCCAGCTGGTGCTTGGTTCGCCAGTGAATCGTTGGGGGCTTATTCACTAGTTGGTTGTACGGTTTCTCCGGGGTTCGATTTCCAAGATTTTGAATTGGCTAAGAAGGCAGAATTGTCTCTAGCTTTTCCTCAGCATATGGAGTTGATTGGAAGGTTGTGTAGAGAGTAGGTTGAATTGAATTCAGAAAAGAAGTAACTTTATAGTATAAAAATCAATCACTATGGGATTGCAATCTTCAAAAATAAATTTAGTCCAAAAAATATTGTCTGTTGATCAAGAGTCAATTATTAAGAAAATTGATGAGATGTTGGATCAAGAGTTGATTGTGGGATATACCGCAGATGGACAACCTTTGACAAAAAATCAATATAACGAACGCCTGGCTGTTGCCGAGAAACAATTATTAGAAGGCGAAGTAATCACCCAAGAAGATTTGGAGAGCGAAAGCGAAGACTGGTAATGGAAGAACTTAAAATTGTTTGGACTATTCAAGCGAAAGAGTCTTTGAAAGTTATCTATGATTATTACTGTAAAAAATCGATTCCTGCAGCTAAGAAAGTGAAAAATGAACTTTTAAAAAGTCCAAAAAGTATTTATTTTTCAAAGCAGTATCAAATAGATGAGATAAATCCTAAATATCGAAGGATTGTTGTGAGAGACTTCAAAGTGCTCTATAAATCAAGTGAAAATAGAATTGAAGTAATAGATATAATATGTTCGAAACAATCTCCTGAAATATTGAGAAAGTTGTAAGCGACACATATATTATTCCAAATAAAAAAGCCACACAGTTCCTGAGTTATCAGTTTGCTGCGTGGCTTTTTAATTTTATAATTTGTTACCTATTCTACGATCACTTTAATGGTCGCACTCAATTGCGCTCCATAACTCTGGTGATATCCATCAGCAAACTGCATTGTTAAAGTATGCTCTCCTTTAGGTAATACTAACTCAGTTTCTGTTTGGCCCTTTCCATAATGGATGTTTAAAGAATCAGCAGGAACAATTGTGCCTCTTTCTAATGCTGCTCCATCAATGATAATATGGTGGTGACCTTTTCCTTCATGTAATTCTCCAGCAGGTTCTACTTCCATACCTTCTACACCAAATTGAACTTTCAAAGGAGATTTTACTTTTTGTCCATCTGTTAGGTTTGCGAAGAAAACTTTAGCATCTGCAGGAATAGCAACAGGTTCAGCTTTGTCTGCTTTTTCCATCATTGCTTCGTGGTCATGACCTGCATGATCATCGTGCATTTCTTCACTTTGCATTTCTTTTTCTTCAGTTGCTTTTGGTGCATCTCCACAAGAAGCTACAAATAAGCCCAAAGCAATTGCCAATACATTTATCTTTTTCATGTTCATTGTTTTTAATTATTTTCTAAAATTAGGCAATAAATTACTGCTTGTAAAAAGTATTAGGTAGAATAATATTGAACTATAAAAATCAGCTTTTGTAGCTTTTTAAGCTTTGATTTATAAAAACTGGTTGCTTTCAATTAGTTTTGATACTTGCTTTTTAAGAAGTGGTAAATCTTTGTCAATAACTCCCCAAATAATGATATTATCAATATTGTCGTAGGCATGAATTACCCAATTTCGAAGGCTTATAATTCTTTTGGCATTTGATATATCAATCTTGGAATCAATTTTTATAATGCGATTAGTCGCCTCTCCAATTATTTCTAATTCGCGCTCAACAGCCCTTCGAAGTAATTTATTTGAATCATAATGGTTGAAGTCTCTTTTGTCTCCCAAATAGTCAAAAATGGAATCAATTGCATTTAAGATATCATGCAAATACATATTTATTCTATGCTGCGGCATACAATAATTGCTTGGTTTGATCTATACTTTCAATAAAGTAAGGGTTTGATAGGGACCGTTCAGTAAGTAAGTCTATTTTTCTTTCCAATAGCTTTTCAAGATCAACATGTAGCTTAAAAAAATTATCGGTGTATTGATCAAAAGGGAGTTCTTTGAACGTTATTAAAATATCGATATCACTTTTAGCATTGAATTGGTCAGTAGTAACTGAACCAAAAGCATACATGCTTTTGATTGAATATTGCTCGCACAGTTTGATTAACGCGTCTTTTTTATTTTCCAGAATGGGCAACATGGTTACTTTTTATTCAAAGATACTAAAGAAGAGATTGGTTTTGAT
Organism: Acidiluteibacter sp.; assembly: GCF_055129545.1. NCBI lineage: Bacteria > Pseudomonadati > Bacteroidota > Flavobacteriia > Flavobacteriales > Cryomorphaceae > Acidiluteibacter > Acidiluteibacter sp. Next base: position 115,575 of record NZ_JBSRUB010000035.1, on the reverse strand, counting down.
TATTCAAAATAATTCTAAATTAATATTACAATAATGCACATGAAGTTATGTTATTTATTCTCGAAACTATGTGAGAAATGTCTAGTAAGTTTAACTTTTTCTAAAGGAAAGTAGTCAACTATTCCAAATACTTCATACTTCCCTTTAGATAGTTTGTTGGTTAATAAATTGCTAAAAGCATAATTAGTTTGAATTGTAAAAGTAGATTCTGTAATTACTCCATCGAATTATGAAAATCTAAAAGTTGGAATGTAAAATGATTAGAAGAGGAATGTGGTTTAGGTTTAAGGAGTTCGAATCAAATGAATGTCGCTATTAAAAACGAAGGGTTCAGGAATCCAACTATCAATAATGTGAATAAAAATAGAAGTATCATGTTGTACAATTTATTTTGGTTGGGTTTAAATAGAGTAAATAGAAATAGATAGAGTTGTGAAAGAAACAAATAAATGTACCATTGATGCTGTTTTATTTCAATAGGAGGAAGGTTTATACGCATTAAGGCGAAGTAGAAAAATAGGCTCATTAGGGAAATAAAAATAGCAAAACCTATATTTGATTCTCTATTCAACCTTAAATTAATGAGTAGGTTGATTGTTATAAGTGGGAATAGAACCAGAGAAAGTAGCAATTCTCCAGCACCCGAGAGAAGTTCATTATTACTATTTGGGATTAGCGCTAAGCTAGCAAATAGATAGCTCAAAATTGAGATGAACAAAATAGAAGCTTTAGCCTCTTTGTTTAAATTTGGACTAAATTTGAATTTCAAGTGATATTAATTTTAGATAACAAAATACACTTATTACTCTCCCCAAACCACTTCACCACCAACCACCGTATACACTACTTTAATTGATAATATTTCACTTTCTTTGACGGTCATTAAGTCTTTGTCGAGCAGAATAAAATCGGCGTACTTTCCAACTTCCAAGCTTCCTTTCTCGTTTTCCTCAAAGCTCGCAATCGCCGGCCAAATCGTCATTCCTTTTAGAGTTTCTAAGCGACTTAAACCTTCATCAAGCAAAAAGCCTTGTTCAGGTTTTCCTTCTGCATTTTTTCGCGTCACAGCGGTATAAAAGGTCAATAAAGGATCTATTTTTTCAATTGGAAAATCTGTTCCCAACGGCAATAATCCATTTTGCGAAAGCAAGGTTTTAAAAGCATAGGCACCTTTCAATCGTTCTCCTCCCAATCGATCTTCTGCCCAGCCCATATCCGAAATGGCGTGTGTTGGCTGCACCGAAGGAATAATGGTGAATTTTCGGAACAACTCCATGTCGTCAGGATGAACGATTTGGGCATGCTCGATTCTCCATCGTCGATCGTTTACTTCTTTTAAGGCATTGCCATAAATGTTTAACATCAATCGGTTGGCAGCATCTCCAATGCAATGGGTATTCATCTGTAATCCTGATTGATATATTTGGTGTGCCATGTCTTGTAAGTAGGCCGAATCGTTCATGAATAAACCAGAATTGGTAGAATCATCTGTATACGGCTCGATGAGTTTGGCTCCACGAGAACCCAAAGCGCCATCAGCAAAGAACTTAATCGCGCCAATGTGCAAACGATCTGTTTTGTAGGCAGAATCCAATAAATATTCAGCTAAGTTTTCTTTGGAAGGTGTCGCCATTCCGTAAATGCGCATTTTTAGTTTTCCTTCTTTCTGCAAGTTGTCGATGAGGTGAATCATCTTGTTTTCTAACATGGCATCGGCCACCGTTGTCAATCCTTTTTCGAAACACTTTTCTTGAGCGGTCAATAATGACTTTTGATCTTCCTCATCGGAGTAGCGAGGTAGTTTTTGCTCCACATAGGTAATTGCCATATCCACTAAAAGACCTGTTAATTTACCATTTTCTTTTTTGAAAATTCCACCTTCTGTAATGGTAGTTTCATTGACTTCCGCCATGTCCAAAGCTGCTTGATTGGCAACCGCCGCATGAGAGTCTATACGCTTTAATAGAATCGGTGCGTTCGGGAAAAGACTGTCTAATTTATGTTTGCTTGGGAAAGCTTGTCCTGCCCATAAATTTTGGTCCCATCCGTTTCCCCCGATAAATTTTAGTTCTTTTCCTTTGGCGAAGTCTACAACTCTTTGAACGGCTTCGTCCCAACTTTTAGCACCTGATAGATCGACTTCCTGAAACGAACGCCCGTACCAAAAAAAGTGGCAATGAGCATCGTTGAATCCAGGGTAAACTGGTCGAGTGCCCGCATCAATAGTCTTTTCACCAAAGTATTTATTCATAATCTGGTTCTCTGGTCCGATGGCGATGATTTTTCCATCTTTAATGGCCATTGCTTCCGCCATAGTATTGGACTCATCCATGGTGTATATGGTGGCGTTATGAATAATTAAGTCGACTGTTTCTGATTTATAGCAAGATGTCATAAAAAGCGAAGAGATTAAAATGAGTATCAGATTTTTCATCGGATAGATAAGTTGAATTTTTGATTGATTTTATTGAAATCAATACATGAAATAATAAGTGCAAATAGAAAAGGCAAAAATGGGACTTTATAACGAACCACAGCTCCTAAAATAGGGGTTGTCCATCCGATCAATGTTCCCAATATCAAAGTAAAAAACAATGAAAAAAACAAGAAGTTAAGTTGATTGGCAGTTGGTTTCTTAAAAAAGAAAATCATTGTAACGATCAATATAAGTAACATAAGATTTTCAGCTGCAGCAAGTAGATAGAAAATAGAATTCACTTCAGTGATAAACGGACGAAACAACACATTGACCAATACTTCTGGAATGGCAAAAAGAGCTTCCAGAGGCGTTTGAATGGATGAAACGGAGATAGCACTTCCAGATTCACTCATCATGGCCACATTGTAAAAAGCTGTTTGTTTTTGCTGCAACAAATCGAATAAATCGAAAAGGTGAAAATGCTTCAATAATACAACTCCCAAAAAGCCAATTGAAATGACGCCTAAATAAGCAATGAGGGGTTTTACTTTAAGAAATCGAATTACTACAGCCGCTGCCACAACCGGAATCAATGACAACAATACATAAGGTTTGATGATGGCCAATAATGCAGTTCCAATTAGCAGATAACCGCTATTTCTCAGATTTGTTTGGGCCAAGCAATTGAAGAAGGTGAGCGTGAAAATTCCTAAGGAAAATAGTAGGAATCCTTCTTTTAAAATACCTGAACCCCACAATAGAGTGGAAGGAATCAGAAAAACGGCGAAGAACAATGCAAATGCAGGTAGAGTCAATTGTCTGTTAATGGTTTTGTATAATGCCACTAATCCGGTAAACGATAGAAAATTAATGAACAATGTATGCAGATGAATAAAGCCGTGTGAAAAATAACTCGCTAAAAAGTTGAATCGAATCATGGTTCGATTGTCATTCAATACGCCAAAATTGTATTCTCGATCCCAATGCATGGTATCTTTCAACAAAGCTGAAATTTGTACATCTTGAATACCGAAAAAGAACTTAAAGGCTAAAATAGGATGATCGCGCAGTTGGAGAAAAAGTAAATAGCCGTCGTCGTAATATTTATAGATATCGGCATTCGCTCGCTCGGAATAGACAAAAGTATAAAGTGCCCATAACCCGATGCCAACGAATACTTTTAGAAAAAAAGCAGCTACAACTATTCGTGACGAAATACCTTTGAGTTGAAAAAAATCATGCATTTTAATCAAAACCCCCAAGCCGATGGAGAAAGCGATAAATACAATAATTTGAATTACTAAAGTCATGATTCAAAAGTAATTTAAAAATAGTAAGTCATTGGTGAAAAATATGCATAAAATGGGTTGGTAGATGGGAATCAAAATTTTACTTTTGCAGCTTACTAACCAGCCCTTCACAAAATGGAAGACAATACATTGAACGAAGCAACCGTAGAAACGGCAATAGAATTAGGTTTAAGACCTGAGGAATTTGATAAAATCAAGGAAATCTTGGGACGTACGCCCAACTTTACAGAAGTAAGTATTTACTCTGTGATGTGGTCGGAGCACTGTTCTTACAAAAACTCCATTACTTGGTTGAAGAAATTGCCAAAAGAAGGCCCACATATGTTGGCTGAAGCTGGTGAAGAAAACGCTGGATTAGTGGACATCGGTGACGGATTGGCTTGTGCATTCAAAATTGAATCACACAATCACCCGTCGGCATTGGAGCCATTCCAAGGAGCGGCAACTGGTGTAGGTGGTATCAACCGTGATATATTTACAATGGGTGCTCGTCCGATAGCACAATTAAACTCCTTGCGTTTTGGTTCTATTGATTCAGACAGAACGAAATGGTTATTAAAAGGAGTAGTAAAAGGAATCGGCAGCTACGGAAATGCATTTGGTATCCCTGTAGTTGGAGGAGAGGTTTTCTTTGACGAATGCTACAACACCAATCCATTAGTAAACGCGATGTCTGCAGGAATTATGAAAGCAGACAAAATGATTTCTGCTACTTCATACGGAGTTGGAAATCCAGTTTATATTGTTGGTTCTGCAACAGGTAAAGATGGAATTCACGGAGCAGCATTTGCTTCGAAAGACATCACAGAAGAATCTGCAAATGATTTGCCAGCTGTTCAAGTTGGAGATCCTTTTCAAGAGAAATTATTGCTAGAAGCTTCTTTAGAGTTGGCTGAAACCGATGCAATCATTGGAATGCAAGATATGGGTGCTGCCGGAATTACTTGTTCTACTTCAGAAATGAGTGGCAAAGAAGGATTCGGGATGACCATCGATTTAGATAAAGTGCCTACTCGTCAGGAAGGCATGAAGCCATTTGAGATTTTGTTATCAGAGTCTCAGGAGCGTATGTTGGTCGTGGTGAAGAAAGGACGAGAAGCTGAGGTAGAAGCTATTTTTGACAAATGGGATTTGAATTGCGAGCAAATCGGTGAAGTTACTGAAGGCGGACAATTGGAATATTATATGGGGGGTAAATTAGTAGCTCATGTTCCTGCTGAATCATTGGTTTTAGGTGGTGGAGCTCCAGTTTACGAAAGAGAGTTTAAAGAGCCGGCATACTTTGCAGAAAATCAGAAGTTCATAATTGACTCTGTTGAAGAACCGAAGGATTTAAAAGAAGTGGCTTACTTTTTAATTAATCACCCGAACATCGCTTCTAAGAAGTGGGTGATTGAGCAGTATGACACAATGGTAGGTACCATTAACATGAGTACTAACAAACCAACTGATGCGGGTATTGTAAACATTAAAGGCTTGAACAAAGCTTTGGCATTTACAGTAGATTGTAACGCACGTTACGTAAATGCAAATCCTGAAGAAGGTTGTGCCATTGCGGTTGCAGAAGCAGCTAGAAACATTGTCTGTTCTGGTGGTGAGCCATCTGCAATTACCAACTGTTTGAACTTTGGAAATCCATACAACCCAGAAGTATACTGGCAGTTTGTAGGAGCTATCAAAGGGATGAAAAAGTCGTGTGAGAAATTTAAAACTCCTGTAACTGGTGGAAATGTTAGTTTCTACAACCAGAGTATGCAGAATGGAGTAGATGTTCCAGTTTTTCCAACTCCTACTATCGGTATGATGGGGATTGTAACTGATAAGAAGTTTATCACCACTTTGGCTTTCCAAAACGAAGGAGATTTAATTTATATGATTGGTGGCGCTCAAAACGACATCAATTCATCGGAGTATTTATATTCTTACCATAAAGTGAAACAATCACCTTCTCCTTACTTTAATTTGGATGAAGAGCATGCATTGCAAAATCAAGTGAAGACATTGATTCAAGCAGGAATGTTGAACTCGGCGCATGATGTTGCTGATGGAGGATTATTCATCACTTTGTTAGAAGCAGGTATGCCAAACGGATTTGGTTTCTCAGTAGAAACGGATACCGACTATAGAAAAGATGCATACTTGTTCGGAGAAGCTCAAAGTAGAATAGTGGTATCCATCAATCCTGACAACCAAGATGAGTTTGTAGAGCATATGGTCGCTTCTGGATTAGAATATACTTTCCTAGGAACTGTAGAAGGAAAAGAAATGTTAATCGATGGTGAATCATTTGGAACAGTAGCTGATGCGAAACACCAATTTGAAACCGCTTTAGAGAACAGATTGAATAGCTAATTCAGTCCAATTAATAGAATTTTAAGAAAGCATTTTTCCGAAAGGAGGGATGCTTTTATTTGTTATTGTTTTGTTTTTAGTATCTTAGGCGAACTAAATCTAAATAGCAATTCCTATGAAAAAGTATCTATTGTATTTTTTACCCGTTTTTTTATCCTCGAATCAACTTTCGTCGCAGCAATTAAGTTTTGAAAGATTATACTCGGACTCATTTAAGTCTGAGTTTTATTTGACGCTGGATGCACAATATGTAAAAGGAGATTTAGATAGCGATGGCGATATTGATTTAATACTAAATGGCTCAGTAGGAGGAAATCCTAGAACAACTGTATATTTTAATGATGGATTAGGTAATTTTAATATAGCAGGTAATCTTAATGGTGTTTCTCAAGGTTCACTTGAGTTAGGAGACGTTGATGGAGATGGAGATTTAGACTGTATTTTATCGGGGCGCACTGCATTTAATTACTATGAAACTGACTTAATGCTGAATGATGGGAACGGAAATTTTTCAAATAGTCAAGTTTCTCTACCTCCCATGAGGTTTTCAGCTACCATTTTGGGAGATGTGGATGGAGATAACGATTTGGATCTTTTTATTACTGGAGAAGGGTGGAATGGGAAAATCCATTCGGAATTATACCTCAATGATGGATTAGGAGCTTTTTCAATAGATAGCAATAATGCTTTTATTCAGCTAAAGAGAAGCGATGCCGTATTTTTTGATATTGATAATGACTCTGATTTAGATCTAATATATGCTGGTGAGAACTCATCAGGGCAAAAGAACACAAATGTTTATTTGAATAATGGACTTGGAGATTTTACTATTGATTTTACAAATACATTAATTGGGACTTCATTTTGCAAACTAGAACTTGCAGATATCGATAATGATGGTGATAAGGATTTGTGGATGCTAGGTTATGTAGGGCAAAGCTCGGCTTCTCAGATAATACTATATATTAATAATGGTAATGGACTCCTGAAATTAGACCGTGTAAATAATTTCCCAAATATTGATCTTGCAAATATTACTTTATTTGATTTAAATAATGATAATCAATTAGATATTGTTTTCACTGGAAGCTTAAATAATGTATCAATGACACAGATATATACTAATAATGGAAATGGTCAATTTGCTCTGGATACGATAAATAATTTGAGAAATGTTCATCGAGGGCGTGTAGTTCCTCTAGATCTAAATAATGATTCATTTGAAGATTTAGTGCTTTTTGGCAATCAAACAGGATTTGGTTCTTCTATTTCATCCATTTATTTAAATGATCAAAATGGACGTTTCAATATTAGAGCACCATATAATAATATAATTCCATTATTATATGGTGTTACGATTCATGCTGATATAGATGGTGATCAGGATGAAGATTTATTTATGACTGGAGAAGATATCGATGGTAATCCGCGCTCATTTCTTTATAAAAATGATGGAAGTGGTAATTTTCAGTTGAGCCCTAGTTCAATTATCGGCATTTATGATGGAGAGTCTGTTTTTGTTGACATTGATCAAGATTCTGATATTGACTTAATGGTGTCTGGGAAAGACAATAATGATATTCTTAAAACTATAATATATCTAAACGATGGCCTTGGGAATTACATCGAAGATACTATTAACAAACTTCAAGGAGTTTACCAAAGTTCAATAGCGGTCTCTGATTTTAATAATGATGGTCAGCTAGATTTAATAGTTGCAGGAAGTCTTTCTTCACGAGTGAGTGCTACTAATTTGTATTTTGGTGCTAATGGAATATTTGTTTTGGATTCAACTTCTCAAATCAAAAATCTAGGATTTGGCTCAATTTCGGTAGCAGACATTGATAACGATAATGATCTAGACCTGTTTATTTCAGGTGAAGGGATAGATCCATCTTCAATGTGGAATTGGGGATCCTTTTCTTTTATTTATGAAAATGATGGATCAGGAGGCTTTACAAAATCAACGAAAAGGCCATTGTTTGAACAAGTTTCTAAAGGCAATTCAGAATTTGTAGATATAGATAATGATGGGGATTCTGATCTGATTTACTCTGGATCCGGAACAAATGTTGCAACTGGGACAAATGTTTATTTGAATGATGGCTTAGGTGATTTTCGCCGTTCAATTGATTTTAACACTTTATATAGCAATTACAGTCAAATTCTAACTGATTTAGACAATGACAATGATTTAGATATAATTACCTATGGGAATTCTATTTCTACTATTCATTTAAATGATAGTTTGGGTAATTTTTCTATTTTCCAAAATCAATACTTAACATCTATTCAAGGTGGGTCAAGTACTTATTTTGATATAGATGGTGATAATGATATAGACTTATTGTTTAGTGGAGTAAGCCTTTTCGGCTCACATAGTATTTTCGTTTATCGCAATAATCTATTCTCAAAGGTGGGAATTGAAGAACGTAAAGTAGCCAAAGAATATAAACTAGTCCCCAACCCAACCAATGGAGTAGTTACTATCTCTGATGATTCTCAAGAAATAAAGAGAGTGGAAGTCTATTCTATAAACGGACAGTTAATCTTCTCAAATGAGTTAGCTCAAAGTCTCTCGCATCAAATCAATCTCCCAGATCAAAACGGGATTTATATTTTACTAATTCATACTAAAAATGGGCAGTCTGCTCAGCGAGTCGTGAAGTATTAATTTGAAAATATAATATTTTAAAAAGCATTCTTCCGAAAGGATGGATACTTTTTTTGTTACAACTGGATCAGAGTTTTCACCTTTAATAATAAGTGTCCGTACTATAGGAGAAATTTAACTCATCTATGCTTGTTTGCTGAATAGTGATTAAGCCGTAAATACTTGTTTTTGGTGGTATCGGCTTGTTGAATATATCGTTTTCAGCCAGGTATCTCACTTGCTTCTGATTTGAAGAGTAGGCATAAATTCCATTTCCTGCTCCAATTAACAATGGGAAAGGGGAGAATGTGATGGTAGAGCTTGTTCCCGCTGGAGAGCTTTCTTGATAATAGCCTACTCCTGCAAGTCCATAAAATATAAAAAATGTCTCTGCATACTGTCTAATTTCTTTAGTATATAATTCATAAGGAACCATCCGAACAACACTTCCTGAATTGGTTGTGATGATAAAATTTTCCTTTCTAAGTCGAATAGTTGTATCTCCAAGATTTTCTATTTTTACAGCAATTAATCTCAGGTTTTTTCTTCTTTCCTTTCTCGCATAGGGTTTGTTTTGGGCAAAATCTTGTACCCCGTTCCTGTAATAAACATTAATGTCATTACTCATAGACTTCTTATTTTCATAATTGAAAGCTGAAGGGGGAATGTCGCGATACCTCCGGGCACAACTTGCAAAAATTAGAACGATTGAGCTAAGGAGGAATAGTTTTTTCATCGAGAAATATTTTAGTTTACAATAGTATTTTTAGAGAGGAGCAAAGATGTAAATAAAATTCTTTTGTAGGAATAGTTACTATTTTTTTTTCGAAGATTAATTGAGTGATTAAACTCGTAGCATTTCAAATTATTTTTTTACTTAATCAACTAATTGATTTATCTTTAAACTCTATGGAAGACATCGGAAAGCATTTGGGTATTAAAGCTTGGGCGGAAGAAGATCGTCCAAGGGAGAAATTGCTCTTAAAAGGGAAGACGGCACTAAGTGATGCAGAGTTGATCGCTATTTTGATCGGTTCTGGAAGTCGCGATGAAACTGCCGTGGAGTTGTCCAAACGAATTTTATCTTCAGCTTCCAATAATCTCAATCAATTGGGTAAAATGAGTATTGTTGATCTTCAAAAATTTAAAGGGATTGGTGAAGCCAAAGCAATTTCAATTGCTGCAGCATTGGAGTTAGGGAGAAGGCGAAAAGAAACAGACGCTGTAAAACGAGTTAAAATTACGGCTAGTTCTGTCGTGTTTGAGAATATGAGAGAGGTAATGGAAGATTTACCCCACGAAGAATTTTGGGTGTTGTTGTTGAATCGAGGAAATCAAATATTGGAACGCGTTAATATCAGCAAAGGAGGAGTAAGTCAAACCATCGTCGACACTAAGATTGTATTTAAAATGGCGATTGATAAATTAGCATCTTCTATTATTTTATGCCACAATCACCCTTCGGGTAATCTAAAACCAAGTGATGCCGACATTCAGCTTACCAAGAAATTGAAAGAAGCTGGAAGAATCCTCGATCTTCCTATTTTAGACCATTTGATTTTCGCCGACAATACTTACTTTAGCTTCGCAGATGAAGGATTGCTATAAATGATATTAATATACACCCATAAAATCGCCAATAGAGTGCAGTATGCGCTCGAATTGGTGTTGGATACCATACTAGGATTGAAGGTGAAACTGACTTCTGACAAGGAAGAGTTCTCAAACTTTAAGGGTCCAAAAATGTCCTATTGTTATCGGTCGATAGGTGATGAATTGCATTTTACAGCGGTTGATTTCTTGTTTCAGAATGGAATTGAAGAACAAGAGTTGAAAGTAATTGATGTAGATGGATATCCAGCTTTTTTTAAAACAAACACAAACTCTGCATTGCCTTTTGATGTATTTGCTTTGTCATTCTACTTGGTTTCTAGATATGAAGAGTATCTGCCGCACATTCGAGACGTTTTCGATCGGTTTGACCCAAAAGGAAGCATTGCTTACAAAAATAGATTTATCAAACGCCCTTTGGTGAATTTGTGGGCTCTGCGATTAAAAGCAATTTTAATCGATCGATTTCCGGATTTAGTTTTTAAGTCAAGAAATTATAAATTTATCCCAACATTGGATGTCGATAATGCATTTGCATACCGCCAAAAGGGAGTCGTTCGAACCATAGGTGCCTCATTGAAGTATTTACTCAAATTTCAGTTTTCAAAACTTCTTCGTCAATTGAAAGTCGTTTTTGGTATCGCCCACGATCCTTATGATACATTTGATCATTTGACTGAAGTTCACTCAAAATATAAGCTGCATCCCATTTATTTCTTCTTGGTGGCAGATTATGGATTTAATGATAAAAATGTGCCGATTGAAAGTCGAAGTTTTCAATCGGTGATTAAATCTGCTGCAGATGAGGCGGATATTGGAATTCATCCTGGTTATGTGTCTAACGAGAATGTCGCAAAATTGGAGAAAGAGATCAAGCGATTGGCTTCTGTCATTAAAAGAGATGTGACTAAAAGTCGGCAGCACTTTTTGAAATTAACATTACCTGAAACCTATCGGAATTTAATCCACTTTGACATGAAAGAGGATTATACCATGGGCTATGCCGCTACAATTGGTTTTAGAGCAAGTACTTGTACTCCTTTTTATTTTTATGATTTAGACCTAGAAGTAAAAACGGACCTAAAGGTGTTTCCTTTTTGCATCATGGACTCAAGTCTTAAATTCTATTACAATTATAACTTGGAAGAAGCGCAAGAAGCAATAGATGAAATGGTAGAAGCGGTGCGAGAAGTAGACGGCACATTTATTAGTTTGTGGCACAACGAGAGTTTGAGTGATGAGGACATCTGGGTAGGTTGGCGGGCTATTTATACTTACTTACTTGAAAAGGCGACAGTCCAAGAGGGAAAACAATAAAAAATGAATGATAAATAGGATGCTCCACCAATAAATTAGGCATCTTTGTAAAAAATATAGAATCATGGCCAAGGTTAAAATACTAGATAGAGAACTTTCGATTGTTAGTCAGTTTATGGCAGAAATCAGAGATGTTAATATTCAGAAGGACAGCATGCGTTTTAGAAGAAATTTAGAACGTGTGGGAGAAATTTTTGCCTATGAAATCAGTAAAACAATGGCTTTTGATAAGAAAGAGGTGCAAACTTCTTTAGGATTGTCTAACGAATTTGTATTTAAACACCAGCCAGTTATTGCGACTATTTTGCGTGCCGGATTACCATTGCACCAAGGCTTGCTGAACTACTTTGATGCGGCCCAAAATGGGTTCATCTCAGCTTATAGAAAACACCACAAGGATGGAAGTTTTGACATTGAATTGGAATACTTAGCTTGTCCTTCTATTGAAAAGAAAACGTTGATTCTTTCTGATCCAATGATTGCTACAGGATCTTCTATTGTTTTGGCTTATAAAGCATTATTGTCAAAAGGTAAGCCTGCTCATGTCCACATAGTTTCTGTCATTGGAAGTTCTGAAGGCTTGGAATATGCGAAAAGAAACCTACCAAATTCGGTAACGATTTGGATGGCAGCAATGGATGAAGAATTAACAGCGCAGTCTTATATTGTTCCGGGTTTAGGAGATGCTGGTGATTTAGCATTTGGCGAAAAGGAGTAATTCATGTCTAAATATGAACACGTATTTTTCGATTTAGATCGCACACTTTGGGATTTTGAACGAAACTCCCAAGAAGCCATTCAAGATTTATATCATGAATTTGAATTAGCGCAAAAGAGTGTGCCTAGTTTTGATGATTTTTTTAGCGTTTACCGAATAAAGAATCACGACTTATGGGCGCTTTATCGCGTAGGAAAAGTAACAAAGGACGAACTTAGACAACTGCGATTCCACCATGCATTGCAACATTTTCGCATCGACGATGAGAAAATGGCGTTAGAATTCAATGATCGATATGTAGAAACTTGCAGCATAAAGCCTCACTTATTACCAAATGCTTTACCGGTCTTGGAATACTTAAATGAGAAGTATCATTTACACATCATCACAAATGGATTTAAGGAGGCACAATTTGTTAAGTTAAAAAACTCTGGGATTGATCAGTTTTTTAAAGAGGTAGTGATTTCTGAATTATTTGGAAAAGCAAAACCTCACAAAGATATTTTTACGCATGCATTCGATAGAAGTGGGGCCGAAGCTCATCAAAGTATTATGATTGGCGACGACTTTGAAGCCGATATAGTAGGTGCTCAACAAGCTGGAATGGACAGTGTTTACTTGGCTGACTTTCCTAAGAAATCAGCAGTAAAGCCAACGCACCATATAAAAGGTTTAATCGAGTTGAAAGGGATTTTGTAAAATTCTATATGCTATTTAATAGATTTCTCCAACCATAATTTAGAAAAAGAATTCTGCAAATCTTCATCTATCCATCGACTCCGCTCTGGATAACAAAGGATTAAAAATTGTGGTGATTTATTTTAGCTAGATTAAATTGAGTTGAGATTTACTGAAACTCACCGATTACATCAATTCCACCAGTTACTTTTTGTTCTAAAGCTACATTGATTTTTGTGCCTATTGGTAGAAATAAATCAACTCTTGAACCGAATTTAATAAAGCCACATTCGGAACCTTGCTCTACTTTATCACCTTCTTTACCGTAGAATACAATTCTTCTAGCCAGGGCACCAGCAATTTGTCGAAACAATACGCTTCTACCTTTTGAATCTTCTACTAAAGCGGTCGTTCTTTCGTTCTCTGTAGATGATTTTGGATGCCATGCTACCAAGAATTTACCAGGATGATATTTAAAATTCTTCAGTGTTCCCGCAATTGGATATCTGTTGTTGTGCACGTTTATTGGAGACATAAATATAGAAACCTGAATTCTCTTTTCATTGATAAATTCCGATTCTTGAACTTCTTCTATTACCACTACTTTCCCATCACAAGGAGAAATTATATGATTGTCATTAGGAGTTACAGTTCTTCTTGGGCTTCTAAAAAATTGGACAATCACAATGATTAAGAATGCTGATATCGCATATCCTAAGTAAATTACCCAAGGGAATTCACTAAAAAAATAATGGGTGATTGCAGTAATGATGGCTGATACGATCAGCACTAAAATAATACTTGGATATCCTTCTTTGTGAAATGTCATGGGTTATAAAATAGAATTAGGTGTGCAAGGTACTAAATTGCAAATATAAATCGCAAATAGGTATAAACGATGGGTGCAGCGATAAAAATACCATCAAAACGATCAAGTAGTCCTCCGTGGCCTGGAAGTAGTTTTCCGGAGTCTTTGATGTTCAGGCTTCTCTTAAATAATGACTCTACTAAATCACCCAAAGAGCCAAATACTACAACTAATATGGCAACAACGATCCAGTTGAATAAACTTAAATCAGGGAATATCTGAGCATTCAAATACCCGACTCCGATTCCTAAAGTCGCTCCACCTATAGAACCTTCCCACGTTTTCTTAGGGGAGATGCGTTCGAATAATTTAGTGCGACCCAATTTTCTTCCAACTAAATAAGCTCCTGTATCATTGGCCCAAAGTAAAAAGAAAAAGCCCAATACGATTTGATAATTATAATCTCCACCAAACTGATTGTTGTCGATAAATGAAAGCTCGTATAACAAGGTCATCGGAAAAGCAATGTAGACTATTCCGAGTAAGGTATAGGATATGTTGCTAATTGGATTGGGTTTGTTTCTGAAAAGTTCAATGATAAAAATGGCGAATACAATTGGAACCAATAAGAAAAGAGTGGTGTTGGCCCATTGAGATTGATTAATAAACACCGATATGGTAAAATAAATCAAAGAGCTGATGATACCTACATTTTTCTGTGGGAAATGCTCACCTTCTTTAAAAAAGTTGTAAAATTCTCTTGTTCCTAAAAGAATAATAAAGAAGAATAGAATGGCGGAGGCAAATTCACTCAAAACGATTGCTCCTAATAGCACCGCAACGAATATTATACCTGTAAGAGCACGTTGAGTAAAATTATTCAAAACTGGTTTTTTCGATTAGGTGTTTCGCCCGGATTACATCATTATTGCGAACATATAACTCCACATCTGCATTGGTTAAATGCAGATGCATGGAGTCTGTTTTGTTCATTAAAATAGATTTGATTGAGTTATCGTCGAGCAGTCCCTTGTACATTTCAACTATAAATAGTTGTGACGAACCTGCTATTTTAATCCAATCATTTTCCATTTTAGCTATTCTTCTCTTCAGATATTTCTTCTTCGGTAGGTTCAGTTAACTTTTTCTGGTCGCTGTTTTCAGCGCTCAAAGCGATTGCTTTTGCTTTCTCATTGTCAGATATAGTTTGCTCCAATAGCTGCTTTTCCTCACGTTCAGCATCAAAATCAGCTGGTCGTTTTCCAAAAATACGTTCTACATCTTCTTTGAAAATAACTTCTTTTTCCAACAATAGCTCGGCCAATTGAGTTAATTCTGCTTTATGTTTTACCAAAATCTCTTTGGTTCGAATATAAGCAGCTTCTATTAATTTGCTTACTTCCTCATCAATGGTTTGCCCTGTTTTTTCACTGTAAGGCTTGCCGAAGCTATATTCGCTCTGTCCAGTAGAATCATAGTATGAAATATTTCCAATTTTACTGTTCAACCCATAGATTGAAACCATTGCATAGGCTTGTTTGGTAATTTTTTCCAAATCACTTAAAGCACCGGTAGAAATTTTTCCGAAGATGATTTCTTCAGCAGCTCTACCACCCAAAGCAGCACACATTTCATCTATCAATTGTTCTGTATTGGTGATTTGTCTTTCTTCAGGCAAATACCAAGCAGCTCCCAATGAACGGCCTCTAGGCACAATTGTTACTTTCACTAGAGGGTTGGCATATTTTACCAACCAACTCACCGAAGCATGACCTGCTTCGTGAAAAGCAATTACCTTTTTCTCATCTCTAGTGATGATTTTATTTTTCTTCTCCAATCCACCTATTACTCGGTCGATGGCATCTAAAAAGTCTTGTTGATCAATTGATTTCTTATCTTTTCTTGCCGCAATTAATGCTGCTTCATTACAAATGTTTGCAATGTCAGCACCAGAGAAACCTGGTGTTTGTTTAGATAAAAATTCAATGTCTACTGTATTGTCAATCTTCAAAGGTTTTACGTGAACCTTGAAAATTTGCTTTCGCTCATTCAATTCAGGTAAGTCAACGCTAATCTGACGGTCAAAACGACCTGGACGAAGCAATGCTCTATCTAAGATCTCTGCACGGTTAGTTGCAGCTAAAATAATGATTCCTGAATTAGAACCAAAACCATCCATTTCAGTCAATAATTGATTTAGCGTATTTTCTCTTTCGTCGTTTGATCCTTGTGCAGCGCCTTTTCCTCTAGCTCGTCCAATGGCATCAATCTCATCTATAAAGATGATTGCTGGAGCTTTTTCTTTGGCTTGTTTAAATAAATCACGTACTCTAGATGCACCAACTCCAACAAACATTTCAACGAAGTCTGAACCTGAAAGACTAAAAAATGGAACTTGAGCTTCTCCTGCTACAGCTTTCGCCAGTAAGGTTTTACCAGTTCCTGGAGGGCCTATTAATAAAGCTCCTTTTGGGATTTTAGCTCCCAACTCAGTGTATTTTTTTGGATTCTTTAAAAATTCTACAATTTCTTGGATTTCTACTTTTGCTTCATCTAAACCGGCAACATCATTGAAAGAAATTTTTACATTCTTCTCTTTGTCAAATAAAGTCGCTTTTGATTTTCCAATGTTGAACAATTGTCCACCGGGGCCGCCACCTGCACCACCTGACATACGACGCATAATAAATACCCAAAGTCCAATCATAATAACAATAGGAAGCACCCAGCTGATGATTTCTCCTGTCCAGTTTTTACGTTGATCGTATTCTGGATTAACTTGAGCTGTTTCTGGCAATTCTTCTTGAACTCGATTTAAATCTCTACTGAATTGGTCTACCGAACCAATGGCCAGGTAATATTGTGGGCCATTACCATCTGAAAAAGTACCTTTCTTTAAATCTTTGTATTTATCATCTTTTAAAGCATCAGCAGTTAAAAAGATTTCTACTTTTAATTCGTTGTTTACAACTACTAAACGGCTAACTTCTTCTCCTTTTAGCATTTCGTTTACAAAACGATCCCAAGTTACTTTTTGAGCACCTGAACTGTAGTTGAATAAATTTAATGCGATTAGTAAAACACCTACGGTAACATAGATCCAATAAAAATTGAATTGCTTCTTTGGTGGTTTTCCTTTTTGTTTTTTCTTTTCTGTCATGTTCAATTGGGGGTAGTGATTCTTTAGAAAAAAATCTTAATTTAAACTAGGTATTCTCTGAATGTCTGCATCTGCCCACAAACCTTCAATATTGAAAAAGTCTCTGGTTTCTTTCTGGAAGATATGAACCACTACGTTTACATAGTCCATTAAAATCCATTCTGCATTATTCGTACCTTCTATATGCCAAGGCTTTTCGCCCATAGCTTCTCTTACTTCTTTTTCTATGGAATCTTTGATTGCTGATACTTGCGTGTTGGATGTTCCATCACATATTACAAAGTAATCAGTAACAGCAGCGTCTATATTTTTTAGATTAAGACAAGTAATGTTGTCTCCTTTTTTTTCTTGTATGGCTTTGATGATATTTTCTGTCAACAATTCTGATTCTCCTACAATTCTTTTTTTCGTCATTATGAGCTATAAAATTAATTCACAAAAGTAACAAATTTAAGTATAGAAACACTTAATATTGCCTACTTCAAATCCTTTGTATTATGATAGATAGGCAATTCTTTGGAGGCCAACTCATAGAAATTGACGAAGTTGATTCAACCAACTTGTATGCACAACGCATGTTAAAAAAACAAAAAGTTGTGGAAGGTACCGTCATTAATGCAAAACTTCAGACCGAAGGAAGGGGGCAGATGGGCACAAGATGGTATTCTGGTGATGGTGAGAATTTGACTTTTAGTCTAATTTTATATCCTAGATTTTTGACTTTGGAGAAGCAGTTTTACTTGAGTAAAGTAATTGCGATTGGTATTGTTGAAGCAATTGAAAAACTATCGATTTTTAACGTGAAAATTAAGTGGCCCAACGACATCTATCTAGGTAAAGAAAAGGTGTCCGGAATCTTAATAGAAAACTCTATCCGCGGCCAAGAAATTGAGCACTCTATTGTTGGTATTGGTGTCAATATCAATGAAGAGGATTTTGGTATGTACGGGTTGAGCGCTACTTCTTTAGCAATGGAGGCTGGTGAAACTGTGGATACGGGTTATTTGTTAAAGTCAATTTTGGGATGTATGGAGAAATGGTATTTGATGCTTCGTGCAGAAAAATACTTTGAAATTGACGACGCTTACCAGCAAAAATTATTGAATTATAATGAGTGGGCGTATTATGAAAAGGACGACCAAGTAATAAAGGCTAAAATAATTGGTGTAAAAAATTACGGCAATATTGTGCTAGAAAATGAATTAGGGGATGTTTTCGAATATGGCTTAAAAGAACTTAAATTTATAATTTAAGTTCTCCTGCTTTAGTAGTCAACATATTGAAAAAGTTGCTTAGTGGTTTTTCAATCATCATTTTCATAAACGGATTGACATCACCATCAAACACCATCTGCGCTTTTGAGCTCCCTGCTGATTCTTCTTCAACTAAAATATTTAGTTTGAATTTGAATGGAGCTTTCCCGAAAGATTCAATATTAATTTCATTAATTGGCTTTCTATCAATTACTCTTAATCCAATAGATGCCATGCCTTTAATGCCAAATTCGCAACTGTCTTTATCCGATTTCCAATTTTCGATTTTCCCTTCTGGCATCAATTGCTCTAGATTGTTTAAGTCTGAAAGAAAATCAAACAATGCTTTTTGGCTATTTTGAGAAGTAACTTTTGCTGTTTCTATTTTCATAATGTCTTATTGTTTCCAGATGGAAGGATTTTCTCTCCAATCTTTTAATGAAGAAATTTCGTGTTTTTTAATGTAAGAAGTTTCTACAGCAACTTCTAATAGCGCCTCATAGTTTGTCAATGTAGCTAATGAGCATTTGTATTCTTTGAAGTTATTTATCGCTACCTCGAAACCGTAAGTAAAAATAGCGACCATTCCTAAAACCTCTGCTCCAGATGCTCTCAAAGCTTCCACTGCGTTTAAGCTGCTCATTCCGGTCGAGATCAAATCTTCAATCACCACTACCTTTTGGCCTTTTTCGATTACTCCTTCAATTTGATTTTGTAATCCATGACCTTTGGATGAAGAACGAACATAAATCATTGGCAATTCCATTTCTTGGGCAATTAATGCTGCAAGTGCAATTCCTCCTGTTGCCACTCCGGCAATTACGTCAGGTGAACCATATTCCTCTCTAATCTTTTCGACAAAAATTTGACGAATATATGTCCGAATAGGAGGGTAAGAAAGTGTTTTTCTATTGTCGCAATAAATTGGCGACTTCCAGCCTGAAGCCCAAGTGAAGGGCTCTGCATTGTTCAATTTTATTGCTTTTATTTGTAGCAGAAATTCTGCAACTTTTAAAGCAGTGTCATTCGTAGCATTCATATTGGCAAATGTATCAAGTTTTTATTAATCAGTCCTCCATTACTTTTCAACAGTTTGAAAAGAATCAAAAAAAAGATGCTAATCTTATCTATATTAGGTTTAGTTCTTTAGAAGAATTAGAGCCATCAGTACTATTATTGAAAAGTATTGAGCATGCGATTCATTTGGTCTATTTAGTTGATGATATAGAGTTGGTTTGGAAATCGTTTCAGGACCAATTTGAAATAGTGGCTGCCGCTGGTGGCGTTGTTTATAATCCAAAAAATGAATTGCTTTTCATTTTAAGACTCGGGAAATGGGATTTGCCGAAAGGAAAAATTGAACGGGGTGAAAAAGTGGATGAGGCAGCAGTGAGAGAAGTAGAAGAGGAGTGTGGATTGACCAATATCATTCTGGAAGAACAGTTGATGACAACCTATCACATATATTGGTTGAAAGGTCGACAAATTTTAAAACCAACATTTTGGTTTAAAATGAGGGTTTCTCACGATCAAAACCTAACACCTCAAACGGAAGAAGGGATAGAAAAAGTAGAATGGATCTCTGCTGCAGAGATGGAAATGGTGTCGCAAAATACGTATGCCTCAATAGAAGCATTATTAAAAAGCCTTAACGCGTAATTTTAAATAAGTAGTCGCCAATTGTTTCAGGGTTTTCTGCCTGATTATTTTCAATCTTTCCCTCAGGATTTATAATGATATAGGTAGGGATGGTGTATACTTGATAATTTTCTTTTACAGTATATTGATTACCATAATGAAGAGATGTCCAGTTGTACTTGAATCGATTGTGCGTCGATTTAAAATCCTCAAAATTATCATCTAAATTGATGCTGATAAATTCAATTTTATCACCGAAAGTTTTATGTAAACTTTTAATGATTTGCATTTCCTTTACTGAAATCAATGACCAGCTGGCCCAGAAATTCAAGTAAATGTATTTGCCTTTGAATTGTTTCAGTTCGATTAATTCTTTGTTTGAGTTGTATAAACTAAATGCTGGAGCCACGTTATTCGTGCCATAATAACTAAGCTTTTTTAAGATGTTGCTCGCTATTTGTTGATTCTCTCTTGTTTTACCAGTTTTTGAGATTTGATTCAATATAGAAAAAGCACTTTTCTGATTGAAAACCTTATCAAAGTAGATGTCATAAATTCCGTATAATAAATACAATTCTGCAAAAGCCTCATTATTAACTTTTAATTGTTGCTGAATGTATTTGTTCGCCGATTTTAAATCATTTTCCAATGTCAATAGTTTCAACAATTCTGAACCTTTATTCCCCAATATTAATTTCTTAAAATGGTTGTCGTAAAACTGCGTAAAGAAGAGCATGTACTCTTTGTGTCCGTATTGGATCGGGACATTCTGAAAGTAAGTTTCCGTCAATTTCTGTTTGTTGTAAAACGATGCATCTTGCAAACTTGCGCAAACATATGTAGCATATGTTTTTATAAATTCATTTTGATTGTATGTTTCATTGGTGTTTATCTTTTTTACAAAGGCGTCTATCTGCTTGTTGGCTTGTCTATTGGCCATTAATACTGCATTTTTCTCAAAAAAAGAAGAGTATTCATTGTTGAATTTTTTAATCAGTTGATTGATGTCGTCTGGTTGTGGGAAACTAAAACTTAAACTCAATTCTTTGTCATAGATTTTTCCTCGATTCCACTCTTCATCATAGTTCAAGCTAATGTTGTATACTTTTCCTTTTGCGATATAAAAGGATGTGGATTTATCTTCAATGGTTAAATTGATTTGAATCACTTCATCCGTTTCCAATTCAAATTTAAATTGATTGTTCTTAATCACTGTAGTGCCTAATTTTTCTTCAGCGCTTGTAATGTAGTCTGTAATGGTAGTCAGTCGGATGGTTTTGCCATCAAAACCTTTTACTGAGCCTTGAATAACGGTTTCACTAGAATAGCCGAAAACTACCGAGAATAAGAGAAAAAATGAAGCAAAAAATTTAAGCATAGAAATCAATTATAATTCAAACGGTAAAAACTGATTGGCGTTTCCTCCATTTCGAATTATATCACGCACAATTGATGAATTTATTGCTGAATAAGAAGGAGCAGTGAATAAAAACAAGGTTTCAATTTCTGGCGAAAGGTCCTTATTCATCTGTGCAATTGATTTTTCAAACTCAAAATCAACTGTATTTCGTAACCCACGAATGATGGTTTTAGCACCCACCTTTTTACAAAAATCGATTGTTAATCCTTCATAAGTAGCAATTTCAATATTTGGATTCGATGAAAATGCCTTTTCAATAAATGACTGACGTTCTTTTAAGTCAAACATTCCACTCGATTTATTGCTATTAAATCCAATCGCTACAATGATTTTATCAAATAACGGAGCAATTCGTTCAATTAAATCAACGTGACCTAGAGTGATGGGATCGAATGAACCTGGAAAAACAGCTATTTTCATAATTAGTCGGTGTTATGCTCAAAAAAACTAAAGTTCACATTCCCAAATTTACGATTCAAAATTAGATTGGGATGATCATCAAATTTAAGTTCTTTGGGATGTTCAAAAATTAGCAGTCCATCTTGGTTTAACAGTTTGCCTTTTAATATTTCTGTGGGCAAGTTTTCAGAACCAGCTAATCCGTATGGAGGATCAGCAAAAATAACATCATACTGTCCAAAATTCTTCTTTACAAAATCAAAAACATCTCCTCGAATGGGGCGAATTTGTTTGATTTTTAAATCATCGGCTGTTTTACGAATAAAATTGATGCAACCTCTATCGGCATCAACAGCGGTAATCAATTCTGCTTCACGAGAAGCAAATTCAAAAGAAATGTTTCCTGTTCCTGCAAAAAGGTCTAGTACCGCTATTCCTTCAAAGTCAATTCGATTGTTTAGCATGTTGAACAACCCTTCTTTGGCAAAGTCGGTAGTCGGTCGAACTGGTAAATTCTTGGGTGCGATTAACTTTTTTCCACGATATATTCCGCTGATTATTCGCACAGGTATTGTTGAATTAATGGATAAAAACGATGAGTGTCGGCCAACTGAATTGGTTTTGCATAGTCAACAGAAGTAGGCAAATCAATAAAATCTATATTCAAGATGTATTTATATAACAATTTATAAATGGCTGAATCATTTACAATACTTCCAGATAAGTTAACCTTTACTGCATTGGGATCTAATCCTAATTGCTCCATGATATACAGTAAATAGTAGATCACATCTTCTGAAGTCTGGTAATTAAAGCTGTTGTGAAATAATAGGTTATGATTATTGGTAACTACACAATTAAATTGGCCACCCTGAAAATGTAAAAGGAGTTCAATCCCATTGGTTTTTCTTTGAATAGTGGCTTCAATAAGCGTAGTGCCGATATGCAGGATTTTAGCATTTGGGAAATACTCAATGATTAATTCTCTCCAACTTTTGGGTAAAGCAAAGCAATTGCGAATTGGCGTATGTATTAGTGCATTGGAATATAGCTCATCTTCGTGTACTAAATCCGCATGAAGTGAAAGGTAAGTTCTAATTTCTTGCTCATCAAAAAGAGGAGAAGGCATTAAGGTGCTTTTCTGACTATAAAATGCGCAGCTTACTGATTTGAAATTTCCTTTTAACCATGGTTCCGATTGCAATATGGTCTTGATCATGCTTGGTTCCATTGATTGATTGGAATAGGCCTGATATTCTCCAATACCAATATACCTTTTCTCATCAATGTGGAAAAGTGCAAAACAAAAACCATCTATACTTAGTTGAAGTGATAGATGGTAATTTGTTTTATTGTCGTCAATCTTTGACTGATCGAACTGATGAAATACAGGCTGATTTGATCCTGCCATAGGTTATTTTATTCCCAGTTTCCGCTTGTGGTTGGTTCTTCCATAGAACCTACTTTAAGGTCGTTTTCTAAATCGATGTTTTCGTTCTTCGTGCTTAGTCCTTTCAAAAATTGGCCATATTTAGCCGATACTTCGAAAACATTAACATTCACTTTGTTTTTTTCTATCTGACCCGCATCAATTTTGAAAATTTCTCCACTTGAGAAAGGGATATATTTTAATGAGTCAATATTCATTCCAACCAAAATTCTTTCAATCGCTGGGATCTTAGTAGTATCTCTAACCACGATTCCCATTTCTACTGCTTGTTGTTCAGTTAAAGTATCAGGTACATTCCCAACCGCTTTAATCATAGTAAGGGAGTCGTATTTAATGAATCCAAATAATTCATCAAACGTTTTAGCGTAGCGTTTTTTCTCTGTTTTAAATTCAGTTTGAGCAGTTCTAAGATGAATTAAATTTTCTACAACTACACCTTTTCTGTATTCTAACTTTTTCTCAAATTCAATTCGGCTATTTACACTATTGTAAACAAAGTATGCAAGCACAACGGCTGCTATAAGAAGTACTGCTTGAATTGCGATTTTCATTTTTCTATGATGTTTTAACTGTTAAATTTTAAATTTTGGACGAAAATATCCCAAAATGCTTTTTTCAAAGCCTTACAAAACTACTATTTTTTATGGTGTTGCAAAATTAAAAAATCATTAATAGTTGTCTTACCTTTATCGCTTATTCGTCCTGAAATATATCTCACATGCCCAACGCTTTTTCTTCCCTTTTTATTTCACAGATGGGACATACTCCTACCAATGACCAACTCGTGTTAATTGATCGGATGAGTCGATTTATTGATGAAAAGGAAAATAACTGGGCATTTATAATTCGTGGATACGCCGGAACAGGAAAAACGACCACAGTGGGTGCCATGGTAAAAGCATTGCCGAAGATTGGATTGCAATCCGTTTTACTCGCCCCTACAGGAAGGGCTGCAAAAGTGCTTTCTAACTTTGCGAATAAACGTGCGTCTACTATTCATAGAGCCATCTATCAATCGAAAACATCTGCTGATGGCATTTCAAAATTTGTTCTGGCGGCGAATAAGGCGCAAAATACAATCTTCATTGTAGATGAAGCCTCCATGATTTCAGATGGAGGGGGATTGTCTAATTCAGGATTTGGAACCAGTCGTAGCTTACTCGACGACTTGATGGAATTTGTTTTTAGTGGCCATCAATGTAAATTGATTTTTATTGGAGATACTGCACAGTTGCCTCCAGTTGGGATGGATATAAGTCCGGCTTTGGAGCCTAAGTTTTTAAAATCCGCTTATCCCATAGAGTTAAAAGGCGCCGAATTAAAAGAAGTGGTTCGGCAAAAAACAGACTCAGGTATCTTATATAATGCGACTAAATTGCGGTTGGCTTTATTGACTGACGATTTTAATATCAAATTTGAATTGGAAGGTTATTCCGATGTTTTTCAGCTGCAAGGAGATGAGTTGGAAGATGTCCTAAACGAATGCTATGGAAGTGATGGTGAAGATAATTCGATAGTTATCTGTCGATCGAATAAGCGCGCCAATTTATTTAATGGCCAAATCAGACAACGCATCCGATGGATGGAAGATGAAATAGCAACTGGCGAATACATCATGATTGTCAAAAACAATTACTTCTGGTTAGATGAAAAATCCAAAGCGGGTTTTATTGCCAATGGAGACATTGCTGAAGTGATGCGGTTAGGGAATACAGAGGAAATGTATGGGTTTCGATTTGTGGATGCCACTATTCGACTAGTAGATTATCCCGATGAACCTTTAGTGGAAACTAAACTACTTTTGAATTCTTTGGAATCTGAGAGTCCAGCTTTAGAGCCAGCTGATTTTAAATTACTATATGAGCGAGTATTAGAGGATTATGCAGACGAGCCAAACCGCAAAAAAAAATACGAACTCTTAAAAAAGAATCCGTATTATAATGGGTTGCAAATCAAGTTTGCTTATGCGATAACTTGCCATAAATCTCAAGGCGGGCAATGGAAAAATGTGATTATTGACCAAGGTTACCTCACCGAAGAGATGATAGATGTAGCATATGTAAGGTGGTTATATACTGCCATTACTCGTGCTACACACAAGCTTTATTTATTAAACTTTAATGAACGGTTTTTTAATTAAGCCCTAAAGCACTTTCATAATTCCCTTTTACTAGGTCTTGCATTAATAAACGCTTTCCTTTATAGAATGGTGTAATCCAAGCATCAGTAGTTCCTTCTGTAATTACTTTTTGTCTCAAACCTTCGGCATCATAGAATGTCTTAAATTCACCTTGAGTGAAACGAGTAATTTCGTCTTGGTAGTTTCTGATTTGTGGGTTACCGAATTTCAATAGTTTGTCATACTTGAAATTGTTTGGTTTTCTGTATGCCCCAATTTGAACTTCAAAATGTAAATCCGGGTGACAAATAGGTCCTACTAAGCTCAATAAACGCTTATAGTTTTCTTCTTTGTCAATGTCTTTTAGAATAAATGCAGTAAAAGCCTCCATAGTGTATTTGTCGCATGGGTCAGTCATTATTTTCATTTTCTCTTCAGCTTTCTTTTCATCAGCAGTCATTTGCTCATCAGGTATTACAATTGCTGTGCTGGATTTGATTGGTTGTTCTTTTTTAATTTCCTCTTTGGTTTCAACTTCTTCAGCTACTTCATCATCAGGCATTGTAATCTCTGTGCTAGATTTGATTGGTTGTGCTTTCTTAATTTCTACATTTGTTGCTGTTGTTGATAGGTCGGGTGCAACAAAAGTTTCAACTTCTTCAACTTCATTTCCTAAACCTTCTAATGTATACTCCTCTGTAAATTCATCAACAGTTTTACGTTTTCCGAATACAAAAACAGTAATGAAAGCATCCTTGGCTGTAGGCTCCTTTTCTACCATCATGTCTCTAAAGTTTTCAGCATGCTCTAATGTTTCAAAACGTCCAAAAGTGTATCTGTAGTAACCATCGTCATAAAGCTTTCTTGAAATTTTACCATATTTCTCTAAGTCTGCTAGCTTAAAGTCGTTGGTGTCTTTTACAGCTCCTACTTCAACTTTAAACGAAAGACCTGCAATTTCTTTATTTCCGGCTGGAACTACACCTCCGGTAGTGGTGTTTTCATCATTAATGTTATCTTCAGCTACTTCTTTGTTGTATCTTTCTAGTTTCTGTATTCTTTGGTTCAAGTCAATTTTTTCGTATTCAATGCTGTCGTTCGCAAATTCCTTAATTCGAGTGATCTGCTCCATTAATTTTTCTTGTAACGTAGGATTGATTTTGGATTCATTTTCAACCTTAGTCACTTCTGTATAGTCTTCACTGTATAGATCAATATTATGATTTACCTGTACAAATGTTTCTACAGACTGCACGTCGATGTATTCGTAGGTTGTTTTAGCTCCTTCGATTTCAATCGCAATTTTATATTTATTTCCTGGAATCAAAGAAATCATGAATTTTCCTGATTGATCGTCAGAAATTGTTTGATTTGCAAATTCTCCTGTTGCCGCATCAGTTGCAGTTATTTCAGCTGCAGTTGCTTTTCCGTTTAATTTTGTTACCCCAACGATTAATGCCAATATTGGTCGCTTTCCAAAATGACCAGGGCTAACAACATAAATGTCATTTCCTCCGTAAGAGTCGCTTTTTCCTGCTGAAGAGTAATACCCTCTTGTTCCATCAGCTGTTAGGACGTAGTATTTGTCATCCTCTATCGTATTCACAGGATAACCAATGTTCTCTGGTGAATCCCACACCCCATCATCATTATACGTATAAAATATGTCATATCCACCAATGCTGTTGTGACCTTTAGAGCTAAAATATAAGGTTTTGTTATCTGGGTGAATAAATGGAGCATCCTCATCATATCGAGTGTTAATAGATGGTCCTAGGTTGATAACATTGCCCCAGTCTCCATTGTCTAATAATTCTGCTTTGTAAATATCTCTACCACCATATCCACCTTCTCTTTCACTTGTAAAATAGAGCGTCCTCTCATCACTTGTCAAACTAGCACTTCCTTCCCATGCTTCTGAATTTATTTCAGAGTTTAATGGTCTAGGTGTAGTAAATGAGCCATCCTCTAATTCACTCAAGTAAATATCTCCCTCGTTTTTATTACTACTTCTGTAAGTAAACAACTTTCTACCATTGGCAGAAAGAGCAATACTTGCATCATGTTTTCGGGTGTTGATATTGTTTCCGATACTCATAGGCTCCGACCATTCATCGCCTCTTTTATAAGAAATCATAATGTCCTCATAATACTCCCCATTTGGATCGGAATTTCCCGCTCTGTCCATTCTTCCTCCAACACTTCTCTCTCCTCTATAAGTGAATATTAAAAGTCGTTCATCAGGAGTAATGATCGGAACATATTCTTCAAACTTAGTATTGATGGGTGGTCCAATGTTTTCAATTACTAGTTCTAAACTGTCAGGAACTATGGTTTTTGCATTTTTACAGTTTTCAATAAATAATCGTGCTTTTACTTTATCTTCAGGTAATACCTGACTTGATTGTATGTATTTATTGAAGTTTTTTACTGCTTTATCAAATTGGTGGTTAACGGCATAAGCTCTTCCAATAAAGAAATATACATCAACATACTCAGGGTTGTTTTTTTGAACATCCAACAAATAGTCTAATGATTGTTCTTTTTTATCATTGATAAAAGTATAACAGATTCCTACCATTAATTTATAATACAAATCTTCAGGATTGGTCTTATTTAGTCTTTCAAAAATGGTAGCTGCAGTTTGATAATACTCATCATTATAGTAAGCTTCTCCTTTTTGCATTAACAATTTCTCTTCTTTTTTGCCTATAACCTCTTGAGAAATAACACTTGAAGTAATAAATAAAA
The DNA here is from genome assembly GCF_055129545.1 of Acidiluteibacter sp. Classification (NCBI taxonomy): domain Bacteria; kingdom Pseudomonadati; phylum Bacteroidota; class Flavobacteriia; order Flavobacteriales; family Cryomorphaceae; genus Acidiluteibacter; species Acidiluteibacter sp. The sequence goes on along the minus strand of NZ_JBSRUB010000035.1, from coordinate 87,519 downwards.
ATAGTAGTAAGATGGTTGTAATTCTCTTGCTCATAGTATTGTGGATATAATTCTACCTGTGGATAAAAATAGAAAATATAGTTATCAACATTTGTTGAAAACCACATACTTATTAACAGTTCGTTCTTAACAAACCCTTGGCATTGCAGATGTTTTATGATTACAATAAACTAGTATCGACTTTTGAAATGCTATGCAATGTTTTATGGAGCGGACATTTATTTGCAATCTCTAATAATCTAGACCGTTGCTCTTGATTCAAATCACCTTTTAAGTCTAAAATTCGTTCAAAATGGTCGGTTTTCTTGCCTGTGTTTTCATCATCTTTCTTGCTGTGATTTACATGAACAGTTGCTACTTGTAGATCCCACTTTTTTTGTTTGGCATAAAGTTGTAATGTTAACGTGGTGCAACTTGCCAATGCTGCTGATAATAAGCCATAAGGATTGGGACCTAAATCATTGCCTCCTATATTTAATGGTTCATCTGCAATTAACGGGTGTCCATCTGCAATCACTTCAGTAGTTAAATTATTTGCATTGGTTTGTGCCGCTGCTTGATGTTGGGTGTCCAGAACCTTATCTTCTGAAATGACTAAATAGCGATTTACCCAACTCCCAATTATTTCACCTACATAAGTTGAGTCTTCCTTGTTTGATAGCAAGTGATCCGCCCCATCTAGTGAAATAAAACTCTTTGGATGTCTTGCCGTTTTGTAAATTTTTTCTGCATTTTCAATGCCTACAATTTTATCTTGGGGAGAATGAAGTACCAACAATGCTTGGTCTAATTCTTCAATGAATTGTTTACTATCATTCTCATTGAGAGATTTTAGTAATTCTGCATTTACCGTAAAAGGTCGACCACCAATAGAGACCTTTGCTTTTCCATTGGTTTTAATTTCTTCAACACTTTCTTTAAAAAGCTGAGTTGCGTGACTTGGTTGAAAGGGGGAACCAATAGTAACGATCCCTTTTGCCGACTTAATTTTTTTTGCAGAATGAAGAATTGCTGTTCCTCCTAGTGAGTGGCCAATTAATAATTTTGGAGCCTCTATCTTCTCGGCTAGAAAATTTGCTGCTAACTCTAAGTCGTCAATATTTGTCTCAAAATTTGTGGACTCACTTTCACCTAATCCGGTAAAGTCAAATCGCAATACTGCAAATCCAGCCGAGGTTAGGCCTTTACTAATATTTTTGACTGCAGTAAGATTTTTTGAACATGTAAAGCAATGCGCAAATAGTGCAGTAGCTTTTGGTCGCTTATGAATTGGCCAATCAATAATTGCAGCAATCTTTTGGTTGTTCTTATTTTCAAATGTTACTTTTTCAGATCTCATATTCAAATGTAATCATTACTGATTTTTCTCACTTTCAGCAAAGCGACATTTCTTACTAATTAGCAAAAGATAATTGATTAATTTCGTGAACTAGAAATAAAATAACTTGTTACAGCAATAAAAAATAGAAGATATGGATACTACAAATTTCAAAGGAAATAAAGTGAATTTGGCAGGTAGCTTGCCAAAAGTTGGAGACAATGCTCCGGATTTTACTTACGTTAAATCAGATCTTTCTGAAGGGAAATTATCCGATTTGAAGAATAAAGTAAAGGTTTTAATTGCTGTTCCTAGTTTAGATACTGGTGTTTGTCAAATGGAAACGAGACAATTTAACAGTCAGTTAAAAGAACGCGCAGGAATTGAAGGATTAATCATCTCAAAAGATTTGCCTTTTGCTATGAAACGTTTTTGTGAATCTGAGGGAATCGAAAATGTAACGAATGCATCTGATTTCAGATACCATGAGTTTTCAAAAGCTTACGGATTGGATATGATGGAAGGACCATTGAAAGGCTTACATGCAAGAGCGGTATTTGTGGTTGACCAAAACAATAAAATTACATTTAGTGAATTGGTAGATGATATTACTCATGAACCAAATTACGACAATGCAATGAAAGCGATAGATGCTTTAAAATAGGCATCAATTCATCAATAGTTTAAAGTCCTTTTGAGTGATGAAAGTCAGTTAAAAGGACTTTTTTTATTTTAGGTTTTCTAATTCCTTGTTGATTAGAACACTAATTTGATCGGCCTTATCGACCACCATAAAGTGAGACCCACTTTTTATTTCTGTATAATCTTTCACCCACTTTTTTGGAAAGACCAAATCCATCGACCCATGGATGTGGAAGTAGTTGGCCTCAATTTTCTCATTATCCCAATGAGAAACTGCGCGTACGCCCCAATTCATAAATTCATCTGGAGTTTTTGCAAGCATGGAATTGAATAGTTCTAATTCTTCTTTGGTAATCCGATTATAAATTGGCTTTAGCATACCCCCATAATTCTTAAACCAGCTAGCCGCTTTAGAAATGTCAAATGGTAAATGATCAACTAACGAAAAGTAGGGAGGGAGTTCCTTTTTTGTTTTAATAGTAGAGATTAAGAATAGTTTTTTAGCAGGAATTAATTTGCTGATTTCTACACTTAATATTCCACCTAGGGATACGCCCATTAAAATTGGATTTTCATCTTCTATTTGATCCAATAATCGAGTGGCATAAGATGAAGGAGTATCACTTGGAATAGCTTCTATCCATTTTACTGGGATCAATTCAGCATTCAAATTTAATCGGCTAAATAATCTATGGTCGGCACCCAATCCCGGGATGCAATATATTTTCTGCATTTCACTCGTTTTGAAGTTCAAAGTTATTGATATCCTATTTCAAAGAGAGAATAAAAAATGGTAAATAAATTAAAAAAACACCTCAATCCTTCTAAGAAGAATTGAGGTGAAACTAAAACCAATTATTATTAAAAAAACTACTTCGCTATAATTACTTTTTTGGTTTCCCAAGAATTATCTTGTCGTTGGATTCTTAAAAAGTAGAACCCGTCTTTAATTGAATTGGAGAATTGAATAGTTGGTACCAATCCTTTTGAGGTTAAATCGGTTTCCATTATTATTGATCCACTTACATCAACTACTTGAAGGCTTTTCATTACTTCGTCAGATGAAATGGTGAGTATACCATTTGAAGGAACAGGGTAAATAGTAATGTCAGAGTCAGCTAGCCCTTCTTCTTTAACACCAATTCGAATAATTGGACAATTGAAATTACTAGCTGTAATACCAGGCTGAACTTGCATATTGACATAAACCGTTTTGGCATGATTCAAGGAATTGATCATTGCAGGAACAGCATTTAAATAACTTTGACCAGTAGAAGTAGAATCAAATCCATATCCAATCGCTAAAGAGATTGTTTTCCGTTCATTAGGTTGTAGAGAAAAGTAGGGGATGGCAGCCAACCCTCTTCGGTCTCCTCGAGAATTTCCAATGTTTTTTTCTGACCAACCAGTGTTGGCAACAGGATCTCCTGTCAACATATAATTTGTTGGAATTGTAGTTGCTCCTGGCCCTCTAAAGCCATTACCACCATAAGTAATGTGTTGTCCATTTTTCCATCTTGCATTGAGGTAGTTGTGCACATCACTTGAGTTGCGCATGTCCCCGTTGTCTGCACTGCCAGTAGTATTAAAAACAAAATTGTCCATGGAGTCGCTTAAAAACTTAACTCCTAATGCAGGAGGGTTTAACCCAAACCCAATTTGACCACCGGCATTTTCATCATGTGAATCACCATTATACCCATACATGATGTTGTTTATGCTGTCACAACCCATATAATCATCAGATGCGTACCCTAAATCAATATCCATCCAGAAGCCAACTTTGATGGAGTCGTAAGCCACATTAGCTCTGTTCACAATAGTTCGCTCTAGAAATACAGTTTGATTAATTAAAGGATCGTTTGGGTCATTAAATCCATACAACATATTGTGATACTCTAAATCACTTAAAGCGGAAGTGTCATTGGGACGGTTGATCCAATAGATGGCCTCATCCCCCTTTATTACAGGGTAATCTCCATTGATTGGATCGTAACATCCATTGGAGTTGACATCCACAAATGGAGCCAAATCAAAAGGCTCATTCAAGGAAGAGTCCCCAATTGCAGGCCAATTTAAAATTCCATCTGGCATTTGGTATCCGGAATTATTAGACTGTGAAATGTGAGTCAAAATTTCAGTTTTAGAAACTTTAGCCATAAAACTTCTGGTCACTTCAGTATTATTACTCTTTGGACCTATATAGAAATCTTCTTCAAAAGGTATAATGGGGTGTGCATCAAAAGTTGAGGAAGTGGCTTTTTTTGCCGAAACCATAAAGTTGGCTCCATAAATTCCATGTGTTACATTGCCTTTTGGAAATTCGAATGATGCAACTCCAAAAAGTGGATTGTTAAAAACAGGACCTCTACTAGAGATTTTTGTATTAATGTTATTTACATCGAAGTCATATACTGCCTGTGCGATTTCAACATCTATAGTTGCGATGTAAAACCCATTGTCAGTCCCAAATGCTATGGCACTGTTAGCTGTCTCTACTGAAGTGATGTTTTCGATTGTGTGATTAAAGTAATGTCTTTTTAAATCGGTTAAATTCCCTGAATAAATACTTGCATAGTAATTTCCTTCCATTTGATATCCTACCCAATATTTCCCTGTTTGATCAGTTTGAAATTGATCTGCATTTTTTGGTTCTCTTTGAGAGTGATTAATCTGGAATGGTAATTTAGTAATCACATTTTGCTGAACAAAATAAAAGGGATTCGGATAAAGACTGCTAATTATTAGTTGGCCATTATTTAATAACTTAAACTTAGATTGAAAAATAAGTGCTGTTGAATCGGTATCGAAAATCTTATAACTGTTCCAAGTAATTCCATCAAAAATTTCTAAATTATTTGTTGAGTCCTTTCCAAATACGACCCTTTTAGTAATAATATATATCTGATCAGCAGAATCTACCCCTAACGAATAAGCTACTTTGTTGGGATACTGAGTAAACTGTGCCCCATCAAAACTTGCTACTCCTGTCGTGGTTCCAATCCACAAAGTGCCATTTGATGTTACTTGAATCTCTTTCACCTCATTCGACGGTAATCCGTTTTTAGAAGTGTAGTTAGTAAAAGTTAATCCGTCAAAAACAGAGATGCCGCTATCAGTATGCAGGAACAATAAATTATTTCCCAATTCCATGTCCAATATTTTGTCGGTATTTAATCCACTATTAGCAGTGGTGTAATTGGTGAAAGCTCCTTGATTGAAATGAGAAAGTCCAGCATTGGTTCCCAAATAAATACTTTGGCTGTTTTCAATCACCAGTCGGGTAATTGAGTCTTGAATTAATCCGTCATCAGAATTGTAATACTTCCAGTAGTCTTGGCCAATTCCAAGAGTGGAGAGAAAAGATAAACCTAGGGTTAGTATAAATATTTTCATAGCAGTTGGTTTTTAGTGAATACTTGTTTCTAAATCAAAGACAAGGAGTCGACCCAAAACGTCTACTAGATTTATAAATAAAAAACCATCTCAATTCTTTGAATGAATGGAGATGGCTCTATCTAAATTAACATATGAAACTATTGCTAATAGTTGCTTGGGAAAGCAAAAAAAGGCCAATGCAGTAAACATTGACCTTTCGAATAATTGTAATAGGTGATCTTTTTTATAATCTTTTTCCTGTAGCTAATCTGAAAAGAATTCCGATTATAGCTAACACTAATAATATGTGTATTAAGCTGCCAACTGCAGCTCCAAAACCGATGAATCCAATTAACCATCCAATGATTAAAAGAACTATTAATAAATTGATAATACCATTCATAGTTTTAAGTTTTATTGGTTTATAACTATAAAACAACAGTTGTTCCTCTCGATAAAATTTACATTAAAAATTATACAATTATCTCATATTCTTTTTATTGTATGGAATTTTGAGTTTATTTCGAGTTTTTTTAGAACTGATTAATGTGAAATAATTCCACATAAGTGGAAACCTTTGGAGGCATTGGCTTATTTTTTGAACTAAAAAAAGCCAAGTCATATCGACTTGGCTTTTCAATTATTCTATAAAAAATGTTATACTCCTTTCTCTAAAATAGCATTTAGTGTTGCACTAGGTTGCATAGCTTTAGAAACTAATGTTTTGTTTGGGTGATAATAACCTCCCATATCAATTTTAACACCTTGAGCACTATTTAGCTCTTCAACGATTTTCGATTCATTGCTTTCCAATGCTTTCGCGATCTCAGTGAATTTTGCTTTTAAGTCAGTATCTTCATTCTGATTTGCTAACGCTTTCGCCCAGTAAAGTGCTAAATAAAAGTGACTTCCTCTGTTGTCCAATTCACCAACTTTTCTAGATGGAGATTTACTATTGTTTAAGAATTCGCCTGTGGCTGCATCTAAACAATTCGCTAAAACCAATGCTTGTTTGTTGTTGTTCTTTTCACTCAAATGCTCTAAAGAAACCGCCAATGCAAGAAACTCCCCTAAAGAATCCCATCTCAAATGATTTTCCTCCACAAACTGTTCTACATGCTTAGGGGCAGAACCTCCAGCACCTGTTTCAAATAAACCACCGCCATTCATTAAAGGAACGATAGACAACATTTTTGCACTTGTACCTAATTCTAAAATAGGGAAGAGGTCAGTTAAATAATCACGCAATACGTTTCCGGAAACAGAGTTGGTGTTTTCTCCCTTTTTTACTCGATCTAAGGTATACTTTGTTGCAGCAGCAGGCGACATAATTTGAATGTCTAAACCATTAGTTTCGTGATTTTTTAAGTATTTATTTACCTTCAAAATTACCTGAGCATCGTGTGCTCTATTTTCATCCAACCAAAAGATCGTAGGCCATCCTGTAGCTCTAGCTCTTGACACTGCTAGCTCTACCCAATTTTCAATTGGAGCATCTTTCGCTTGACACATTCTCCAAATATCTCCGGCTTCAACAGTGTGTTCCATCAAAATGGAGCCATCAGTTGAAATCACCTTAACAATACCGTCAGATTTAATTTCAAACGTCTTGTCATGCGAGCCATATTCTTCAGCCTTTTGAGCCATCAAACCAATGTTAGGAACTGTTCCCATAGTTGTTGGGTCAAAAGCACCATTCTCTTTACAGAATTTTATAGTTTCATCATAAATTCCTGCATAACTACTATCTGGAATTATTGCTTTCGTGTCTTGTTGCTTACCTGCGGCATTCCACATCTGTCCTGAAGTACGAATCATTGCTGGCATAGAAGCATCAATAATGACATCACTAGGTACATGCAGGTTGGTAATTCCATTGTCAGAATTTACCATCGCCATCTCAGGACCATTAGCAATTTCAGCATCAATTGCCGCTTCAATTGCAGTTTTTCTATCTGCAGGAAGTTGATCAATTTTTGATAAAATACTTCCTAGTCCATCGTTTGCGTTTGCTCCAACCGATTTAAAGTCCTCACCAAACTTTTCAAATACTGGCTTGAAAAAACTCTCTACCGCATGTCCAAAAATGATTGGGTCTGAAACCTTCATCATCGTCGCCTTCATGTGCAAGGAGTATAAAACTCCCTTTGCTTTGGCGTCTGCTTTTTGTTCTTCTAAGAATTTAATCAATGCGTTTTTACTTAAAAAAGTAGCATCAATAATTTCACCTTCTAAAACTGGAATGCTTGACTTTAAAACTTCTTCAGTTCCATTTTTGCCAACTAGAATAACTTTAACGTCATCCTTTTTTGTCAAAGTCACTGATTTCTCATTACTAAAGAAATCGTTTTTACCCATAGTCGCTACATGCGATTTTGAATCTTTTGACCATGAACCCATAGAATGAGGGTGTTTTTTGGCATATTCTTTCACGGCCTTTGGAGCACGACGGTCAGAGTTGCCTTCTCTTAGTACAGGGTTTACAGCACTACCTTTTACTTTGTCGTATCTCGATTGAATGTCTTTTTCCTCATCTGTTACAACTGATTTAGGATAGTTAGGAATTGCAAAGCCTTGAGATTGTAATTCATTTATGGCTTCTAATAATTGAGGTACTGAAGCACTTATGTTTGGTAATTTGATAATGTTTGCCTCAGGCATTTTAGCTAATTCACCTAACTCTAACAACGCATTTCCTACTTTTTGATCTTCAGAAAGAAATTCTGGAAAAACCGATAAAATACGAGCAGCCAATGATATGTCTCTAGTTTCCACCTCGACTCCTGCTGCTTTAGAAAATGTTTTTACAATTGGTAAAAATGAATAGGTTGCTAATGCCGGAGCTTCATCCGTTTCAGTATAAATGATTTTTTGTGCCATAAGGGTTTTAAATTATAATATTGGAGTGATTATTCATCACCGAATCTTTCCTTTTAAAGGATGCAAATTTAAGCTTTTACTATAGACTTCAAAAATGAATTAATCATCTATAATTCTAAAAGTTTATTGACATCTAGTACACCAGTTATTTTTGGTCAATTCATCCCTCAGGTAAAGAAAGTGGGCGGCGTTAGTTTTGAATAAATCACAAAAAAGTTTTGGATCAGATTGTTGGATTTTGTTTAACAATTCGCTCCGATACGTATCCGTGATTTCAGAAGCAGGATAAGCAGAAAGGGAAATTAAATTGGCAGCTATCTCGCTGTCAAAGGCCATAGAGAGTTGTTTCTTTAAAATGGTGGCAGCCCAATTAATTTGTAATTGAAACATATAATATTGAGCATAAGCCAGCATTTCATCTTTTGTGTTTTCTACAGCCATTATACTGTTATAGGCGCTTTGCAGACTTTTCTTTCGTTCTCTGATGTCTCCTTTGTCAAAATAATAGTCTGCAGATAATAAATAGAAATTGGTATTCAACCGCATTAATTTTTCTTCAGAAACAGTAGAATCAAGACTCGCCGATTTAAAATATTCTTCCCATTTCTCAGGAGTGATCGGCGCTTTTTTACTCAGTTCCCATTGGTATAAAACAGATAAACACAAGTTATAGCTTATGATTGGATTGGATTTGTCTACTAAATACAGACCTAGTAAAGTACGCCTCAAATTTTCTCTTGCAGCCAATACTTTTTTATTTTCCAATTGGTGCTTAGCTATTGCCGTATTTGAAATTAAGGCCAAATTTTCTTTAATCTGTTCAATTTTTGTAACAGAAATTGCATCTTTTGCAGCATCGTCATTGTTTTTTGCTCGTTCAATTAAATCCAATTGAATAATCAATGCATTCTTTATTTGATTGGAGGCTACCGATTGCTTGTATTCATTGATTAAACTATTGGTCGGCTTAGTGGCTGTTTTTTCTTTCAAACCAAATGTAACAGTTGTAACTTGAGAAGAGGCAAAAAACGCTTTTTCGTCTTCATTTTCTGTTGCATTTAGTAGCTCAACCTTTTCAGGTTTAGAAACACTCTTAACGTCCAAACCAATACTTCTATTTGAAATGTATTTTTCAATTTCATTCCAAGTATTTCTGATAGTAATTTTTGGCTTTTTAATTAATTCTGAGGATTTTGTTAGGTAATTGGATTTAATTTTTACGCTATCTAATGGAGTTAAATCGTTATAAGTGATAGAAATTGAAAGGTCGGATAAATTTACATTGGCGCTTTTGAGTGAATCTAATAGAGCAGTTACTTTTTCAGTTTGAGCAGTTTTGAATTCACGTTTATGATAGAATATTGCTTCGTCCGTATTGCTCTCAAAAACTTCCCATTGTGGCTCTAGCCAATGTAAATTTTTTGCCATGGTTTTCGTTTGAGGAATGTAGTTGCAGACACTACCTTCTTTAAAAACCAAAAGATTTAAATTGACATCTTTTTCAGAAAAATAAGTTGGCATTTCCCCCAACTCAATATTATCCAAGTATTTTCCTTCAGGTGTTTTAAAATTAACCGACGAAGCTTTTATTGGTCGAAGTAATAATCCATAATGAATATTGCTCGGATAGATTTTATTTCCTCCATTGCAATCAAACTGGTCTTTACTTACAATATCAATTGCAAATCCATCTCTACCATCTGCTAAAATTTCTGCTAACAATTCCCGATCACTGTTTTCAAGGTAGATTATTCCATCTTTAACGAACACTTTATCAGATAGTAATTCGGGCAAGTAGCTATTTTTTCGATTAAATAGATCACAAAGTGTTTTATTGAATTCTACTAAACCATAATCATCCTCTCTATCCTTTTTTTCTTTCAATTCAAATGGGGCAGATGCTAAAACACTTACAATTGAAATTTCTCGACGTTCTGCATTAAAACTCGCGGCAACACCAGCATTGAAGTAGGTCTTGTCATCTAAAATCTCCTTGGTATCCTCTTTTTTCTGCCATTGATTTAGCGCAGCTCTTGCGGCATCTTCGTAGGTGTTTATCACAAAAGTTTCTTGAGAACCCATAGATTTTATTGGAGCACCAATGGTTGCAATGTAAATGAGTTCTCCCATTTCGTAGTGCAATCCTTTATAAAATCGAACTCTTTTTTGCACATTTTCTTTTACCACTTCGTCTTGAGAATGTGCTTCTTTATTGTTTTTCTGATTGTACTCTGCTTGATCGAATGAAGCAGCATCTAGTATCTCATCTTGTAAAACTGCAGGAATTTTGTTTGATTTTCTATAGTCATTAATGGCTTTCATGACTTGAGCTTCCATTTCTAATTGGTCAAAGTTTTCCAAGTCGATTTTTACATCACTTTGACCAAAACCTGAAACAGTAAAACAGAGAAAAAGTACAAAAACAATATGTGCTTTCATTTTAATAAAAATAAAAAATGGCTGTAATCATTTGACTACAGCCATCAATATTAAATCATTTTATTTAATCTACAAATTCAAAAGTTACCTTTCTGTTCTCAGGTTTTGTTTGTTCTTCAATACTGAAATCTAAAACAACTCTACCGGTCAAACCTTTAGAGTCGGTATACTTTTTAATCGCAAATGCTCTTCCCTTAGCTAATTTTTCAGCATTGGATTCTGATTTATTTGCGTGACCTATTGCTTTTAGCTTCTTTTTTGGATTCTTCTTTAAATAATCTACAATCTGATCCAACGTTACTTCGCCTTCCATCTCGATGTCTTTAGACCCATCTTCAAAGTTGATGATTTGGTCAATCGGACTGTATTCTTTTTTTGCTGATGCTGTCGCAGTCTTCGCTCCAGGCTTAGCGGTAGTTCCATCAGAATTTACAAATACTTTACTTTCTGCTTTGCTAATTTCTTTGTCTTTCTCAGTAGTAGAGAATGATTTGAATTCAGTTTCCAATTTACCACCTGCTATTTTTTCACAAACACAAGTTTCAGCATCTTGTCCTTCCATATCTATTACAGATACATTGTCTAAATAATAGTATCCGTCCATAATTTGAGCACCTGAAAATTCTCTCGACTGTCTTACACGTTCTGTTAAAGTATTCTCTTCGCTCATGAAATTCCCTATTGTAATGTATTTCTCTCCACCAGTCGCTTCATATAATCCACAAATTGGCACCCAATCAAATTGCTTTTCAATAGGGCTGTTTTTTAATTTCATGATTTGTGGCTTGAAATTTAAGTCACCTTCATTAGTCGAGCTGATTGCTTCAGTAGAAACATGCATACCTATATTGTTAGTCGCATATTTAGATCGATCAGAAAAGCTGACAAAAAACTTCATGCAATATTTTTTTCCAGCTACTAATTCCTTTGTTAATTCTGTTTGCAGGTAACCTTTAGGTGCTCGACCTCTGTATCCATAAATATTCAAACCAACATAGTTCTTACCGTCTTGTGCTTTTTCTTCTCCATACGCATTTGTTGGAACACCAAATTCTTTGTTTTTAGCATCCTCACTATATAAATCTACTTTTTTTAACGTAGCAGAAGTCCATGGATATGCGAGGTCTATTTCACCAGCTTCTTTAATTTTTTTTTCTACTTCTTCAAAACTTGGATTTGGGACTAGGTTTTCTTGGGCAAAGCTATTGATTGCCAAAAGGGAAAAAATAGTGTAAATAATTTTTTTCATAATGTTTTTTTTGAGGTCTTATTCAATTATTATACCGAATCTATAAAGATAGTGGAATCTGTGAGAATTAGTCAGCAAAACAAAAAAAATCCCCATCTTTTAGAAAGATGAGGATTCAATTTTATTAATGTTACGGTTTAAGCATTAGCTTTTTTAATCATGTTCAATGCTGAACCTTCTCTAAACCATCCAATTTGTTGTGCATTATAAGTATGGTTTAATTTGATTTGCTCTTTTGAGCCATCAGCATGAACTAACTCTAATGTCAATTGCTTGTCTGGTGCAAAATCTTTCAAGTCGATAAAGTTAAATGTATCAGCTTCTTGGATTTTATCGTAATCAGACTCAGTTGCGAAAGTTAATCCCAACATTCCTTGTTTTTTCAAGTTTGTTTCGTGTATTCTAGCAAATGATTTTACAATAACTGCACAAACACCTAAATGTCTTGGCTCCATTGCTGCATGCTCTCTAGAAGAACCTTCACCATAATTATGGTCTCCAACTACAACTGAAGGAACGCCTGCTGCTTTGTATGCTCTAGCGGTTGCAGGAACTGCACCTTTTTCGCCAGTCAATTGATTCACTACTTCGTTAGAAGCTCCACCAAAAGCATTTTCAGCACCAATTAAGCAGTTGTCAGAAATGTTATCTAAATGACCTCTATATCTCAACCATGGGCCTGCCATAGAGATGTGGTCAGTCGTACATTTTCCAAATGCTTTGATTAATAATTTTGCGCCTGTAATGTTGTTTCCATCCCAAGGTGAAAAAGGCTCTAGTAATTGTAATCTGTTTGAATCTGGAGCAACTTTAATTTCAATGCCGCTTCCATCTTCAGCTGGAGCTTGAAATCCGTTGTCTTCAACAGCAAATCCTTTCGTTGGCAATTCAATTCCTGTTGGCTCAGCTAATTTTACTTTCTCACCTTTTTGATTCGTTAATGAATCCGTTATGGGATTAAAGTCTAATTGACCACTAATGGCAATTGCAGCAACCATTTCTGGAGAAGTTACAAAAGCATGTGTATTTGGGTTTCCGTCAGCTCTTTTAGAAAAGTTTCTGTTGAACGAGTGCACGATTGAGTTTTTCTCTTTCTTTTCAGCACCTGCTCTGTCCCACTGTCCAATACAAGGGCCACAAGCATTTGTAAATATAGTTACTGAAGGAAATTTCTTAAAAGTATCCATCAACCCATCTCTTTCTGCAGTAAATCTTACTTGTTCAGAACCTGGGTTGATTCCCAATTTAGAAACTGGTTTAACACCTTTATTAAAAGCATCTTCAACAATTGATGCCGCACGCGTTAAATCTTCATAAGAAGAGTTAGTACATGAACCAATTAAAGCCCATTCAATATCAGTTGGCCAGTCATTTGCAGCCGCTTTTTCTTTCATTTCTGCTACTGGAGTAGCTAAATCAGGAGTAAAAGGACCATTCACGTGTGGAGTCAATTCATCTAGATTTATTTCAATCACTTGATCAAAATACTTCTTTGGATCAGCATATACTTCATCATCACCAGTCAAATGACCAGCTACTTCATCAGCTAAAGCAACAACATCTGCTCTTCCTGTCGCCTTTAAGTATCTTCTCATAGAATCGTCGTAACCAAAAGTAGAAGTAGTTGCGCCTATTTCAGCGCCCATGTTACAAATGGTTCCTTTTCCAGTACAAGATAAATTCTTAGCTCCTTCTCCAAAATATTCTACTACAGCACCTGTTCCACCCTTTACGGTAAGAATTCCTGCTACTTTCAAAATAATGTCTTTTGCAGAAGTCCATCCGTTCAATCGTCCAGTTAATTTAACCCCGATTAATTTTGGAAATTTAAGCTCCCAAGGCATTCCAGCCATTACATCTACTGCATCAGCACCACCAACACCAACTGCAATCATACCCAATCCACCAGCATTTACTGTGTGAGAATCGGTTCCAATCATCATTCCACCTGGGAATGCATAATTTTCTAGAACTACTTGGTGAATAATACCTGATCCTGGTTTCCAGAATCCAATCCCGTATTTATTACAAACCGAGCTTAAAAAGTTAAACACTTCGTTGTTCTTGTTCAACGATTCTTGTAGATCTTTATCTGCTCCAATTTTTGCTTGAATCAAGTGATCCGCATGTGCTGTAGAGGGTACTGCTACCTTTTTCTTACCTGCTTGCATAAACTGCAACAAAGCCATTTGAGCAGTAGCATCTTGCATCGCTACTCTATCTGGTTTGAAATCTACATAAGATTTACTTCTAATGAACTCTTCTGTAGCGGACCCTTGCTCTAAATGTGAGTATAAGATCTTTTCTGTTAACGTTAATGGTCGATTCAATATTTTTCGAGCAGCTTCTACACGCTCTCCCATTACTGAATAAACCGCTTTAATCATTTCAATATCAAATGCCATTTGTTTCTTTCGTTAATGCGTTATTAATGATGTTTCGAGGGATACGAATTTAACGATTTTCAACCATTTTTAAAACCGTTCCTCACAAAATATATTTACTCCTTCCTGAGAATGGGTAATATTGTCTGAAAATAATATTAGTCGATGCAAGACGTTGTCGTTGAAAATATAAAAGAATCCTTTAAATCTGTTCGTACTCAACTTTTGAGAACCATCTTGACTGTGCTCATTATAGCCATAGGGATCTGCGCATTAGTTGGGATTCTAACTTCCATTGATGCCATCAAAACATCCATTAGTAGCAATTTTAGTAGCATGGGTTCCAATACCTTTTCCATTAAAAATGAAGGGAGTAATATTCGAATGGGAAAGGGTGGAAAAAGAGCGAAGGTTTATCCCATTATTGATTTCCAGAATGCCAAAGACTTTAAACAGCAATTTTCATATCCTTCTGTGGTGTCCATTAGTTCTAGAGCTACAGTCACTGCTACTTTGAAATTTGAATCAGAGAAAACGAATCCAAATATTTTTGTTTTCGGATGTGATGAAGATTACATTATTACTTCAGGTTATGAAATAGCTGAAGGACGTAATTTCTCAGTCAATGAAGTGAATTCTGGTGCGCATGTCGTAATTATAGGATACGAAATCAGAACATCGTTGTTTGGAACGACTCAGGAAGCCATTGACAAAATTATTTCAATTGGATCAGGAAAATATCGGGTAGTGGGAGTCTTGAAAGAAAAGGGGAGTAGCATGGGATTTAGCGCCGATAAAAATGCATTGATTCCTTTGCAGAATGCACGACAATATTTTTCATCGGCCAATACTTCTTATTTGATTAATGTAATGGTCAATGATCCTGAAGAGTTGGACGGAGCAATTGGAGAAGCAACTGGTGCATTTAGAGTCGTAAGAGGAGATCAGATAAAGGAAGAGCCTTCATTTGATGTTAGTCGATCGGATAGTGTGGCCAATTTGCTGATTGAAAATTTATCCATGGTGAGCTTCTCGGCCTATATTATTGGGTTTATCACTCTATTAGGCGCAGCCATTGGCTTAATGAATATCATGTTGGTGACTGTTACCGAACGAACCAAAGAAATTGGTGTTCGAAAAGCTTTGGGAGCTAGTAGCCGTATCATTATGATGCAGTTTTTGGTCGAAGCAGTTATTGTTTGTCAGTTAGGCGGTGCAGTTGGAATTGTGTTGGGAATCATAATTGGAAACGTAGTTTCAGGTTTCGTAGGTGGTGGTTTTATTATTCCATGGGATTGGATGACTTTAGGCGTGGTGCTGTGTTTTATCGTTGGAGTCGTTTCAGGAATTTATCCAGCTCAGAAAGCAGCGAGTTTAGACCCGATTGAATCGTTACGATACGAGTAAGCTTGCAATTTAACAATGTATCAATTTTTCAATAAGTCAATAGATTAATAAGTCAATTTGACAAGCAGTTAATTTTTAATTGAATAAGCAAATTCCCTTGTGAACCTGCCCGCCGCAGGCATGGCTTTGCGAAAACCCTTAGCGACCTTTGCGGTTAAATGGGAAAAGTTATCTCACAAAAAAACCTCTTCCGAATAAACGAAAGAGGTTTTTGATTTTGTTGCAGTGTTAGCTTACTCAGCAATCACTTCGAAGTCGATAGTTACAGTTACATCTCTGTGTAATCTGATTTCAGCTTGGTAAGTACCGATTTCTTTGATCTGAGCACCTAAAATCTTAATGCTTCTCTTGTCAATTTCATGACCTTGAGCATTAAGTGCTTCAGCCAATTGGATCGTGTTTACTGAACCAAATATTTTTGATCCAGCCTCGCCAACTTTAGCACCAACTTTTACAGCCGCTTTTTCTAATTTCTTAGCAGTAGCTTGAGCTGCATCTTTTATTTTTGCTTCTTTGTGACTTCTTTGTCTCAAAGTTTCTTCCAACATTTTCTTCGCAGATGCCGTAGCAACTGAAGCGTGACCTTGAGGAATTAAGAAGTTTCTAGCGTATCCTGGTTTAACAGTCACTAAATCATCTTTAAAACCTAAGTTCTCTACGTCTGTTTTTAATATAATTTCCATCTCTTATCCTCCTTATTTGTATAAATCAGTTACGTATGGCATCAAACCTAAGTGACGACATCTTTTGATCGCCTGAGCCACTTTTCTTTGATACTTTAATGAAGTTCCTGTAATTCTTCTTGGAAGAACTTTTCCTTGCTCGTTTACAAACTGAGTTAAGAAGTCAGGGTTTTTATAATCGATGAATTTAATTCTGTTTTTCTTGAAACGACAGTATTTGTCTTTCTTTACCTCAATTGATGGAGGATTTAAATATCTAATTTCAGATTTATCAGCCATAATGCTTTTTTTTAGTCTGTTACTACTGTATTACTTTTTTGTACCTAGCGTTTTGTTCTTTTCAATTCTTCTCGCAGCATACTCAACACCATATTTGTCAAGTTTGATGGTCAAGAATCTCATGATTCGCTCATCTCGTCTAAATGCAGTCTCAATTTTTTCAATTAATTCTCCATTTGATGACTCAAATTGGTACATCTGATAAAAACCTGTTGATTTTTTTTGAATTGGGTAAGCTAATTTTTTTAAGCCCCAATTCTCGTCGTTAACGATAGTTCCACCATTTTCAGTAATGATAGCTTTGAATTTTTCGGCTGTTTCCTTTGTCTGCTCAAGAGACAAAACGGGAGTCATAATGAAAACCGCCTCATAATGATTGCTCATTGGTATAAATTTTAGTTAATAATATTCCCCAAAAAAGGGAGCACAAAAGTAAGTAAAGATTTATTGATTTCAAATACTATTGCTCCAATAGAGATTTACAACAAGTAAAATTATTGAATTCTTGGGAGAATGTTGAAGAATAAAAGGTTAAATGAGGTATATTTAGAGGATTGAATGGTGGAGAAGTATAGATTATTAATATGCGACAGAGATATTTAGATTATGAAAGTTGAATTAAAGAAAATTGTAAGTTTGATTTTTGTATTGTTTTGTTTTAATCATGTTTATACACAAAGTGTTAAGCAATTCTATTGGGATAACGATAATTTAAAGCAGAGGTCTTATTATAAGTTTACAGTGCTTGATGGCCCATTTTATCAATGGTATCCAAAAGGAAAGCTAAAAAGCGTAGAAGAAAACTGTAGAGGCCTACCTTGTGGTTATCGTATGGAGTGGGATAGTACAGGAAATTTGTCTTCAATTGAAGTAATTGACACAATGATTGGCGCTACTGATAATTTTGATGGGTTTATTACTTCTACAACAATTCCCTTTTATGATGTCATTAAATTTCATAAAAATGGTAAGGTTCATTGCATTTTAGATAATAATTACCCTGAATATTCTGAAACGTTCTATAATTCTGAAGGATTAATTTATAGGAAAGATTTTTATTTTAGATTGTTTGACACTAGAAAAGATAGTTTGATAAGAACTATTGAATATGATACAATATTTAATCGGATCAGATAGCTTATTTTAGAATAAATGAATATTGGCTATATGATCCTATGAAGTCTATTTGAGAAATTAGTACGTTATTTTAAACCCAAGATTTATTGATATATAGTTGTCAAAGGAATTTATACCAATGTTTGATGCAATAATTTTATTTATTTGGTAAGTAGTAATTAATCGAAGCCCATATTTGTTTATTGTATCGAATAATGCCATAAATCCTAATGATGAACTAAATTTATCATTGAACGAATTTGATAGGTCTATATTTAAACTTGAAAAGGATGGGAGATTATCTAGACTATTGATTGAAACGGAATGGTTGTTTTTTTTGAATCTAATACAGGATAATAATTGATAATTTGTTTGTCTATTGTCTATCACTTCAGAATCTGAAAGGTTGCTTTTGGTAACAATATTTGTTCTAGATAAGAGAACTTTATAAAATGTTGATTTAATTCTTTTACTATATGTTAGTCTCGTAATTTCGATTGTGCTGTTTATCGAAACTTTAAATAAGTTAGTATCTAATTGGCTAAATAGTTCAAAATTGATTGGTTTTATGCTATAATAAATATTAGGTATTTTTTGAAATCTACTAGTTGCTTCTAATGAATAACTGATTCTTTTATTCTCTAAAGATTGCGAAGATTTATTCCTTTCAATATCATTATATGATGCAGATAAACTAATCTTGTTTTTGAATAAATTTACATTTGTTTTTATGTATTTAGAGAATAAATCATTCTGAAGTAGGAAAACCCCATCTGAGCTATATTCTTTTCCAATCGCTTCTAATCCGACATTAAGGCTAATGTTTTTAAAAAGTAAATACTGTAATTCGCCAATTGAGGCTGAGTGATTTTGATAATTATTTAAATCCTGTTTGATTAGTATATTCGTTTCAATCTTGTATTCAAGTTTTTTTGATAAATGACCTTCAAAAATCTGAGAAATGATATAGTCATTTGTAGTTTCGACTTGTTTTTTTTGATCTAAACTAACATAAGTTGAGAAATTTAGTTTGCTAAAATGCGTATTTATATAGCCAATACTGCTAAACATAGAAGGAGATGTTGGGTTAAAATAATACTTATTTTTTCTTCCACTTAAGATATGAATTGATTGCTTTGAGTTAATTGATAATTTTAAATTTATTCCTTTTATTTCAACGTTACTTAAAGTATGGGGTGTGATAACTTCATAAAAATTACCTATTTCAAAATGGTCAATTTTTTCAAAAAAATTCAAACTATTTATCGGATTATATTTACTATCTAGTTTTTCTTTTTGCTCTAGCGTTCTGATTGAGTTATTCAATAAATCTATTTCGGACTGAATCTCATTTATTGATTTCTTTACTTCAAAAGTATCTATCATGGTTAGCCCTGTATCAACGGTTGGGATATTTAAATCATGTTTAATTACTGAATCATTATAACCTAGAGTATTATTTCTGCTTTCATTTAAATGTTTTTTCTGATCTTCTAGGTTAGAAATTTGATTATTAAGGTCTTGTTTTTTAGACTGTATGGTTTTGTTTTTTAGATTTTTAAGTGATTTTTGAAATTCTGTTTTGTCCAATGAAATATTAAAGTAAGATCTAAAATTCTTATCAATGGATTTAGCATTGTTGAATTGGAAATCAATATTTAATGGGATATTGAAAAGTATAAGTTTATTTGAAGATGTTATTTGAGTGTTTGGGATTGTATTATTTAATTGATTTGGTTGGTTTTTTGCTCCATTCATGTGCATGAGTGAAGTGCTTCCATGGAAGGAAAGGCGTTTTCTCTTAATCGTGTCAGTTTCAATATTTTTTTTATTTTGTAAAAGACTGAAAGTATTCTTATTATAATAAATAGTACTTATTGTTTTATTATTTGAACTAATTTCTATTATACTATCTTTTCCTTTAGTAATGTTGGTGTCTAACAATATTATGCTGTCTTGATTTATGATACCTCGAAAGTATAGAAGCTTGTTAATTTCTATACTGTAAGTATCCAAGGGAGTAGGATTAAGAATCTTTAATTTGTTGTATTGTACGTTAATTGTGGGTTTTAATTTCTCCTCAAGAGAGATGATATTTGAACTGTTAAAGTATAATGAATCATACATAGAGTTAAAAGCGATATTTAATTCTTGACATTCAAGAAGCTTTACTTCTATTTTAAAGTTATTAATACCTTTATTGATACCAACTTGAAATGTAGTATCACTAATAGTATTTCCTGTTGTGCAATTTTGGATAGTTTGAAAACTCCCCAAAAATGGAGTAGAATCGTTTATTATTGTCACCATAGCAATAAGGTGATCTTTATTTTTAGAAACCTTTACTATTTGATTACTATTATTTGATTGAGAAAGAATAGTTAGTGAACGGATTAAAAGAGCAATAAAAATAATTTTTTTTTTGACAGTCAAGATTATAGTATTTTAAAGGGGTGTAGGCAAATTTGGCATTTTTTGGAGCAAATATTTTTTTATAATTTTTGTTAAATTATTAATTTAATTCATACATTCGGATGGAAATTAACTATTTAAATTATACCCCAAATGCAAATTCGACGATATTTGTTGCTCTCCATACTCTTTTCTATAATTTTTATTTCTGGAAAGACTCAATCTTTAGAGGTTGTTATTAATCCAATTCTTCCATTTCAAAAAACAGCAGTAAATCTATTAATTATTAATAGTAGTTCCGAAGGTTATTTTAACCTAAGCTCAACTATTCAATCTTTGAATGGGAGTGTTCAAATGGAGGAAGCAGGACTAGTATACTTAAGAAAAGGTGCTAACTATATAACGAAAAAGGATATAGAACAATATCGAGTCAATTTTAAATCTAATGAATTTTATAACCTGTTTAATATTTCACAAAGTTTACCACCTATGAACTATAGACAGTGTGTTCAGCTCATTTCAAGAACTGAAATGCCTAATGAATATAAAGGTTGCCAAGAACATTTGGCAAATGATTTTTTAGTTGTTCAGCCTATTTATCCCTACAGTGATACGAAAGTGTCAGAAATACGTCCTAATTTCAGTTGGCTTCTTCCCGGTTATGAACAGTACCCATTTTTATTTAAGTTAAAATTAGTCGAAGTGGTTGATAACCCGACGAAATCATTGAGAAGGAATTTACCAATTTTCGAAGTAAATACTAATGAATATAATCTGAATTATCCTCTTGGGGCTGTTAATCTGGAAAATGGTAAGGAATATGCTTGGGAAGTAGATGTCTTATTAGATAATGAGCCTGTAACTGTTTCTCAGCCTATATCATTTGTAGCAAACTCAATTGAAAAGCCTAGCGATATTCCTAAAGATATTTCATTCATTTTAATTAATGAAATTGAATCTAACGTTGAGTTATTCGCTGTAGGTGATTTTAGGTTTAAATTTTATGAAGTTTTTTCAGATAATAAATTAGTTGGAAAATTAATAGATACAGAAACCGGGGGGATAATGAGTATTGACTATCAAGCTATCACTACAGTTGGTGAAAATAAGTTTATAATTGAGCTTGATAAGATGGTTTACCTTAAGCACAATCATGAATACTCTTTAATCTTAAGATCAGTTCTAGAAAAGAAGGATTATTTTTTAAGCATTCGATATATTAATCCTGATTATTTAAAATAAATACTATGAAATTAATACAAAAAATTATTTTCATGGGATTTCTATTGCTTGTTGCGGGTAGTTGTCAAAATAGGATGACTGAAAATCAATATTCTAATTGGTTCTCTATTAATTCTGATTCTTTTTTGAAAGAGAAAATTTCTGGGAATTATCTTTTTAAAGTAAAATATGTTACTCCTGAGGTGAGAGTATTATTATCGGAAGGTAATATCAAATTGGATTCCTTATATATTGTATTTCAGGAACAGCATTTCTTTACATTAACTCTTTTAAATGAAAACGGGGTTTCAGTTTTTAGCAAATTGACAATAGAGAAGAAGGAAGAATTAGAGGATGCTATTACCGATGTATTTAAAAACTATACTTCTTTGACAATAAATGGTGAAAAAATTGATTGTGAGTTGTTTCACTATGAAGGGGAGGTCGGAGGAAAAGCCGGGGTCGTGGCACATTTTATATACCCATCAAATTCAGATAAATCATTAAGTTTTCAAATAGACTCTAATAAAATTTTTTCTGAGACAATAATCTTTGAATATAATACTGCAAATTACCCAAAATTGAAAATATATTAATTATGAATTACTCTTTACGAATCAAGGCATGGATTTTATTAGTTGTTTTTTTAAGTGAATTATTTTCACCTATCAAATTAATGGCCTTAACTTCTGGACCTTCACAACCTGAGCAGTCTTCTTTTACTCCGGCAAGTACAACAGAAATGGTTGATCCTTTTACTGGAGACTTTAATTATAATATTCCACTGTTGGATGTAGGTGGATATCCTGTTAATATAGCCTATAGCAGTGGAGTCGGTATGGAGCAAGAGGCTAGCTGGGTAGGTTTAGGCTGGAGTTTAAATGTCGGTTCTGTCAATCGAACTGTTCGAGGAGTTCCAGATGACTTCAATGGGGATGAAATTATTACCACTTCTTCCATTAAAGACATGAAGAATTATAGCTTTGGAGCATCTGCAGGGGTTGAGGTCGCAGGATTTGGAGGTGATCTTGGATATGGATTTCAATATAATAATTATAAAGGGTTCGGTTTGAATTTTTCCCCGTCTTTGAGTGCTCCCGTTCTGTTAGGTTTATTTAAGGCTTCTGTTGGTTTTAGTCTGAGTACTTTAGATGGTACATCATTTAATGGTACAATTTCTTCGAGAATGTCAAGCGTTATAGGTGCTTCTGCTTCTAAAGGTTACAACTCTAGGAGTGGTCAAGCTTCAATGAATTTATCTGCTTCTATTTCTGTTCCAGTTAAAGGTGATAATACTAAAAAGGGGAAATCTACAGGAGGAGCTCTTAAGGCCTCAGGAGGAATTTCCTATCTACCAATTGGTATGCAAACCTATACGCCTTCACCCTCTTTAAAATTTAAATCTTCTTCTATTTCATTTTCAGGTAGTGTAGGTGGTGAATTACAGGGTATATATGCTAATGGAAAGGTTCATGGAATGCTCTCAAAACAATACTTAGCAGAACCAACTGAAACCACTAAAACTTTTGGAGTAATATATCATGAAAACGCTTCTGCTGACGCACTTTTAGATTTTAATAGGGATAAGAATATTGCACTAAATGAAACAACTAATAATTTGTCTGCTACAGCTTTGACATATGATGTATATTCTGTCACAGGCCATGGAGCAGCAGGAAGTTTTAGACCATTTAGAAATGAGGTGACAAGAGTCAGTGATCCCTACTATGAGGTGAATAATGACTCAGAAAATTCTTTTGGAGTAGAAGTAGGCCTTGGTTCGCTTGTTAGAGGTGGGTTTGATTTTAATAAGGTTAAATCTAAATCAGTTTATGGTGCATGGAACACTCATGTAACATCAGCTTTCAAGCAAGCTAAACCAATTGGTGGTTCAATATATGAGAATATCTATTTTAAATCAGCAGGAGAAAGAACAGTTAGTGACTTGGCATTATTTAATTCGCTAAAAGGATATAATCCAGTTGCATTCATTGTTGGGGATAATGTTCTGGTTAATAAAGTGTTTTCGGGTAAAGGCTATTCTTCTACTCCAGAAGTTTTAAGGCCTAAGTACAAAGAAACTCGATCTCCACGCTCGAATTTATTTTACACACTAACGGTAAAGGATTGTAAAGTTTTAAACTCCATTAAGCCAAAGTCATATGAAGGTTACTTTTTTCAGGATGCATCAAATTCTAAACAGTTGCAAATTAAGGAAATTGATAGGTTAGCAAAGCAGAAAGATCATCACATTGCAGAGGTAAGGCAAATAAATACAATGGGAGAATCCTTTATATATGGAACTCCTGCATACAACTTTGTGAAGAAGGAGGTTTCCTTTGCAATGGATCATAATGCATCAAACCTGGTAGGTTCATCAAATGATAATTTAAAACAATACAATGTTAGTACTGATGCCAGCACAGGAAATAACAAAGGAAAGGACAACTTCTTCAATAAGGTGGAAACACCTCCTTACGTGCATACTTATTTATTGACTTCTAAGTGGTCACTGGACTATCAAGATATAACTGGAGATGGGCTTTCTGCGGACGACAATGGGAATGGTTATCAGTTTAATTATACGAAAACATCAAATAATTATAAATGGAGATCACCGTATGAGGGGGCTAGTTACGCTAAAGGATTTGAACATGACAAACAAGATCAAAAAGGAAGTTACACCTATGGAGAAAAGGAATTATGGTATGTACATAGTATTGAAAGCAAGAATCAAGTGGCTGAATTTTATATTTCACAGCGAACTGATGCAATTGGCGTAAAGGATGAGGAAGGTGGAAATCCCAAAAGTTCAATTACTGGAGATGATCGGACATATCGATTGGACTCAATTTCATTGTACAATAAATATGATCGATTAAAAAATAAAGAAGAAGCAATACCTGTTAAGCGAGTGCATTTTGAATATGACTATTCCTTATGCCAAGGTATCCCAAATAGCTCAACGAAAGCTGGAAAATTAACATTACTTTCTATAAAAGTTCTTAATGGTAAGAGTGATAGAGGTGGACTAAGTCCTTATCAATTTAAATACGATAATAACTATAATTATTCAAATGAAAATATGGATCGATGGGGCAATTATAAGAATCAAGCTAATAATGTCTTAGATGCAAGTAAAAATCCAATTCCTTTAAAGAATTCAGAATTTCCATATGTGCTTCAAGATGGAATGTCAATTCATAAAGATGATTGGGCTTCAGCATGGTCATTAAGTGAAATTACCTTGCCTTCGGGAGGAATAATCAACATTGAATATGAAGCAGATGATTACGCATATGTTCAAGATCGTGAAGCCATGCAAATGTATCAAATTGTTGGTGCAGGCTCTTCCACTAATTTAAGCTATTCTAATGATTTGTATAATAATAGATTTCTGTATTTTTCAATTCCTTCAGCATATCAAGGTATAGAAGAATCAAAACTGAAGGAATTGCTTTTTGGTGAGAATCAGCAGCTGGATAATATGTATTTTAAATTTAAAGTAAATATTGATGGAGGAAAATATGAAGAGGTTGCAGGATATGTAAGAGCAAAAAATATTGGTAAATGCTCAGGAAATACTCAATTTGGATACATTGAATTAGAGCAGTCCTCACCGAATATAATTTCCCGCACCTCTTGGGGGTTTTTTAGGGAGAATCTTTTTGATGTATTATACAAACAGCCAAATGTAAGTGATGGCCCCATAGAGTCTGTAATTAAAGGCTTAGTAGCAAACGTTGGAGATATCCGCGGTATGTTATTTGGCGTTGAAAACTTACTCCAGACAAGAGGTGTTGCTAATAATTTCAAACTAAAAGAATCTTTTGTACGATTGAATTCGATTTCTAAAAAGAAAATCGGTGGAGGGTCGAGAGTAAAAGAAGTAAGAATAGATGACCAATGGGCTGTTCTTTCTGGAGAAGGAGAGAATTCCAATTATGGTCAGAATTACTTTTATACCACTACACATGATAAATATGGAGAAATAAGCAGTGGAGTTGCTACATATGAACCAATGGTTGGAGCCGACGAAAATCCTTTTAGAGAGCCAGATCCATATATCGCAGTAGCGACTAAAGGACATGTGCCAGCAATTGCTGCCTATAATGAATTTCCTATTGGAGAGTCCCTTTTCCCAGGTGCAAGTGTTGGATATTCTAAAGTTACTGTGAAGGATATAAATCAAGTTAATTCTGTGTCTGCAAGTACCATTACAAAGAAAGAGTTTTATACAGCTAAGGATTTTCCTGTTAGGGTATTATCTACTGCGCCTCAAATTTTACCTAAGCCAGCCCCAACTTCTAAAGGGAGTTTTCCATTTACAGATGTTACCCAAGAAAGTAGATTTACAGCATCTCAAGGTTTTTCCATTATTCTTAACGATATGCATGGTAAATTAAAAGGTGAAGAGACGTATAGCGAGACTGTAGAAACAATTGGGGGTAATAGTATCACAAAAATAAATATGATTGGGGGAACAATTAATCATTATAAAACAAAAAGTGAAAATGGAAAAATAATTCTTGATAATAATGTAGAAGCTTGGTTGCCAAATGGTCGAATAGAGAACACACTTTTAGGGGTAGAATCTGACATGGTAGTCGATTCAAGAATGAGCAATGAAACGACTGAAGCAACCAATACTTCAGCCAATGTTGATGTTATTTTATTACCAATTCTTATCCCGCTTACGTTTCCAATCCCAAGCCCTAATCACAATACCATTACTCAAATTGAAAAGGTAAATACCATAACTACCACAAAAGTGATACAGGAATATGGTATTTTAGAAAAAGTAACTTCTTATACTGATCAATACAAAATTACGGTAGAAAATACTTTGTATGATGGTGAGACAGGAGAAGTGTTGCTTACAAAATCAATTGATGAATACAACCAGGATGAGCACATATTTAATATGCCTGCATATAAGATGGATGGTCTTGCCCGAATGGGAGGTGCTTATGAAAATATCGGACTAACTGACTTAATTTATGGCGGTTCATCAAATTCTTCTTATAAAAGTAATAGGGCATTTAAACACGGTGATCAGGTGATTATTTCAGACGATCAAGGCTATTCTCAGGTAGCTTGGGTGAAGTATCCACTTGATTGTATCGATGGGTTTAAAAAGAACCCTTGTCCTGATACTATTTTAACCGCTGACCTCAATTGTGGTGATTGTAATCTTTGTGCGCACACCGTCGGGTGCGGAGACGAATTCTCCTCAAATGTAATGTTTTCTGAATTACTTATACCGACATTTGTTGGGGGCACACTTGTATACAATACACAGCGATTTTTCGATAGAATGGATTCTATAAGGGATACTGCACTGTCATTTCAAATTTTTCATTTAAAAGACAAATATGCAGATCAAATAAATCTGGAAATAGCTGCGGGGTTATGGGATCCTTATGATGCTAATAATGTTTCTCATATATTTAATTTTAATAGTAATATATGCCAAGCGATGTATAGTGGGGATCCTTACACTTCAACAATTCGAAATTCACCATTTACGGGGTTTTATAAAATAACGGATGATATTCATGAACTATTTGATTTTACGGATACTATAAAAAGCACAAATCCTGGGAGTTTCCAATTTTTGGCTGCCATTGAAAAAAACAATACGCTTCTAGATTGTGGCGATTTTGAATGGGATTATGACTTTAGTAAAATAAAATACTTTAAAGCAGGACAGCCACTAATCTATAGTTTCTATTCGACTTATAAAGGAGACACATTAAGCTTTTATTCTCCAAAAGTATTAATGCAAGACGTATCATTTTCTGATGCAGAACCATATATCCAATCAGTTGGTTGCATTACAGGAGAATTCTCATTAATCAAAAGAGATGGTGGTCTTTTGTCAGGAATGAAAGGGAAAAACTTGAAGGTCATCCGTTCAGGCAATAAAAACCTGCAAGCACTATCAGCAAGAAATACCAAGTCGATAAAGAGTCCTGTAATGCAATACCTCGATCCAAATACTAATCACAATAATTTTGATGGAATAGAACAATTCGGTAAGAATTTTGATTACATATCAGTGACTGGTCAAGAATATGGAGAGGCTCCATCGGATGAGAATGTTATTTCAGTTTACCCAAAGTCAGGAAATCCATTCATTGATGGAGAATATGGAGTATTTAGAGTAATAGAAGAAAAGACAATTGTTGCACCTAGGAATAGCGACTTATTTAAAACCTCTAGTGCGGGTATTTATACTACTACAACCCCAATTGATGTAATCCAATTTAATTTAGATCCATGTAATCCTTTATTGGAGTATCCTACTATGAATACTCAGCCAACTTATGGATGGTTTCCTAAGTCAACCAATGATTTGTTCTCTAGTCATGGCCAAGTAATTCAATCTCATAATGCCCTTGATCAATATTCTTCCGCACAAGTAAATAGTAATGGCACTGCAGAAGCAATTGTTTCAAACAGTAAGTATGATTTAATGGGTTTTGAAAACTTTGAAAACTATTATCAGTTAGGAGGAAATGGCAATCCAGTCGGTCAAATTCCCGACAATCAGTTTAGATTGTTAGGGATGGTCACTAGTAATATCTATACCTCACCTTACAGGGTTATTCGAGAAATAACTCCTACTTCTACTCTGATAAAGGGAGAAGCACATACTGGAGATTACTCGTTATTTTTGAAGCATATAACTGCACCTGGTGCTTTTTCGTTAAACGTCATTGAAAAGGAACAACTTCCATTATCAAAATTCACTTTCTCCAATTCATCTAATAATGGTAACATTCAAATAGCGAATCAAGTGAATGAAAATGCTTTAAATTATGCAGCATTTGAGCAAGAAACGGGAATAGATTTAAATAATTATTCATCTTCACCATCATCAATGGTCATTGACTTTTCTACTATTAAAGGAGTGAAGTTAGAAGTGGGATCTTTGTATGTTTTTTCTATATGGGTAAGAGACTTAGTTCGATCTGGAATGCCGTATAGCGGAGAAGCTAAAGTTGTGTATGAAAATACCATAATTGGACCTCGGATAGTTGAGCCGATTGATGGTTGGCAAAAGATCGAATTTGAGTTTACTTACGACCCTAATGAGCCTATAACTCTTGAAGGAGGGTATTTTGGAGGCCTATTCGATGATATACGGATTTTTCCCAAAAATGCAAATATGAAATCATATGTGTATGACCGTCTCAATAATAGACTCACGGCCGAATTAGATGAAAATAATTATGCTACTTTTTATGAGTATGATGATGAAGGGAATCTGTTTCAAGTGAAAAAAGAAACCCTTTCAGGAATCATTACAGTATCTGAAACTCGTCAATCATTAAACAAAAGGTAGAATGAAAAGAGGAATTCTGTTGTTGCTATTCTGTTGTCTTTTTAGTGATTTTTCTGCGCAAACATTATCCGCTGAAGCTTCCATAGAAAAATCACTAAAGGATGTATTTGACAATATTGCTAAAGCTAATTCGGTTGAGCTTATTTATAAGGTTGGATTTGCAACGGATAATGATGGCCAATATACCTATTCTAAAGTCACTTTTATCAGAAATCTGTCTTGTTCAAAAGCTATTACAGAAGTTTTTGATACTTATATTTCTGATTCTATTTACTTTAAAGTAATGAAGCAGGAGAAGGAAATTCTTTTCCTAAAATCAAATCCAAATAATTTAGAGCAATTTGAGACCTTGGGAGGAGATATTCAATTTAATCCTTTAGGTAAAGCAGGATTTAAAGTAGATGTTGCAAATACCAATTTAGCAAACAATTTAATCGTTTTGAATGGGTCCAAAGAAATAGGAATAAGTAAGGCATATATAAAGATTGATGGCGATAGAAATCTTCCTGTTTCGTTAGAATATTTCTATATGAATGGTAGCCGCTTCAAAATTATTTTTGAGAAGGTGTTGATTAATCAACACAAAGGTTGGGATTGTGATATCCAAAACTTTTTTACCCCTGAGAAGAATGAAATTAAAGTGAATCCTAAATATGCTGATTACAAGCTTATAAAATTATAACTTATGAAAAGATTACCCATACTCTCAATACTTATAGTTTTAATTGCTTCAGTTAGCAGTTATTCATCATTTGCACAGAATGCTGACTTGTTAATTGGGAAAACGAATAGACTTAAAGATTATACGCTTAAGGAGCTAAGAGACGGAGCTGATGTAAATCAGCAGTTTAAAATTGAAATTCTAGACATTATCGGTCAGAGTGGTGGGGTGTACCGATACAAAGACTTATACTATAATGTAAGTGCTAGATTCTATTACAATACTATTGATGTGACATTGCCTGCATTATTAGAGGAAGTAAAAATCCAGCCTGAATTGATTGTTTCAGGAAGGCAGGATAAAAATTCTTCAGTTTCACAGGATAATCGCTTTTTAGATTTAACAATTAATCCACTTACTGATATTAGTGAAGCGACCTATTTTTATTCTACTAAAGCATCAGCAGATAAAATTTTTGAATTTGTGAGTTTGGCGGAATTAAAGATTAATGTATCAGACTTTGCTCATCTAGATGATGAGATAGTAAAAGCTTTAAAAGTAGAGCTTTATGTTGAGGTAGGTAGGTATTCCTATGAATTGCCCAATTCTAACGGAGTCATTCCACCTCCTGAAATAATAATCTTTGATCATTCCCAAACTGGCAGTGAGTTAAAGGATAATCAGATTGCTGTTACTTGGACAAATAAACGAAATCCTATTTCCTACGAGTTGGAATGGTTGTATATAGAGAAAGCGAAACAAGATGGTAGTCTCGATTATGATTTTTCTAAGCAAGCGGTAAGGGTTTTAACAACAAATAATTTTTATACTTTAAACAATATATACGAGTCCGGATATTTAGTTTTTAGGGTACGGACTGTTAAACCTCAAATACATTCAGATAGTAATGCATTGGCAGAGCGAAAAATATATGGTCAATGGAGTTTGCCTATCCGATCAAGTGTACAAATTCCTGCTTCCTATATTTATGCATTGGGAAATGATTTATTGTTAGAAAAATTGAATTGGCAATATTCTCGTAGTTTTTCCTCAGAAGGAAAAAATAAAGAAGTAGCAAAGTTTTATGACGGGAGTAATAAAGAGAGGCAAGCCATTACTGTTTTAAACAATGGTAAGGAGGAAACCTTGTTGGATGGAAACAATTATAAAAAAGTAGCCAATAAAACGAGTTTAATTGCCCAAGAAACGTATTACGATTTCAGTGGGAAGCCGGTTATTCAAATGCTGCCAGCACCAATTTTTGGAAACGCAAAGAATTCTTTCCAATCAAATTTAAACTTTACAAATAATGGCGTTAAGCTATTGAAGGACAGTTATGACGATGAGGATTTTGTGACAGCGGATTTGATGGAATTTGACAATCAAACCTCAGGGTCTTCTAAATACTATTCTAGCTTTAGTGATTTGTTAGGTGTTAAAGGAGAAATTCCTGATGCCGAAAAATATCCTTACAGCTTTACTCAGTATAATGTTGATGGATCAGGGCGAGTTACGGCAAATTTTTCTCCTGGAAAAGAATTCATAACAAACAAAAAGAACAATACCAAGTATGTATATGTAAAGCCCTTTCCATCTGACTTAGAAAAATTGTTTGGGACAGATGTTGGGGAATATACTTTTTACAAAAAGAATTTTGCTGTAGATCCTAATGGTCAGGTTTCAGTTTCATACCAAGATATAAAAGATAGAACTGTAGCAACGTCCATTGCAGGAAAGCCTAGGGATGAGGCGAAAATGGATACCATGACGACTACCCCAGTTTATTTTACCGATGACTTAATGAATGGAAACGCTGACTATTTTTTTGAGGCGGGTAACAGTTGGATAATGAGTTTCCCATTTTTTGTTGCACAAGGAACTACTTATAAATTTGCTTATAGCTTTAATTCAAATCCATTCGAGGCCAATTGTGTGAGTAATTTACAAATATGCTACGATTGCAGATACGATTTCATTTTTCAATTGACAGATGAGGATAAAAATACAATCATCCGAATAGAAAAGAAGGGAATTTCTTTTTCCGAGGTTTGTTCATCTAATGGATATTTTGATTTTTCAAATACGGGGACTAACGATATTCTAACTAAATCTGGTGTTACTGCCAATGTGGTGAATGATACGTTGGAGGTAGGTTTATATTCCCAAACTAGTTACACCATCCAAAAAATATTGAAGTTAAATACAGATGAGGTAATTATTGATGCTATTGATGCATTTGAAACTTTAAATTGTTCAACGCCTTACGTTCAATTTGAACAAGAGGAGTTAAATCGGAACGCTTATAATGAGTGTACAACAGACTTCTCAGATAAAGATATGTGTGGTGATATGTTAAATGAAATGATTTCTGATTTTTCTCGGGGGGGGTATTTTATCAAAAAAGGAGCTCATAATCCAACCAATAATGTGAAGATTCTGGGCATTATAAACCCAATATTACAAAATGCGGCCTTTAATTCTCCTTATCTATTACATAGAATTTACTACAGGCTAGCATCGACCTACGGGGCTAAGATTTTTACAGATGAATACAGTACGTTTAATCAATTTAACCGTGCATTTATGAATGAATTTGGGATTGCCTCAAGTCCATTGGTGTCTGATTTTGAGCCTCGATTTGCTGAGTTTTTTGTAAAATTCCACCCTAACTATTGCTCTTATTTGACCTGTCAAGAACTGAATACATACAAAAGTAAAAAGTTCATGGCCATATTAGATCAAAGTGAAACAGTTGAAGATTTTAATAGTGCAATCCAATTGATGGGCGGTATTAGTGGGCATGAAATTGTATTGACTACGACAGATATCACGACAACCAAAGCAATTAATAATGGAGTGTTTGACAATACAGATGATGCAAGTATTATGATGCCTTTTGATCCGATTATTTCGAAAGTTTTTGAAGGACAAACATTATATAATCATGGTAATTATTCTGTAGTATTGAGAGACCAATCCTTGGATTGTTTTAGTAATACTCAATTTCCTTTACCTGCAGTAGGTTCTGCAAATGGCTTGCAAGAATGGTTGTTGGATCAAAAGAAGTTGTATTTCTCTAGAATGTATGATTGTAGCAGTAGTGATACCCTTAAGCCATATGGAATTAAACAATTTGCTTTAACTTTTCATCTATCTGGTAGAAAAGAAATTTGGCAGCAATTTAAAGCACGGTATAAAACGCAGCGAGCCCGATATATCGACGAGATATTAGCAACGAATGCTTGTGAAAAATTATTTTTATCAGATTCAGAGCCTTACACTGTTTCGCAAACCATTGAAACCAATACCAGCGGTGGGCCTGTTACATTTACAGAAACATACTATCTACCATTTTACAATACATTATACAATCCTTATGTGAATAAGGATAACTATCACTCGTTGCCATTTTATAAATATAAAAGACTTAGGAAAAATGCTAAAGTTCCAAATATTGGTAATCAAATAACTAATAAACAAGACTCAGCAAGAGACTTTTCTTCATCTGCTAAGGCTGTTGCTTATTTATTATACAATAGAGGGCTTATTGGACACTTAGATACTGCTAATATTGCTATATTCTTGTCTGATACTATTAATTTTAAACTTTTTGCTTGTGATCCCACTTATCTTGTTGGGCAAGCTGGATTAAGCGCTACAGATATATTCAAAGTTAATTACTCCCCAATTCTTACATCGTTCAGGAAGTATTATACTACAACTCAAAATAGTTCTTACTTTAACTGTGGTTTGACTTTGCAGACAGACTTCAATTGTTTTGATTTTAATCAAGCGATTTTAGATTTTATCAACGCTGGTTTTTCTTCAATCCCATCGTTAAGCTCAACTTCAGATGTTGATATCGACAATGCTTCTCAGGCAATTTTTGCAAACTATTTGAATTACAAATTGGGTTTGAATATTGGATTTTTAGACTATTTTAATTTTTCATTGTCATGTAATTATAACGGATCCAATGTTTTTGGTGCTAATGTGCTTACAAATCCAGCTTTTAGTTCTAAAATAACAGATATCCAAAATAGTATGAGAACATTGATTGACCAAAATGGAGTGTATGTCAATCAAATGGATGAGGCCACTATGGCTTCTACGATTAATGGAAACATGACTAACGGGACAGCTATCAATTTAGCTTCAGATATGATAGGTGTCGGATTTAATGGAATGGAGGGGAAGCAATTAAAGGTCTATTTTTCTGAAAATAGAACAGGAATGAATCTTTTGAGAGATAGTTTAGAGCTTGTTTTTCAAACGATATTGCAGGATTTGAATAATTTGCCTGATTTTGAAACTTCAAACCATGCAGGAGTAAAACAGATCGGTACTGTTGGTCAATCGATACCCGGTTGGAGTGATATCTACATTGATCGGGCATATCGATATTCAAATGGTACGATTTGGGTGCGTTTGGTTCATTTGGATCAATCCTTTTATAATGATTACTATTTTGATTATGAGCCCTATAATTATGCTTATGAATTGAACCAAGTAACCGGAATTGAAACTATAAAGCCAGTTTTTTACTCTGATCGTTTGGATCACTTTACTGCTAATGTATTAATTAATGGCAGCGGTTCCTCTATGAAAATGAGAGTAAGAACAGCAAAGTCTATCGGTACAGTTTATGATTTAGGAATGGCAGCAATAGCTGATATTACTAATAATGGATTAATTCCTCAACCATCTACCTGTGAAGATTTAAAATACGAACGAGCCATTATTAATGCCAAGTATAGGTATAAATTGTATCGAGAAGAATTCATTAAACAATTCAAAAATGAATATGCTACTTTTTGTTTGAATAGGACCAATGGAACAGTTAAAGGGTTTTACAACCAATCGTTAAAGGTGAGGTATCCCAATTCGGAGCATCAGTTTACACTCTATTATTATGACCAAGCCGATAACCTTATCAAAACAGTGCCACCTAAAGGAGTTGCTACTTTAAATTTAAATGCTACTAATAAACAGGGAATTATTGACTACAGGTCAGGTAGTAATACAGCCCCCGTTCGCCCTACTCATTTATTGTATACGACTTATAAATACAATGCAGACAACCAAATTATACAGCAAGTAACACCCAATGGCGGAACCTCCTACTTTTGGTATGATAAGGTTGGCCGTTTAGTGCTAAGTCAGAATGAAGAGCAGCGAAAAACGCATGAATTTTCATATACGTTATATGATCAATTGTCTCGTATCATGGAAACTGGGGTAACAGTAATAACACAAATAGCTGGAGTCAATTCTTTTTGGGACAGTGGACATGGATTTGTTTTTCAGCATCCCATTCCTAATTCGGGTGCTCACCACGTCATAGAGACTACTTATGACGATGGTCCATCGATTTTTGATGTGCCTACTACTTTCAACCCAGAAAATTTACGCTCGAGAGTGGCTACTCAAGCTTTTTATTACAATAGATCTGACTCGAAGTGGTCATATGCCACACATTACAGTTATGATCCAGTTGGGAATGTGAAAACGGTGTTACACGATTATGGGCAGAATGGAAAAATTACAGATGAGGAAGATCGGTTCAAGCGTTTGGATTATTACTACGATAATATTAGCGGTAATGTAATTCGAGTCTATTATCAATTGAGCAAAGAAGATCAATTCGTGCATGAATATGAATATGATGCAGAAAATAGAATTACTAACGTTAAAACTTCTGAAGATGGCATAATTTGGGATAATGATGCTAGATATGAGTATTTTCTTCATGGCCCACTTTCAAGGACCGAGCTTGGGGAACATCGAGTGCAAGGAATAGATTACGCCTATACCCTGCAAGGTTGGTTAAAGATGATAAACAGTGCACATATTGGAGCCGATTTAGGCAATGACATCGCTTCAGGTGGAATTTCAGCAAAAGATGAGTTTGGATTTGCATTGAATTATTTTGATGGGGATTATAAACCAATTTCATCTGCTATCAGTAGTAATTTGTTTGCATCGGTAGACCGACCAATTTCTAGTCAGTTATACAATGGAAATATAAGCTCGATAGAACTTTTTAATGGAGACTTGAATATTGGTAAACATTATAATTATGATCAGCTCAATAGAATTACCCAATCCAAAGAGTTTGACTTAGATTTTAATGCCATTAATGGGGGACCAAATCAAAATTATATCTACCAAACCAGTTTAACCAATAATACAACACAGTATTCTTATGATCGGAATGGAAACATAACTGATCTCAAACGCATGGATGGCGAGTCTAACCAAATGATGGATGATCTTGATTATTCCTACAAATTGGGAACTGACCAACTGGACTATGTAAAAGATTTTGTGTCGAATAATAACTTGTTTCCGAATGATGTTGATAACCAGTCTGTAGGGAATTACGAATACGATGACATTGGAAATCTAACAAAAGATGTTGCCGAAGGTATTAGCAATATTACTTGGACTCCTTCTGGCAAAGTAGCCAGCATAGTACGTGGAAATTATCCTTCAAAAGCGCGTCCGAACCTCTCTTTTGAGTACGATGCCATGGGGAATAGAGTGAAAAAAACAGTAGAATTTGTGGAAGGCGGTCGAAACTTCTTTAAGACGACCTATTACGTACGAGATGCTCAAGGCAATTTAATGGCCACTTATGATGAAAGAGACTGCAATTCAAATAGCGACGAAGACAATTACTATCGTTATTCACTATCGTTTGGAAGTTACTCGAATCAAGCTCGTTTGAATGGTCTTTATATCCCTAATTTATTAAACTATTTAATAAGTACAGATTTTGATCGAAGTACAGATTTATTAAACAGCGCGGCTAATTGTTTATTAAATTCTCCTACTATTCGCTCCACTATTTTTCAGCAAATGGTATTGAGTGATTATTTTGCGATGCAGCCGCTCGCATATCAAAGAGTGCTTAACTATTCACCATACTTTTATGCCAATGATGCATTTGTAAATTCTCATACTGCATTTTACAATGCGGTTAATGACAAACACGAAGTTTGGCTTCAATATTTGAAGCAGAATACAAACTTGATTCCATCTTTTTATAATAGTTTAGAAAGTAGTTTCAATAATTTAAGTGCTCAAGACAGGAATAATTATGTGTGGGATATTTATAACCAACATAAAGTTATTCTCAATGAATTATTAGATTCTGACCCTAATCTATTTATAGATCTGCTTCAAATAGATCCTTCGGAACTGCAAACAATGGTAGATGCAAAAAATGATATGAATACTGCTCAAAATATTTTGAGTGACTTATTGGGTGATTTGTTAAACAACCATTTTGACCCGCAGGTGGATGATGTTGATTTAGAAACAAAGTTGAAAAAGCTGAATGCCTTGCTTTATGTTGCAAATTTAAATGCCAATGAATTGTGGCAAGTGTTTGACCCATATGTATCATTACTGCAGCTAATGGAAGACAGTTATCAATCAGGATGGATTGCAAACCCTTCGGTTTCTTATGATTTGTTAAGCGTCATTTTGAGGCATCTCGAAACCTACGATTTTGGAGTCGTTAATTTAAATAATATACCTGACTATAATCCAATGTATGCAGTGAAATGGAATGAAGATGTGAATGGTCAATTTCTAACCTACTTTATTGTTACGGATATTGCAGCAGAAAGTGTTTCTGCAGCATCAGCGAGTTACTTCTTTGGATTTAATAGTAATGTGTACACACTTTATTTTGCTCAGTCGTCAACTGTTAGAAGCTATGTGCTAGATGCCATTAATAGAAATTGGAATAGTGCGGTGTTTAAAAATACAGTGTTAGCTCATGTAAATGATACCAAAACGAATTTGGAACAAACAGAAACGACAGCTCAATTACTCAACTATTTCAAAATCAAGTTTCCATTTATGCTGTTAAGTCAAAATTCGTCAGATGCGTTAAATTGTGCATTTATGGGATTGGAAAATTACTCTCCATTTGAATACGTAGCAGACCTGAATGCTAAGTTTGGCTTGAATATAATACCTCCTTGCCCTACTAGCGATGTGTATCTCACACCTGTTTCTTATGATGTGTATGGAAGTTCTAGGTTAGGTACAATAGATGCCAAGATTAGACGAAAGGACAACTCGAATACCTTTTCGAGAAAACTTAGGGCAAAGACCTATGAACTAACCGACCATTTAGGAAACGTAATGGTGACCATTTCTGATAAAAAATTGCACCCACTAGAATATCAAGATTCCTCTAGTAATTATGCCAGTTATTACAACGAAGGATTTAAAGCTGACGTAACAGGACGATATGACAGGTATCCGTTTGGGATGGAAATTGCCTCTCGTTCAGGTGATTTTAGGTTAGAAGATTACACCAAGGATAGATACAAAACCATATTCTATGGCTTGTTAAACGATTGTGACGATTATAGCTATCACTCATTCTTAGCGGAAGCATATGAAACCTGTGAAACAGCGTTGAATCCATTTAACCAACCGGTAGTATCAGGGTACACCATCGAATGTGATCAACAATTTTATATCAATTTAAGTATGTCGTTGAGCGAAATAATTCCTAATTTAGATGCCAATGCACTCTATGAATTTACGATTATGGTGACGCAAAACGCAGGACGAGTAATAACAGCAGTAATGGATACCGCCCAAATGACAGTGACAGCGCCTGGGGCTTCTACTGTAGCTGCCGTGAATGCTTCTGCCACCAAATACGTGAAGTTTTATTACCTAGGCAGCCACCTCACCACACTAGCAGGTAGTAACAATAGAGTAGATTTAAGAATTAATGTAGCCGCTGGCTCAGGTTTTTCAACCTCTACAGCCACCATTTCTGATATTAGTATCAACGAAGTAACGTTTGGAGCAAATGCTCCAATAGCCCTGAGAAATGGTGCGGCGTATCGCTATTCTTGGAATACTCAAGAACGCATGGACGAGGTGGCAGGCTCGGGAAATCACTTAACTGCACCATTTTGGGAATATGATACAAGAACAGTTCACAGATGGAATTTAGACCCCCGTCCTGTAACTTCAATGAGTCCGTATGTAATCAATCAAGGAAACCCGATTTGGTTTAGCGACCCTTTCGGAGATACTGTAAGAGTTGAGGGATTTAAGGAAAGAAAAATAGAAAGAGACCTTAAAAAAGGATTAGATGTAAAGAAAAAGGAAAATCCATTTAGTTTTAGTGAAGAAGGAGATTTAACTATGGATCAAACCAAATACGACGCACTATCAAAAGACCAAAAAGGGATAGCCGATAACATTAATGAAACTATTAATAGTGACATTACTTTTACCATAAAGAAAGGGAGCAATGACCAAGTAATAGGACAAGATGCAAACGGAAATAATGTAGACTTATGGAGCGTAGGAGGTTTTGCAACGGTTGGATATGCTAACGACCCTAAAAATGTTACGATTTGGAGTAATAATACTCAGCTTACGGGAATAAACAGAGCTACTGATAAAAATGGAACATATCTTAAGCAGCCAACTTGGCTTTCTTTATTCCATGAATTAGGAGGGCATGGATATAATAGATATGTTAATAAAGACCCAAAGCAATCAGGTAAATCAATTGACTATGAAAATAGGGTAAGGGCTTTGCATGGTTTAGGAGTGAGAGATTATGACCAAGAACACCCAAAACCATAATTTAGAAAAATGAATAGGAAATTAATCTTTTTAATAGGAATTCTTCTTTTATGTTTTCAATATGGGAACAGTCAATCAACAACATCTATTATAGTTGATATAGAAAAAATTGATAATAATGTTTATAGTGCAGCATTATTTAACAAAGGCGATAGTGTTTTATGTCTTTTGCTTTCTCCCTTTTATTCGATGAAGAATGATAGTATTCCCACTTCACTTGTTCCATACAACGAAAAGGGAGAAAAAACAATTTACAATATCTTCTATTCAAAGGAATACTCAATGATTGATGGTGCAATCGGAGCTTATCAAGGAGTATGTATTTTACCTTATCAAGCAGTCATTCTGAATTTCGAGATTGAACCAACTGAAAAATCAAAAAAACTAAGGATTGATTATTTCCTAAAAGAAGACTACTGTCATAGTAAATTCAAGAAAGAAATAAAAAAGAGAGGTTGGTATAATAGGTATAACCTAAGAAAGCAATATGTAGAATTTTGATAATTAAAGCCCAAGTTTACCGCTTGGGCTTCTTTTTTGTCCTGTTCGCTCCGCTCAAAGCTGCTGAAACAGAAAACTTATTAACAAAACTCTAAATCTTCCGCCTTCCCTTTGCTGCTCTGCTTTTCCGTGTGTTTTTCCTTCCTGTCCTTTCCTTCCCCAATTCGCTTGGGTTTAGGCGTGTTTTAAGGGTGTTTTTTTGCTGTTTTTGGTTTAGTTTTTTAGGGTTTTGGTTTTGTGGTTTATCGGCTTGGTTTCTGTTCTTGTTTTTTCTCTTTTTGGGGCTTTTTCTTTTAAATTCTTCTCTTTTTCTTGCCATCGGCAAGAGAGGACTTTTTTTGGTTTTTAATTGCTCTAATCATCTGTTTTAGTCGCTAAATTTTTGGGCTTTTTTCTTAGTCGCTTTTTGAGTTCTTCCGTTTTGCGGAATTACATTTTTTTGGGGCTTTTTTTCTTCTCTTTTTGCTCTGCTTCGCAGGGCATTTTTTGGGGCTTTTTTGGCGGTTATTCCGCCATTTGACTTTTTACTTTTAAAAACTATTTTTGGACGGTTTCAGCTTCGATTTAATCATTTTTTAGCTTCTAATTTTAAGCTGACTAAATTTTATCTTTTCGGCTCGGTTTGACTTGTTCTTGAACGCTTTTACTTGATTCACTTATTAACAATTCCGCCATTCTGTCGGCTTTTTGATTTGGTTGTTTTGGTCGGCTTTTGACGGCTTAATTTTGGCGATTATTTGCCTTAATTCATCATTTTGTTAGTCCAATATTGGACTAATTTTTTTGAGGCTTTTTTAATTCCGACTTGTCGGAATTTGGGATTTTTTTTAGTTCGTTTATAAGTCTGACTTTCAGACTGATTTTTGGGGCTTTTTTTCTTTTCTTTTGCCTTGCTTCGCAGGGCATTTTTTTGGGCTTTTTTTCGGACTTCCGTCCGTTCGATTTTTATTTTTAGAAGTGTTGTTTTCGCTTTTTGGTCGGCTCGGTTTCAGTTCTCCGTTTTTGGACTTTTAAAGTCAATTTGGGGGCTTTTTTTGATTTTTGGGAGTTTTGTTTTTAATGGTTTATTTTCGGGCTTATTTTCTCTCTTTTTTTCTTTTTGGGGCTTTTATTTTCTCTTTTTTTGGGGCTTTTTTCTCCACCCTTAAAACACGCCTAAACCCAAGCGAATTGGGGATTTCCTCTTTTTCTCCCTGTTGATTTCTTTATTTGTTTTCTTCCTCTGTTCCTTCGTTTTTTTATGCTTTAAAGTAGCACTAAAGCAATAAAAATGATGAAGGATTTACAAATTTTGAACCCTCGATTTATTACCTATTCAGATAAGATTTTGACCGTTGACCTTTTGGGCGGAGTGGACACACAGCAAATTGAAAGAATGATTTGCACTTTAAGAATAAGTTTTGAGAATTACCCACCATTTAGAACTACGCTTGATTTATACAACGACCATCAAACCGATAAACTAATCAGAACCCTTTGCGATAAATGGAATTTGCAACTTACCGACTGTTCAGGCTCGGTTCATTCGATGATAACACAGCTTGAAAGCTACAAATTAGAAAAACTTAAATATCCACAACGAAAAGAAGCAGCCCAATTTGAACAAAGCGAAGAAGAAGAACAAGAAGCCAAAAAGTATTTGGCTCATAAAAACTTAGTTCAGAACCTACAAAGCGACCTTGAAAAAATTGGAATACTCGGAGAAGATGAAAACGCTTTAATTCTCTTTTTGTCGATGGCTTCCCATAAGTTCAGTAATCCGTTTTCTGTTCTCTGTTTGGCAAAAGGTGGAATTGGTAAAAGCTACCTCATTAAAAAGCTCTCGGAATGTATGCCAAAAAACCAAATTAGCTACCACACTCAAATAAGTAAAAACGCTCTTTTTTACTTCGATAGCCATCAAATTGACGGTAAAGTAATGTTTATTGAAGATTTAGAATGGACACACCAAATGTTAAACCCTTTAGCCACTTTACAAACTCAACAACAATTGATAAAAACAAGAGCCACCAAAGACAAAGACGGAATGTTACACACCACCTCTTTTGAAATTATTGGAAAACTCTGTTTAATTGCTTGTGCCTACACCGAAAAGAATTACGACCAATTAAGTCTGCCTTTTTTGTGCTTGCATCTGAACCACAGCCAAGCCCAAGATCAAAATATAATGAACTACCAAAAACGAATAAGAGCAGGATTAATAAACCCTTTAGACATCTCACAAACTCAACGAAAATTAAAATGTGTATTGGCAAACCTTCACAATGTTAGCATTATCAACTCTTTTGCTATGCTTATTGAATTGCCTGACGATTTACCACACCCAAGAAAAACCTTTTTATTGTTGCTCAACTTTATTGATGTTATTACTTACTTCTTCCAATATCAACGAGAAACAGTAACAGACGAAAGCACAGGAGAAATTTTTATTAAAACTCATCCTGATGATATAGCTTTAGCCTTCTCTTTGCTTAAAAATTGCCTGTTCCGTAGAGCGGATGAACTCTCTACTACCTCAAGGGGATTTTACAATTGGCTGCAAAAGTTCTTAACCGATGCAAAAGCCAATGAATTTACCGCTTTAGACATTAGAAAAGTCAAGCGAATACATCCCCGAACCTTAAACCGCTATTTACAGGAACTAACCACCTACCACTATTTACAAATTGTTGGGGGCAACAAGCATCGAGAAGGTTATCGCTATAAAATCTCAAACCTAAATGAACTTAACGAACTACAAAGCGGAATAGAAACAAGCCTAAAAAATACCCTTGAAAAAATACAGTCTGAACACCAAAAGCAAACCAAAATAAAAGAAGAACCAAAACAGGAAACTGCGAAAGCTGAACCGAAGGAAGAACCAAAAAGGGAAGAGAAAAAAGAACCAAAACAAAAGCCCAAATCAAAGCGAGTAAGAATAACAGACAACTACAAACACACTTTAAAACTACTCTTAGAACTTGAAGCTAAAGAACCAAAAAGGGAATATCAACCCAACGATTTTACAGAGTTAACAGGCAGAAGCTACGGACTTGAAGCCGTTTATTTAAAAACCTTGTGGGAAAAGAAAATATTAGAACGTGAAATGATAGATAGCCAATACATCTACCGACTTGCAGAAAACTATGAGCAGAGCAAAACCGACCCTGACAAAATCAAAAAAGCACCTGAACGAATTAAGAAAGTAAATCGCATTGATGAAAAGGAAAAACACACCTTAAAACTACTCTTAGAACTCGAAACCAAAGAACCAAAAAGAGAATATCAACCGCACCACTTTACAACGATTACAGGCAGAAGCAAATGCACCGAAGCAAGGCACTTAAAAACCTTATGGGAACAAGGAACGCTAAACCGAAAAAAGAGAAACCGACAACTTTATTACACACTCAAAAATGATAGTAAGACAGTAGGACAAAACCCCTTGTCCAACTCTCAAACCTAAGCCACCACAAAGAAAAACAGTAGGACGACAACAAAATAAATCATTAAAAGCCTAAAAAGATGAAATTTAAAACAACTATGAGCGAAAGCGAACTAAAAGCCTTTACTGAATATCTGCAAAAGAAAAACCTTGCAATAAGTTCAATCATTCGCTACCGAACCGATGTAGAAAAGTTCTTTCTGCGAATCAAAAAAGAAGCTATCCAAATAACCAAAGCCGATATATTAAACCATTTAGAATACTTGAAAAAGAGAAAGAAACAGCAAAACACAACCCGAAAAATGCACTTAATCTCTTTAAATCATTACTTCACTTTTTTATATGAAAGAGAAGAAATAACGGAAAACCCTTGCTTGTTTTTAAAAATGAGAGGAACGAAAAAAAAGACACTTCATAGAACCTTTAACGCTGAACAGCTCGAACAGCTTTACGATAACTATTACCACATTTTTGTAAAGAACTTTGATAATAGCCACTTACCCAAGAATCAACGAAAACGAACAGCATTAAGCAAAGAACGGAACACAGCAATTTTAAGCCTTTTACTGAATCAAGGAACGACCACCAAAGAAATTGACGGCATTTTATTACAAGATATTGACCTACAAAAAGCAACAGTAAAAATAAGAGGTGGAAGAAAAAGCAATGACAGAAATCTACCATTAAAAGCCGAGCAAATAGGCTTATTGATACACTACCAAAACGAAATAAGACCTCAAATTTTAGAACACTTTACAGACGAAACCGAAAAACTGTTTTTACCGCTTCCCGATTACAGCAAGCAGAAAACCAATAATAACAGCTTAATGAA
Source organism: Acidiluteibacter sp. (assembly GCF_055129545.1). Classification (NCBI taxonomy): domain Bacteria; kingdom Pseudomonadati; phylum Bacteroidota; class Flavobacteriia; order Flavobacteriales; family Cryomorphaceae; genus Acidiluteibacter; species Acidiluteibacter sp. The sequence goes on along the minus strand of NZ_JBSRUB010000035.1, from coordinate 43,706 downwards.
TGTATTTAAACCATTGACCAAGCAAGTAAAGAGCATAGAACCAACCTTTTTAAACTTCAAACAAACAAGAGCTTCGGTAATTACAATTTGGCTTAAAACGGTTGGACTTAGAAAAACTCAATACTTCGCAGGGCATAGATATATAAGCAGTACAGAAAATTATTTATCGAATAATGTAGAAGGCTTAACTAATGATATTGCTAAACTTCATCCGTATTAAAATGAATGAAAATTACAGGGAAATTATTAGAGCGTATCAAAATTGGTTAGATACTTTAGGCTTCTCCGATGGAGTTGTAAACGAATACCCGAATCGAATTAGAGATTTTATAGAATGGCTCTTAACTCAAAATATTAACCGAATAACCGACCTAAACCGAAGCCACATAAAAACCTATTTTGCTCATTTAGAACACCGACCAAACAAAAGAAAAAAGGGGCTGATTGGAGTAGCCCACATGAACCACAATTTTATTGCAGTCGACAAGCTGTTGGAGTTCTTACACCAAAACGGAATGAAAACCGCACCAATCCCAACCCATCACAGAATAACACCCGATAAGCAACAAAGAATTGATGATATTGAAATACTGACCCAAGAAGAAGTAAAAGAACTTTACAACGATATAGAAAACACTTACCCAAACTTAAAATTTACGCAAAGGGAAATTATACACTATCAATTGAAATTAGTCTTTGCCATTTATTACGCTTGTGGACTTAGACGAAGCGAAGGACACCGACTAAAATTAGATGATATAAACTTCGATAACAGAACCGTTTTTGTAGAAAAAGGAAAGAACTACAAAGACAGAATAATCCCAATGAGCGAAGGAGTTTACAAAGATTTACAAGATTATATTTACAACTTCCGAAACCGCTTAAAAACACCTCATAAACGCTTATTTATCTATCGGGCAGGCTCATTACTTAGAAACTTCAACTACTTGCAGAACCAAAGCGAAAACGAACAAATAAGAGCCAAAAAAATAACCTTGCACAGCTTACGCCACTCCATCGCAACGCATCTACTTCAAAACGGTATGGAAATGGAAAATATAAAACTGTTTTTAGGTCATAGCAGCTTAGAGAGCACTCAAATTTATACCCACATCGTAGAGCGGAACTAAGCCCAAAACTGCAAAAATCTCATTACATCTTACTGAACAATATTTAATATTAAGTATCTTGCAACCTACAAAATGGGAGCATTAAAACTATCATATTATAACTATGACCAAGAAACTGAACGCTATGAGTTCAGCAAATACCCCAATGTAAATAAACTGACCTTAATAAATACCACTCAAAAAGCACAAGGGGAATACCTTTATGGCTTTAACGGTATGGAAAGGGATGATGAAGTGAGTGGAAGTGGAAACTCTTACACAACGACCTTTAGGCAGTACGACCCAAGGTTAGGACGTTGGCTCAGCGTTGATCCTAAAACTAAAGCCCTTCCATGGCAGAGTCCTTATCTGTCTATGAATAATAATCCCGTTTTATTAAATGATCCAGACGGCGATTGCCCTCCTGATACCCCTTGTGATGATCCTGATGTAATTGATAAATCTCTACAGACTCTAGATGATGTTGTAGCAGGGGCAATTGAAGTATATGATGATGTTTCAAATTATATATCATCATTCAATCCAACCGTTAAATTTAATGCAAAAATAACGGCAGGAAGTCAATTGAAGGCAAGTGCAAAGTTTGCAGGAGGTAAAATTGGATATGAAAGTGGAACTGATGTAGAAACTGTGGCAGAATTTAATGTTGAGGCTCAATATACGGGAGAAGACTTTTCTGAAAGTAACCCCACAGGTCCAACACGACTTAATTTTAGTCCTTATGCTGCGAGTAAAGACAAAACTGTTTCTAAATTAAGTTCTACGGAGTCTCTCTCTTTATTTGTTGGAGGTACAGAAAGTGTTTCATATGAAAGAAATAAAGCAACTAACCAAAAAAGTAAGATTCAAGTTCAAAGATCGAGTCATATTCTTGCAACTACTTACACAGAAACTACAAGTATGGGAGATAATGGGACGCCGACTTCAAGCGATGGGTATTATTGGAGTTTTGGATTTAGTGGTGCTTTTGGATTAGGTATATCCGTAAGTCTTGATATAGGTTTTGACCAGAGCTATATCGAAGATACGGGGCATTAATTAATGTTTTAATTTATTATTAAGCTATTGCTTACTTGTTTAAATAGGTTCGCATATTTTGGGAATGAACTAGATACTGATATGCAGGTTATGGAGTAGTTTGATAAATTGGAAAGATAATTTACTGATGTTCCATGTAAAGCGACTTCTTTGACCTTCATCTTGTAGGAAATAGATACCTTATTACCATTTATTCCTGTTGTGATTACTTCTAAATCTTTGTATCTAGAATTTAAACTATTTAATAATGACTCCTGAAATTGTTCAGGAGTTATTTCGGGGAGAGGTGTTTTGATTACAGTTATATTAGGATTGAATTGTGCTTTTGTTTTTTCATTAGAAATAGCAATAACTCCTCTTTCTTTCTTTTCTCTTATTATATTCCATTCAATAGGCAGTTGGACTTCAAATGAGTTAATAGTATCTGTGTAATTATACAGAGTGTTATCTAATAAATTACTTGATTTACCTCCTTGTGCGCTATGGTTGCTCATACTTATCGTACTAGTGAATAATGTAATGAGAGTTATTAGTGTTCCTGTTTTCATGCTAAGTTGTAATGATGCCTAGAATTATAAATAGATATGCTAAAGTTAGTGTTCTGTTGATGCTTTTACGCAAGTTAATATATACTTCTGTTTTCGCTTCTGGGAGCAGAGCAAATAGACAAGCTTTTATGTAGGACTTAATAAAAACATGAAACTTGTGTTCTCCTACATTTAAATTAGTAGATATTTTATAATAGAATGTTATTTGTAAACCTACTTTTAAACAAAAGGTCAAGATTGATAATAGGAAGAAAAAATATGATGTGGTGAATATCAAAATAAAGCTCTAGCGTTTTTTATTTAGTTTTTAAGATATGTAAGCTAATTTAGCCTTATAATCTCTAACTAAAGCATCCATTACTTTAAAAATTTGTGATTGTTCTTCAGGAGGTAGTTGAGTCACTTCTCTTATTCTGCTTAAAGTGCTTTCATTTAATTCAATTGAAGTTTTGCCTGCCAAGTAATCCAAAGAAACTTCAAAGGCCTCAGCCATCTTCCCAGCGGCTTCAATAGAAGGGCTAGCCTCATTGCGTTCGTACTTCCCAATCATTACTCTAGAAATACCACTTTTATCAGCCAAATCGGTCTGCGACCAATTCTTCTGTTTTCTTAAGTCTGTAATAATACTTCCTGTTTCCATATATCTAAAAGGCGATTAAAAGTCACTAAAATGTAATGATAAAGCGAATTTACGTAATTATTGGAGATAATTAAATCCAATAGGAGTTGCGTAAATGAAAATAATCAGATAGATTTGTATCTAATAGTTACAGAATCTTTTTTTCAACATGGCAGCAAAAAACTTCAACTACACGAATCCAGAATCACTGATTTACCAAAATGATCTTTTAAAACTAACCGTTTTGGGCGGAATAAAATTAGATGGCTTGGACAGAATGCGAACGACATTGAAAATTGAGCTGAACGGAAGTGCTGTTCCACCAGTTCGCCACAATTTGGATTTATACAATGATTTAGCCTGTGAGAAACTAATCAGAAGAACCGCTGAAAAGTTGGAGATTGGAACGAGTGTAATCGCTGCAAGTATTGCCGAACTAACCGGAACATTAGAAGAATACAGAATCAACCAAATAAAGCAGGCAGAGAATAAACAATACGAAAGTCCAAAACTAACAGCAGATCAGCAGCGAGTTGCTGCAGACTTTTTAAAGCAACCTAATCTACTTGAAAAGACCAATGAAATGATTGGAAAAGCAGGAATGATCGGCGAAGAAAACAACAGGCTGATGATGTACTTGATTTTTACCAGTAGAAAACAGAATCAACCGCTACACATTGTAAGCCTTGGAGCAAGTGGCACAGGAAAAACCCATTTACAAGAAAAAGTAAGCGAGTTGATACCAGAAGAAGATAAAATAGAAATTACCACCTTATCCGAAAACGCCTTTTACTATTTTGGACAACGAGAGTTAAAAAACAAACTCATACTCATAGAAGATCTCGACGGAGCAGAAAACTCTTTTTATCCACTGAGAGAATTACAGAGTAAAAAACGCATCTCCAAAACCATTGCACATAAAAACACCAAAGGAGAAACCAAAACCATTCATTTGGTGGTAGAAGGTCCAGTAAGTGTGAGTGGCTGCACCACCAAAGAGCAGATTTATGAAGACAATTCCAATCGGTCTTTTTTGATTTACTTGGATGAATCAGAAGAACAAGATCAGCGAATCATGGATTATCAACGTGCCGAGTCGGCGGGACAAATTAATCATGTGCAGCAAGAAGAAGCTGCTGATTTACTGCGCAACTGTCAGCGCATTTTATCGCCTATAAAAGTGATTAATCCGTTTGCTCAATTATTAAAAATCCCGAAAGAAGTATTTAAACCTAGAAGAACGAACAATCACTATTTGCAATTCATTGAAGCCATCACTTTTTACCACCAACACCAGAGAGAACAAAAAGTAGATGAAGAAACAGGAGAACTTTATATAGAAACAACACTGGAAGACATAGAAGCAGCCAACCAATTGTTAAAGGAAACCCTGCTCCGCAAATCAGACGAATTAAATGGAGCTTGCCGAAACTACCTGGAACAAATCAAAGCTTATTTAGAAGTAGAAAACAAGAGATCCTTTAGCAATATAGAAATCAGAAAGAAGCTGAGAATTAACCAGAGCAATCAAAAAAGATGGACAATCAATTTAGTCAGTAATTACTTTTTGAAACGAGTAAAGGGAAACAAAAATCAAGGTTATCAATACGAAATAACGAGTTACGAAGAATACCGACAATTAAAAGAAAAAGTCAATAATGCCTTAGAAGAGAGCTTGGAAAAGTTGAAAAATCTGCTTCAAGAAAAGACTGAACGTTCAAAAGCGGTTCAAAGCAAGAATGAACCATCTAAAGCAAAGAAAATCAAAGCGGTAAAAGAGTAGTTCAAGAAGTTCACCAAAAGGTATATGACCATGAAATTTTTAGTCCTAAAAAGTGCGAGCTACGAACATTTACAAATTGCTTTTAAAGAGTGGTTGGACATTCTGGGGTATAATCCAATGACGGTTTACAACATGCCGCACAACATTAGAGAATTCTTGTATTTTCTAGAGCAGCAGGGCTGCAATCAGATTAACCAAATCCAAACCCAAGACTATAAAAATTACTTCAATCACATCAGTTCGAGACCCAATCAACGAAGAGGCGGAGGACTTGGAAATGTGTATATCAATCAGCAAATACAAGCCATCCAAAAGTTCTACGAATTTTTGATTCACAAAGGAACACGAGGAATACCACCCGTAACATTAAAGCAACTAAAACTAGACAGAGGAAACATTACCGTATTAACACAAGAAGAAATCAAACAGCTTTTTGAAGTGACCAACCAAGAAACTTTGCACCCCAAACAAGAAGCGTTTAATGCTAGAGATAAAGCGATGTTGGTAGTTTTTTACGCTTGTGGTCTTAGAAGAAGAGAAGGGGCAAGTTTAGCCTTAGATGACATCAATTTTGATCGAAGAATTTTGCATGTACGAAAAGGGAAGAATTACAAAGAACGGTTAGTTCCATTTAGCAAATCGAGTTCTAAAATCTTACAAGAATATGTCTATGATCACCGACCAAGTTTGATAAAAACCAATAAAAGCAGTTCATTATTTATTGGAATGTTTGGCAAAGTAATGACGGGCGGCAGCTTGTATGGTAGGTTAAAAAAGTTGGTTGTATTGGTTGAAAATACAGGATTGCAGCAAAAAGAGGTTGGATTACACACGTTAAGACATTCCATTGCTACACACCTTTTACAGAATGGAATGGATCTGCACAAAATTCAACGCTTCTTAGGTCATGCAACATTGGAATCAACTCAAATATATACTCATCTAATTGAAACCCAAAATGGCGCGGAGCTTTAAAGAACACTTGCAAAGTCATGGGAAAAGTAAGTCAACAGTAGATCATTACAATACGTATGCACTGGACTTTTTAGCTTGGTTGGATGAAGATGGAACTGCAATCGAAACCGCCACAGCAAAAGAGGTTTTAAGTTATTTAAGCCACTTGCAAAAAAGAGGTCAGGAGAATAAAACGAGAAGTATTCGATTGAATGTAATCAAGCAGTTTTTTAACTATCAAATAGACGATGGCCATCGAACAGAAAATCCCATACAGCACTTAAAAATAAGAGGCACGAAATCTAGAAAGCTCTATCCAATTTTAGACAAACAACAATTGGATAAACTTTACAACGATTATAAAATTCCTGATGAAAAAGATGAACGAGCTAATCGAAATTGGTTTAAAAGTTATCGACTAAGTAAAGCTAGAAATAAAGCCATTTTGAGCTTGATGATCAATCAAGGATTAACCACTCCAGAAGTAAATAATTTGCAACTAAATGATTTGAAACTGAAGGAAGGAAAAGTATTTATTGGTGGAGGAAGAAAGAGCAACGAACGGACTTTAGAGCTGAAATCAAACCAGATTATTGAGTTGATGGAATACCAATATACCACCAGAAAAGAGCTGTTAAAGTTTTGCAACACGGACAATAAAAACTTATTTATCAGTACACCACCAATTGGAAAAGCTGAAAATACAAGAACAAATTGCAAAGAGATTTGGAAACGATTGAGTCAAGAAATTAAAGAGCAAAACAAAGAATTCATCAACTTTAAACAAGTTCGGACTTCTGTGATTACGCATTGGTTGAAGCAGTTTAATTTAAGACAAGTTCAATACATGGCAGGACACCGATTTGTAAGTTCAACCGAAGGATATTTAGTAAATCACACAGAAGATTTACAGAAAGATATTGATGAGTTTTATCCGTTTTGATAAAAAGGCAGAAAAATATAAAACTCAAAAACGTACAGGTATCTGTACATTTATGCTTACCTTTGCAAGAACCGAGTTTTTAGGATTTTAATTATGGAAATAACAACACTAACCGACTTTAGGCAAAATATGAAAGCCTACTTTGAGCAAGTATTTAGTATGAGAAAACCTTTATTTATCAAAAGACCAAAAGGAAACGATATGGTATTGATAAGTAAAAGTGAATACAATAGCATGCAAGAAACCTTTCATTTATTGAGTAGTCCAAAAAATGCAGAACGCTTATTAAAAGCCATAGAAATGGATAAAGCAGGCAAAGGAGAGGTCAAAGACTTATTAAATTAATGGAAGTAGTATTTTTAGATCAAGCATGGGATGATTATTTATATTGGCAAAGTCACGACAAGAAAATTTTAAAGAAGATTAATGGTTTGTTGAAAGACATTGATCGCGACCCTTTCAAGGGAACAGGTTCTCCAGAACCACTGAAACACCAATTATCAGGTTATTGGTCAAGAAGAATTACATTAGAACACCGTTTAGTTTATCGAATGGAAGAGGGGCAAATAAGGGTTCTTCAATGCAGATATCATTATTAAATAGAACAGGAAAAGCGGTGTTCCGCCTTCAATCGTCAGCAAACAATCTCGCCAAGCCAGTACAGCACATTTTTTAGGAATGATGATTTTTAAAGGATAAAAAAAGAGCTGTTCTGCCCTTCGGGTGTTCCGCTAAAGCTCCACAGCTTGTCATGCTTGTTGCGTTCCTCAATCAGTCTTCACAGCAGGCTACTTTGTCTTGTCTTGCCGCTTCTCTCCACTTCGCTAAAGCTCCGTTTTGTTCAGCCGCAAGAACAATCCACCGCCTGCAATTATTTTGCTCGCCTGCGGGTCACTACAGGCTGCGGCTTGACCTTATTGATTAGCCTACCGGCAGTAAGGTAAGCCTTGTCCGGGTCTTTAAAAAGCCTCGACCCTCATGTTTATTTTTTAAAGGTGTCTCCGTTTTTTAAAGTCCCTACATAGCGGCAAGTCGCATTCGTTCCTCATGCTTTTACTTGCCCCACCTTTGTTCCACTCGCAGAGCGGCTCGCGAAGCTTGGTCAAAGTCCGCAATCCGTTCGTTCCTCTCTCATTGCAGCCTTTGCCCAGCCGTTTAGCTCAAGGCTGTTTTTCCTGTGTTTACCCACAATCCAACCCACAGTTAACAATGAAAACCCCAGTTAAAAAAAGAAAAGGGAAAGTTGGTGCTAACCTTCCGCGTGCGATTAAGTGAAGGGCTTTTATCCAAGTTAGTGCCGCACTTGGATACTCAATTTTAAAGAAGAAGTCGCACAAAATCCCACCGCACAAACCAAAACTTCTTCATTAAAAAAGAGTCCAATCCCTAGCACCGAAAAAAAAGTTTACTCGACTTTAAAACAAACGCTTCTTAAATGATATAACTTCTATGAAACAACATAGAAAAAACAAAAATGGAGCTTGGAAAGAGTATTTAGAAATCATTGTATTAATACTTGAAATAGTGGCACAGCTGCTTGTGCTACTTAACTAAAAACCCAGTCCAAAAAACTGAAAAAGAGACATAAATAAGTATCTTGCAAAACGCAAATGGGCTGTCTAAAACTTACATACTACGACCAAGGAAATGCTCTAGAAGTGAACTCCAATTTTTTTGGGGAAGCTCTAGAAAAGAAAGGGTACAGCGATTTTTTTCGCCTAAAGGCTTACACCTATGGGTTTAACGGACAAGAAAGAGACGATGAAGTGAAAGGAAGTGGTAATAGTTTAAATTTTACATTCAGAATGTATGATCCAAGATTAGGAAGGTTCTTTGCTGTTGATCCTTTGACACATTCTTACCCTTGGTATACTCCTTACCAATTTGCAGGAAATACTCCAATCCAAGCAATAGATTTAGAAGGTTTAGAAGAATTAAAAGTTACGGATTATTATAATAATGGAGATTTATATAAAACAGAGATAACAATAATGGCAGACTATCAGATAGGAAATAGGACAGAGAACGCACAATATTTAGTACATCGTAGTAATGTAGACATTGATAAGGATGGTAATATTAATGTTTCTTATGTTGGTACAGATAGAAATGCTTTATCTGATAGGGAACGGGAAAAATTTATTGGACTGGAAACTGAAAATTCGACTTTCTACGTAGAAGATGGAAATTCTCATTATAGTAATAATGATGGAAGTGAAAATGATCAGGTTATTAAAAAAGGATCTACACGCATTTATACTTGGGATAAGAGTAAAATACCTGAAGATGATCCTGAAGAACTTGATAATATTCCTCAAGATAAAAGAGATAGACATACAACTGATGGCCAGTATGCGCCCGATAAACAAGGATCTTTTATGGGTAATTCAGGTTTGAAAACTGGCGTTATCGGTGCTCAGAAGCCAGTAATTAAAGTAAGTGGCACTACTGAAGGAAGAATTAAAACAGAAGATGGTAGAACGATTTCACATGAACCTATAATAGAAGGTCCTAGATAATATTATGAGAAACAAAATTATAATTTTACATTTTTTTTATTTTTTCCAAACTTTTGTCTTTGGACAAGTTTTTCTAAATAAAACTGATGGATTGTATTATGAAGACAATTCTTATAAAACTCTCGCTAATGGAGTCATTGGTTATGTTCCAAAAATATACTTTGAAGACTCTACAGGATATGAAATTTTAGATTCTGTTAATGTTGAATTTGAAAATGGCAATTTGTTGTGGAAATCTGGATTTGCTAAATTAGGAGGCTATCAATTATATAAGTTGAAGTTTGACAATAATAAGATTTTTGATAGTGTTTATAACTTCACAAGAAGAGAAAGCTATGATGATGAGTATGTTGAGATTGTTGAAAGAGTAATTTTTTTTAATGGTAAAAGAAATGGTTCTTATTTTAAGTATTATACAAATGATCCAAGTCAAAAGGTGGAGATAGGTTCATATAAAGATGGTTTATTACATGGATTAATTACAGAGTTTAAATTTAATGGCTATCCACTAAAAGAGACTGTTTATAAGGAGGGTAAGATCAGTGGGTTTGATAGAAATTATTTTTTTGAGACAAACCATCTTAAATATGAAGCTCAATACGAAAATGGACTTGCTCAAGGTAGGCTAATTACTTGGTGGGAAAATGGTAATATCCGAAGTACGACCGATTATGTAAATAATAAAGCAATGGGCAAAAATATTGCTTATCTCGAGAATGGAGACTTAGCTGTTATTCAGGTTGTCGAAAACGGTATAGCATTAAGGACAGAGCAGTACGTTAAAGATATTGATATCTTAAAATACTTGCAACTTCTGTTTCCTAGTAAAGATAATTCTCAGAAGGTAATTAAGAAATGGTAATCTGCTACTCAGCTCCGTATTCTAAGATAAAACCAAATATTTAGATACCGGCTCCGCAGGATGTTCTAAAAAGCAGGATGTGCTCCGCAGTGGTTTCCTCCTAGCGGCGGACAGGTTCAATCCTGCGGCAAAACAAAGAAAAGAGAAAACCAACTTTAGTGTTGGTTTTTTTATGCAATGGAGTAAAACATAAGCCCTGAAGATTTTAACGTGGGTATAAATATGCGCCTATCAGAAATAATTCCTAATTTGGATCAAACGGCTATTTACTCGTTTGAAGTACGAATTGAAGGAAGCAGTGGAAGGGCTATAACCGCCGCTATGGATACTGCAACTTTGGTGATAGCTGACCAAAATGGAAATCAAACGCCTGCCACAGTGAAAGCTGCAGCAGTAAAAATTATAACCTTTAATATGACAGGAGCAGCATTACAAGCATTGGCCGTAAATGGCAAAGCTACTCCTGCTCCGCAGGATGTTCATTAAAACTAAGAAGCTCCGCAGGCATTTGCAATCCTGCGACAAAATAAAGAAAAGGAAAAGCCAACTTTAGGGTTGGTTTTTTTTATTTTTTTTCAGAAATGAAAACTTGAAATTTTAGGTTGTGAGGACTTTGGTTAAAGTTCTCAGATTTAGTGTCTACTCCAGCACCGGCTTTAAAAACACTTGCAAGTTTCAGCTCCGAAGGATGTTCTGAAAAAGCAGGATGTGCTCCGCAGTGGTTTCCTCCGAAAAGGCGGACAAGTTCAACCCTGCGGCAAAAAAAGTGCAAGCCTGCGATAAAATAAAGAAGGGAGAAATCCAACTTTGTTTTTTATGCACAGCGAATCTTAATTCCGAACTACTTTTAATATGCGAACAAAGTCTTTATTCTGAACTGTAATGACATAAACGCCTACAGGATTATCTGATAAATCAATCCTAGTTCTATTGGAATTTACATTCAGTAGTTGTTCAACCAACTTTCCACTTATGCTACTCACCTTAATATCAACGTTGAGATTATTGGTGCCAAAATCTATATTGATAACCCCATTGGTCGGATTAGGAGAAATTTTAATATTGTCCAAATAGTTTTCATTCAAGCCTACTGTATTTACATACTCACAATTGGACATTACTGTACATCCAAGATCCGTAACTTGAACTGCATAATATCCAGGTGCTGTAGGGGTAAATTGTTGGTTGGTGGCTCCAGGTATTGCAGTTAAGTTATTGTTGCAATCCATCCATTGATAAGTTCCGGAAAAAGAACTTGCTGCCAATGAAGTTCCAAAGTTGAGAATCCCATCATTGATTTTTCTGAGGGTTACATTAAACCTTATCATACTATCACACCCCTTCGAATTGGGTATGGTGTCCAAATAGCTACCTGAATTGCTCCATGTTAAACCACTTGGTGAGGTAAATCGATTACATGTTCGAATGGATACGGTGTCCAATGTGTTACAAAATGAGTATGCCATTACTTTTCCTGAACCAACTGAAACTGTAGTATCATAAGGATTTCCAATAGCAATATTATTGACATCGGGCATACTGATAGAATATCCAAAACTGTCATAATATCCATTTCCATATATAGTTTTGCTATTTTGAATCCAAGCATTGCCATTCCACTTATACAGTCTTACGGTCCCCGGAATGGTATTGTATATATTAACTGCTGCTACAGCAAGTGTGTTTGGATCTGGCATCACAACAGATGAGCCAAATTGGTGGTTTATTCCTTTTCCATCAATATCGATCCCTTTTGGGGCCCATGAAAGGCCATTCCATACATAAACTCTAGCATGACCTGCGTTTGATCCATTTCCATCGTTGTATGGCCCCCCAATAGCTATCGTATTGGTGTCTGGCATTGAAATAGCGCTTCCAAACTTATCACCTAGGGCTTCACCCGTAATTTTTAGACCTTTTGGAGTCCAGTCTGTCCCATTCCAAGTATAAATTCGAGCACTGCCATAAGCGCCAGTAGCACCTATACCTATAGTGTTTGGATCGGGCATGCTAACAGAAGTTCCTGATTGTAGCTCAGGATATACACCTAGTATATCATTTCCTTTCTGTTCCCACGAAACACTATTCCACTTGTATATTCGAGTATTTCCAGGTAATAAATTGTCAGGAGATGGAGCTCCTATTGCTATTGTGTTGGAATCAGGCATGTGTATAGATCTTCCTATCCTGGTATGAAATCCTGCACTGTTTATAGTAATGCCTTTCTGTACCCATGCCGCACCGCTCCATTTATAAACTTGAACTATGCCTGAAACTGCTGCTCCAATTGCAATAGTGTTAGTGTCAGGCATGAAAATGGATGTGCCGAAATGCTGACTAAGGGGGCTTCCATAGATATTATTGCCTTTTTGTACCCACCCTGTGCGTTTTAGTTGATAAATTTGAACAAATCCTTTCCATACACTAAGACTAGGAGATGCAATTGCAAGTGTCCTGTCATCAGGCATTGATACGCTATTTCCTAAATATTGTCGTATACTATCTCCAACAATACTTGATCCAATTTGAACTTGTGAAAATGAGTTTGTTAAGTAGGTCGTTAGAATTAAAAAGAATATAATTTTTAGCTTTTTCATCAAGGTAGGTTTTAAAAATAAAGTTACAGATTTATTTCCTAATTTTTCCTTATGAAAAGAATCGCTCCCATTGTCCTTGTTTTTGTGTTTATTCAATTGTTCTCGGCCTGTAAAGTTGGCCGTTTTATCATCTATAATTTCGCAGATATAGACGATTACAAAAAGTTTGAAAATCGACCGCTAGAAGCTAGTTCAACTCCCTACCAATTTGCAGTAGCTGAAAATGGAGTCACTCCGAAATCGGTAACGGTAGAAGATAAGAAAATTACCTTCGAGGAGTTTTTAGCCGACAAAAAAACGGTGGCTTTCATGATTATCCGAAACGATACCATTCATTATGAAAAATACATGAATGGATACGAATTGGAGTCGATCACCACTTCGTTTTCTATGGCAAAGTCCATTACTTCTTTATTGATTGGTTGCGCCATCGACGATGGATTGATCCAAAATGTATCAGAACCAATCACCAATTACATTCCTGAATTAAAAGACAATGGTTTTGAAAAAGTGACCATAGAGCATTTGTTGCAAATGACCTCTGGTTTGAAATACAACGAAAGTTATGTGAATCCGTTTGGCGATGCGGCTACCTATTATTATGGTACCAATCTCAGAAAAGCGTTGAAGAAGGTAAAGTTAGACACTGAGCCCGGAACAGAATTTAAATACTCCAGTGGTACGACTCAATTGTTAGGATTGGTGTTGGAGCGAGCCATCAAAACTGAAACCATTACGCAGTATTTGCAAGAAAAAATTTGGACCCCATTGCAGATGGAGTATGATGCTAGTTGGAGTTTAGACCGAGAAAAAGACGGCTTGGAAAAAACCTATTGCTGCATCAATGCACGGGCAAGGGATTTTGCTAAAATAGGCCGATTGATGCTCAATAAAGGAGAGTGGAATGGAAAGCAGATTGTTTCCAAGGTATGGATCGAGAATTCAACAAAAGTGGATACCTCTCAAGGCAGCTCAGCTCGTTATCAATACCAATGGTGGTTAATGGGCAATGAAGGAGAGTTTGTAGCGCAAGGAATTTTGGGTCAGTTTATATATGTCAATCTTACTAAAAACTTAATCATTGTGCGAATGGGTAAGAACTATGGTAATGTCAATTGGAGGGACTTATTTAAAAGCCTGAGCAAATTGTATTAGCATCCCTCTGCGAACAGAAGGATGCTAATAATTTATTAGAAATTCTCTATTCTTCCTGTAAAGGTATAGTTCATACTATCGGTGCTGCTGTATAAATCCAATTGATTGAAAGTTGCCACCCACTTACTAGTATCTGCAGCGTATTTGGTGATGGATACTGTTCCTGCTGTTCCTACATAATTTTTGAAGTTATATTGAGAAATGGAGAGATTGACTTCGTTCGGTCCTAAATTCTGAGAATTCTTCTGCACAATAGTAAAGTTACCAACACCAAAAGTAGAAGTATTGAAGTAAAAAGCTATGTTAGGTCGGAACGTTTCATTGTAGCATTTTTCAGTATTGATGTTTAGTAAGCTAAGCGTGGTGTTGAAATTTAAGGTGTACGGGGTACACTTTACAGATCCATCACCAATCCAAAATTGAGTTCCCACTGGTGCAGTAGTTGTGTCGGTTTTAGTAGTGTCTTTTGGGGTAACAACCGGTGGTGTTACTGGTTGAGTTTCTTCCTCTTTGTCACACGAGATAAATCCGATGGCTAAACAGCTAAAGAATAGGGTAATTCGAAATGTCCTTTTAATTGAATTTTTCATAGTAGTTGATTTTAAAATGAAGTTTAAAGTGCGCCATTTAAAACCCCGGATGCAATACGTGAATGGTCGTAATTAAATTGATCCAAATTATTAAGATTACAATAGATTTTAAATAATCTATGTTTTCAATAAAGTAGAATGAGAGGGAACTACTCCATAGTTGAGGTGTTCTTTGAGTCAGACGTTGTTAATTGGGAGGAGGATCATTAAATCATCAAATGTGGGAACAAATTGTATTCTTTTAGGTTTAATAAATAAGTCGTCTATGTGTTATTGTGCTAATAAGCAAATCACTGATTGAAATTATCCCTAATTTCGTAAGTAAATTGCCTAGTGTTGTTATTTAATCTTTGTTGTCATTTTTTACGTAGATGCAATTGAACACCTAAATTCTTAAAAATGAAAATTTTTGTACAGCTATTTTTGCTGTTTATTGCAATAGAAAGTGTAAACGCTCAGACGACGGTTACAACCGCAGCTGGCGCTTGGAACACTGGAGGGAATTGGAATAATGGTGTGCCGGCTGACGGAGGTACTGCGACCATTAATCGCAACATGATTTTGAATAAAAATTTGAATATCAATAATGGGAATTATTCCGTAACCGATGCGGGAAAGATTACCGATCCTGCCGGAGGAACCGATTACAATATTGATGTTCGAGGGACTGGAATATTTACCGTTTCAGGAAATGTAGTGATTGGTGGAGATTTAGAAATTAGAAATTTTGGAGTTTTTACATTAAAAGGATGTGATACAATGATTGTGAATGGAGACGTCCGCTTTTCTAATTTTGCAGAAGTAACCATTGAGAGTTGTGCCGTTTTGTTCATTAACGGGGATTTAGAAATTAGAAATGATAACACCACTCAACTGGACGGAAATGTCGTTGTAGCAGGCGATTTAACTTCAAGAAATTCAGCTGTTATTACTGGGACAGGAAATCTACAAACCAATGGAGAGGTAGATATTCGAAATTCATCCTCAATCTTTGGGTCGACATCTCCTTGTTCTCCTGGGCCTTGTGAATATGGGACTGGAAGTGGGTTGCCGATAAAATTGTTGGATTTTTCAGTAAGTCGTATTGCATGTAAGAACATTGAGTTGAAATGGGCAACTGGAAGTGAAATCAATAATGATTACTTCACATTAGAGTATTCATTAGACGGTCGAGTCTTCTCAGAGATAACTAAAGTGAAAGGTGCAGGCAATTCATCAAATATTAAGCATTACAATTACTCCTATTCTTTAGAAGAGGTAAATAGAACCATGTATTTCAGACTTACCCAAACGGATTATAATGGATCGAAAGAAGTATTTGATATAGTAGCGCTCAATTCTGATAATGATTTGAAGTGTAATCAATTATTAAAAGCGAATATTTATCCGAATCCCGGAAATGGATCAGACCTGACGCTTGCGGTTGATGGATTAGTTGAAGGGAAAGCGACTTTAATGATTCATAGTTTAAATGGAACTTTGCTCCATGAAGAAATGCTAAACGGGAATGAAGCAATGGAAATGAAGTTGGAAAAGATAGAAAGTCTTCAGCCGGGTGTTTATTTCATCACATTGATTAGTGGAGGGAATAAAACTTCTGTTAAATACATAGTCGTTGGTTAAGAAATTCTTTTTGTGAAGATTGAATCGAAAACTTCCTTTTTCAGTGTAGACTTATTCTTATTAAAACCCATATAACTTTTCAACAACCCATTTACCGAAAAAGATAAATGATATATTTGTTTTCGCAAATAAAGGAGAAGGATTGAATGGAGAATTTTGTTGTTTCAGCACGTAAATATAGACCAGCTACTTTTGATACTGTAGTTGGACAACAGTCCATTACGAGTACTTTAAAGAATGCCATAAAGACTGGTCATTTGGCGCAAGCCTTTTTGTTTTGCGGTCCGAGAGGAGTTGGAAAAACGACTTGTGCTCGAATTTTAGCCAAAACCATCAACTGTTTTAATCGAACAGAGACCATAGAGGCCTGCGACAAATGCGAATCTTGTAATTCGTTTAACGAAGGACAATCGCTAAATGTGCATGAGCTTGATGCAGCCTCCAACAACTCCGTTGATGATATTCGAAACTTAGTAGATCAAGTTCGATTTGCTCCTCAGTTAGGATCTCACAAGGTTTACATCATTGATGAGGTTCACATGCTGTCTAATGCAGCTTTTAATGCTTTTCTGAAAACACTAGAGGAGCCACCCAAACACGCTATATTTATCTTGGCAACTACAGAAAAGCACAAGATTATACCAACCATACTTTCTCGTTGTCAGATTTTTGATTTCAATCGGATTCAAATTGAAGACATAGCACACCACCTAGGTGGAATTGCAGAGAAAGAAAAAATTAAGGCAGAGGAAGATGCATTGCACATTATCGCTCAAAAGGCAGATGGAGCCTTGCGTGATGCGCTTTCTATGTTTGATCAGATTGTTTCTTTTTCAGGAAATAATATGACTTATGAGCATGTTATTGAAAACCTCAACATATTAGATTACGATTACTATTTCAAGGTAACTGACTTGTTGATTACCAATAAAATTCCCGAGACATTAATGGTCTATAATGAAATCCTAAACAAAGGATTCGATGGACATAATTTTATTGTAGGATTGGGAGAACACTTGAGAAACCTATTGGTGAGTAAAGATGAAATCACCATCAAATTGTTAGAAGTAGGAGCGAATATTAAAGAAAAGTACCTGACACAATCGAAGGCTGCTGATGGTCAATTTTTATTAAAAGCATTAAGCTTGTGCAACCAAGCCGATTTGCAGTTTAAGGGGGCCAAGAATCAACGGCTACTCATTGAGCTCTGTCTCATGCAATTGTGTTCGATTACAAACGGTGGTTTAGGTACTACGGTTGAAAAAAAAAATGACGGATTTAAGGTAGAAGCCAATATAAAGCCTGGTAGCAAGAAGGTTGAAGTTATTGAAGGTCAAATAGAAAAGTCAAAAAAAGTCGTTGAAGAGCCAAAAGCTGCTGAAAGTGCAAACCCAACTACAGCATCAACTCCTCCACAAGAAAAACAGGCTCCTCAAGCTCCACCACCACAGGTAACATCTCAACCACGAACCACAGCCTCTGGAAAGAGAAGAATACCAAGTGTCTCTGCTTCTTTGGGCGATATGCTCAATGAAAAACCAATAGCTGAGGTAAATAACGAATCAGAGGATTCCGCTAATGCTATTCCTTTGATGTCGGAGGTATATTCCAATGAAGACCTCATGAAGGCTTGGAAAGAATTGATGGATCAATTCGAAAAGGAAGGAAAAGAAGGAAGTTCTCTAGTAACTTCTGCTATGCGAGAGCGGGCTCCTGTTCGAGAAGGGAACCAAGTGAATATGTTGGTGGAAAATAAAAGTCAAGAACAGGAGGTGCTCGTTTTTCGACCGGATATGCACGATATTTTGAGATCAAAATTGAAAAACTCAGCCATAACAATTGAAGTAACCATCAATCGGGACATGACGGAACGAAAAGCTTATACAGATGCAGAGAAATTTCAAAAAATGATTGAACGAAATCCTAGCTTATTGACCTTGAAGCAAAAGTTAGATTTAGATTTTATATAAATTGTCATTCTATTTTCAGACAGAATTGCTAATTTGCTGCCTGAAATTAATTCAACTCAATGGAAAAAGGGAATAAGAAAACCATTAATGCCTGGACGTTTTATGATTGGGCAAACTCTGCATATCCATTGGTGATTACCACGGCCATTTTCCCCATGTTTTATGAGGCTGTTACCACCACGACTTCTACAACAGGAGAAACAAGCGATTTAGTAACCTTTTTTGGTCATCAATTTAAAAATACGGAGTTATACTCATACGTTATATCGCTGTCATTTTTAATTGTTGCATTTATTTCTCCTATTTTATCAGGGATAGCTGACTACATTGATAACAAATTATTTTTCTTAAAATTTTTCTGCTACTTGGGTGCCATCTCATGTGCATCCTTGTTTTATTTTGATGTAATCGCTCTCGAGTGGAGTATGATTCCTGTAATGACAGCAAGCGTTGGCTTTTGGGGAAGTATAGTATTCTACAATTCATATTTGCCCATCATTGCTGAACCAAAAGACCACGACCGAATTTCAGCTAAAGGGTATTCATTGGGATATTTAGGAAGTTCTATTTTATTAATTGGGAATTTGGTTGGAATCATGGCTTTTGGAATGCCTGCAAAGTTCGCTTTCTTATCTGTCGCGCTTTGGTGGGTTGGTTTTAGCCAAATTACATATGCTCGATTGCCGAAAAGGATCGGAAACCCACCAGAGAAGGATGATCACATTCTTTGGCGAGGTTGGAGAGAGTTGAAAAAAGTAGGTGCCGAAATAAGAGGGTTAAAACGAATTAAAACCTATTTGACGGCTTTCTTTGTTTATAGTATGGGGGTTCAAACCGTGATGCTGATGGCCACTTTGTTTGCTGCAAAAGAAATTAATTGGGGAGCTGATGGAGCTGCCAAAACTGGGTTGATTGTTTCCGTATTAATCATTCAATTTATAGCGATAGCCGGATCTTACTTTTTCTCTTGGTTGTCTAAACGAACCGGAAATGTCACCTCATTATCCGTTTCTTTAGTAATCTGGGTAGGCGTGTGTATTGGAGCTTATTTTATTCATGAACCTGTTGAATTTTATATTATTGCAGCAATAGTTGGTTTTGTAATGGGTGGGGTTCAGTCGCTTTCTCGTTCCACTTATTCTAAATTATTGCCCGAAACGAAAGATCATGCTTCTTACTTTAGTTTTTATGATGTGTTGGAGAAATTAGGAATCGTAATCGGGACATTCTCGTTTGGTTTTATTGAAGGAGTGACAGGAGGAATGCGAAATTCTATTTTTGCTTTAGGCATCTTTTTTATCGTTGGATTGTTATTGTTGTGGAGAGTCCCAAAACAAAAAGTAATCGAAGGAGTTTAGTATTAAAAATCGTAGTCCTAATTTTGGGCTTCAAAACAGATCACATTGGATACAAATCAGATTTACGATATCACCATAGTTGGTGGAGGAATAGTAGGAGCAGCGACTTTATATAAACTGCAAAATAAATTTCCTAACCTTAAAATATTACTACTAGAAAAAGAGGAAGTGTTGGCGGGTCATCAAACTGGGCATAATTCTGGAGTAATTCATTCAGGACTATACTATAAGCCTGGTTCTAAAAAAGCAATTAACTGTGTAAAGGGGCGTCATGAATTGGTTCAGTTTTCAAAGGATTACAAAGTCAATCATGATGTATGTGGGAAAGTGGTAGTCGCCACAGATAAATCTGAGTTGCCATTTTTGGACAAAATTTTCAATAATGGTATTGCTAATAATACAGAAGGAATAGAGAAAATTGATGGCAAACAAGTGAAAGATATTGAACCATTTTGTGAAGGCATAGCAGGAATCTGGGTGCCATGTACAGGAATTATTGATTTTGTAGGAGCAACCAATCGCTTTGCTGAGGTAGCAATAGGAAAGCAGCCATTGTCAAAAGTGAGTTTAGGCGAAGAATTTAAGTCGATTATTCATCACGATGGGCAAGCCACTATAAAGACCAATAAAGGAGAATACGAAACCAAGCACGTTATTTTCTGTGGTGGATTGCAGTCTGATCGTTTAGCGAAGAAGGATAATGTAGACATTGATTTAAAAATCGTTGGATTTAGAGGCGATTATTACGACTTGTCGGAGCAAGGAATGCACAAAGTGAAGAACTTAATTTATCCAGTTCCAAATCCAGCCTTTCCATTTTTAGGCGTTCATTTTACTAGAATGGTAGAAGGTGGAGTAGAGTGTGGACCCAATGCTGTATTCACTTTCAAACGCGAAGGTTACAAAAAGACAGATTTTAGTTTAGCAGATACTGCCGATGCATTGAGCTACGGTGGTACTTGGAAATTATTCGCCAAGCATTGGAAGTTTGGGTTAGATGAATACCGCAGAGCATTTTCGAAACCTCTATTTTTAAAGACACTTCAAAAACTGATTCCTAGCTTAAAAATGGAAGATTTACAGCCAGGCAGAGCGGGCGTGCGAGCAATGGCTTTAGGAGAAGATGGAGAAATGATTGAGGATTTCAAAATTGAATTCAAGGATAATTGTATTCATGTTTTGAATGCGCCATCACCCGCAGCCACCGCATGTTTAGCTATCGGAGAGGACATTACTGAAATGGCGGAGAAGCAGTTTGGTTTAAAGAATTAACTTGTGGGTCAATTCAATTTTTAATGGATTTTAAAAAGTTGCGTTACTCTTTCGGTTCTTTTATAGGCTCTATGTTTCTTTGACTGAGAATTTCTAATGTGTCTAAATTTAGGCACACCAAATTTCCCTGTCCCCTGATCTTTTTTGCACTACATCCATTATCGATGGGCAACAGCATTTTATTCTCAGATGCTTGATTTTCTATATAATCTAGTGAATGCCTGAAATGTCCGTGTACTATTTTTTTATGCTTTATCTTTTCGTAATCAGGGGTATATTTTCTGATTGAAAGCATTTTTGAAAATGATTTTAATGGTTTTTCAGATTTGAAATCAAATCCAGCATGAACCAAATAGTAATCGTCTAATTCAATATAATACAAGCATTCTTGCAAGAAATCAAATACTTTAGATCGCAATCTGCCTTCCTTATTCAATAAATCAGCCGAGCCATATTTTTTTAAAAACGCTTTTAATTGAAGCGGCCATCGTCTCAATACATCCAATATCATTTGTTCGTGATTTCCACGCAAACAGTAGATCTGATAACCTTCATCCTGAAGAGTCAGAATGGTTTTAATCACTTTTAAGCTTTCATTGCCTCTATTTACAAAGTCGCCCAACAGAAACAATTGGTCGGTGGGCTTTAGTTCAATTTTAGAAAGTAGCGCATTGAAAGTAGCATTACAACCGTGAATATCACTAATCGCAAATCGTCTGCTATCTGCCTGAACTGGAACAAAGAGATGTTTGGGCATTGAATTTTTTATTAATTGAGCACAATTTTATGAAGTTTCTGCTTACCATCAGCTTTTATGGTTAAAAAATATACACCATGTCCAAATTCAATGGCATTAAAAGTAACGGCATTGTAATCATAAAAACCATATTGAGTCTGGCTAAAAACTTCTTGTCCTAGTGCATTGTGTAATTTGATTTCAACTATCCCGTCTTTTTCAAGTGTGAAATCAATTGTAATGATTCCATTTCCTGGATTTGGATAAACGTTAGAATTGAAAGTATATGTTTTTGGTGGTGTACGTTTCACTGTAAATTTGTCCAGTTGATCAGTGATGTATAAATTTTTAGCAACGCTTCCTAAACTTTGCAATTCAGATAAGCTATCAGCGGCCGAAAGGGAAAAGGCCACAACTATACTGCTATCTTTTGAAATGGAAAAGGGACCATAACTTAATACAGATAAGATATCATTTCCATTCGCACCAATATTTCCGGCAGTCGGATTGTAGGTAGAAATGACATTGAATTTTTCTGTTTTGCTGAAACCGTTGCTTACATCGATTGCACCTGATCCGCCGCCACTAACGTTGTCTATTGCAAATGGGATTGCTGTGTTATGTGAGAGCAACTGAATGCCAAAATAAGGAGAATTAGTTTCTGTAGAATAGCTGTAAGCTAGATTATTGGATGCATCATATTCGCATTTATTTTTACTGTAATCCATAATATCCCAGTCAACTAATGCACTAGCATAAAAATCATTTAAATCAGCTTTTGCAATTATTTTATAAGCGTGTATTACAAAGTTTTGATCCGCATTTTGAGAGTAGAAATAGCTTTTATGCTGCACCTCAAAGTCAGCATTATTTGATGCACTAAAAATACCTTGAAACTCATGATTCGCTTTCTGAGGTATGACTTGTTTAACCGTTTCTTCCACTTTAAAATCAGCGGAAGTTTGTTGGTTTTCACCACGAAATCCATCAGAAACAGTGTTGGAATTCCCAATCAGGAAGCTGCCTTCATATAATGCAGCAAAATTATCTTTGTAAATAAATCCTCGACCCTCACCGGCATTTAAATTACTAAATCCAATCCTGCCATTACTTGTTAAAGTAGTCGAAATGTCATTGTTCTTAAAGTTGATGAAATCAACGTTAATGGTAGTTTCAAACCAATTGTCTCTAGTATAGTTATTTTCACGAATGGTCACTTTTAGGTCGATTCGTTCCTTACTCACACCTCGATTATTTATGATGATTAAAAAGGGTGTACTTTGATTGTTTTTTTCTTCCAAAGTACTTAGTGAGCCAATAGTATGAGCCCCCTTGAGTATCCGAACGGATTGGCTTGTAGTGGAGAGTTGAGCAGTGAAGTTAGTGCCTGGTGCCAAGTAATTGATGAAATTTAGTGAAAGTCTCAGTGTGTCTCCCGTCACAAATGCGCTGTCGTTTCCATCGACGATTGAAAGTAACGTTGCCCGCACTCCGGGTTTAAGGGGATTGTTGACTGCTGCAAACATATTCAGTCGTCCGCCGCCTATTTTACCTGTATATTGATTGGGTTGTTTTACTGATATGTCTTCAGCTGTATTTCTTAGGTGCTCGGAAATTTGAATTGGTTTAAAATTAGGGTAACGAGATTTTACCAATGCTGCCGCTCCAGAAACCAAAGGGCTTGCCATGCTTGTGCCACCGTTATAACTGTATTGCCCATTTCGAGCTGTAGTTATCATTCCTTGTCCAACTGCCAGGATATCGATGTGGTTACCGTAGTTGGAATTGTTTCGGATTATATCAAAACTATCAGTCATCCCAATAGCCATTGCATTTTCGTATGCAGAAGGGTAAAATTTAGCATCTCTTCCATCATTTCCTGCACCACAAATAACCAAGCTGCCTTTATTTGTAGCATAATTGATAATGTCATTTCCAAAGTTACTTGCAGAATAACTACCCCATGAGCAATTAATTATATCCACACCTTGATCTGCGGCATAAACTATCCCTTGGTAGGCACCCGATAACTGTCCTGTAGTGTCTTCAATTTTTATTGGTAAAAACCGACAAAGAAACCCAGTACCCGCTACTCCAATACCATTGTTTGTTTCAGCTGCAGCCAATCCTGCTACATTATCGCCATGGCTTGAAGTAAGCGCTGACGATGGGTTGTTGTCATTATCACCGGTATCCCAACCAAAATAATTATCGATGTATCCATCTCCATCATCATCAATTCCATTAATTGGGTCATCGTAATTGTAAGCTATTTTGTTGGTGAGGTCCGGGTGATATAGATCAGCTCCAGTATCCGTAATTCCGATGACAACATTACTATCGCCTTTTTCGATGTCCCAAGCTTGAAATGCTTTTATGATTTCTAACTGATATTGTTCGCTCAGCCGAGTATCCGAAGGCATAAAACACAATTTAGGAATGATCATTGGCTCAGCGTATTCTACTTGAGAAAAGTTACTTATTTGTTTACTTAACGTAAGTGGGTCAATTTTATAAGGGTAATCTATGCGGTAAATATTAGATAAATTAATCGAATTTCCTTCTGTTTTATTCGAATTCTGATTGGGGAATAATTGATTCAATGTTCCACTTGTCTGACTCAAAAAATCATTTAATTCTGGATTTGCAATAGCTCCATTTTTATCGATACCAAAGTTTCCTTTGATAATTATAGAAGTAGTAGAAATCTCGTCTGGATAAAATACAGATTGGAATTTTTGCCCTGAGACCTCAAATTGCAGAATAAATCCTAAGAAAATGACTAATAAAAATCGCATCTATTGAATAATAATTTTAGTGTTGAAAACTCCATCGGTTGTTTCGATACTGAGGATGTACACTCCATTTTTAATAGAAGACGTATTTAAAGTGGTTTTGTTGTTCGATGAATTTATATTTAATAGAAAGTGTTGTCCCGTTGGGTTGTACAAATTAATGGCAGTTGTATTTTGAGGTATGTTTTCTATGATTAGAAATTCTTTTGCAGGATTTGGATAGATTTTAATCCGAGAAATATTTTCCTCCAATGCTTTTAAGTCAGTGATGGAATAATAGATTGAATCAGAATTTTTTCCGCAAGATGTTTGAAGGTTTATCAATCTATTCCAATAGTTTCCATTCTGATTCACTACTAAAAAGGAGTCGATGGCACCATTTATTTTAAAACCATCTTTATACCAATTGTAGTGGCCAGATGTGATTGATAGCAGGGTGTCATTGTGTTGAATTAATTTTGGTTTTTGAGGAGAGGGTTTGAAAGCCAATAAAATGCTATCAGAAGTTGATTTACAGCCTTGAATATTTTCAACATCAACATAATATTTGCCTGAATTGAAAGCATTAGAGTAGCTTGTGGTGTCGGAATTACTCCAAAGGTATTTTGAATAATTTGTTGAGTTCAAAAATAATATAGCAGTATCACCCATGCATAAATTTTGTAAAGTAATGGGCGAAATTTGTGGTTTTTGAATGGAATTAATAAGCACATTATATCCGTCTACTTTTCCAAAACCATATTTATAGTTTGGAACCACACCTGTAAATGCATCACTTTTGGCCTGATTGAGAATGGCTTGATTGATCTCTGCGTATGAGGCATTGGGGCATTTTTGCAGGTATAAAGCTACGATTCCTGCCACTACGGGGCTTGCCATAGAAGTTCCTCCGTTTCTCATGTGCATGGAATCCGCTGATATTTTTGTAGGGTCAGCGCTAATAGAAGCTTGCATAGTTGCTATTCTGCCCGCAGACAACATATAATCGCCAGAAGCGGAAATGTCAGGTTTAGTTACTCCCAAACGATTTGGACCCAAACTAGATTTTGTAGAAATGCGACCTGGTGTTCCAGGCATTGTTTGGATGACATTATTAACTGCTCTGTATTTCTTTCTATTTTGATAATTTCCTACACTGATTACACTTGGCAAGCACGTGAAGCTGCTCACCATTGTCTGCAAAGTGTCAGGTCGTTTATAATTTGCAATTGCAGGAAACTGTACTATGGTTGGTAGGTTGGAGTAAACCATATCTGAAGAGGGCATCAAGCTATTGGATGACCAACAATCAAACTTTCCAGAACCTGTAGCTTCAAATCGGTAATTGTAAGTCAATGAGTCCGGTCGATTCATAAAAACCTCCAACATGTATACGCCATCTACCTTCTCGGCATAGGTTCTAATTTCAGTAATCACAGCATTATTCGAAGGACTGAAAATAGTGTCATACAAATAAGTGTTCAAGTTTCCTTGGATACTTCGAAAAGGGATGCGACCCCTAAATGTTGGATTTGGAACCATTTTATCTGCTCCAATGCTGTAATTTACATTTACAAAATCAGCTGAATCTGCATATAATCTGAAATGTAAGTATGGATTAAAAACATTGCTAACAGGTTTAAACCAAGTAAAGTTGGTGTCAGCATTCACTTGATATCCCAAATGAAAATTTTGGTCACCAGCATTTCCATTGGCGGCTACAAAAGCACGTCCTCTTTTTGCTTTAATTAATCCATCTATGATTTGGGCAGCAACATCCTTACCATCGTGCGACCCAACATAAGTTCCAAGGCTCGCATTAATCACACAAGGTTTTCCCAGGCTATCAGCTATTCTGTAAATAAAGTCCGTTGCATCAGCTATGGAAGCTAAAAAGTTGGAGGAACCAAAATTACTCGCTACTACTACGATATTTGCATTTGGGGCCACACCCTTAAAGTTACCTGTCGCTAATCCATTCGATGCCGCAGCTCCTGATACCATACTTCCATGTCCAAATTGGTTAGAAGGGTCATCGTGTGGACAGTTGTTGGAATTAATAGCTGCGCTGTCAAAAGCTTGACCGTAGCCATATCTCGATGGTGTATTCGCGTTTGTAGTTAAATTCTGATCCCAGATTGCCAACACTCTTGTGTTTCCTAGACTGTCTTTAAAATCTGGATGATTAAAGTCGATTCCGCTGTCGATAATTCCTATAATGGTTCCCTCACCATCAAATTTTTGCTTCAGGGGTGGAAAAGATTGATGTATTTTAACCACATTATTGTTGATCAACATAGTGTCATTCATCAAATGTGCTTGTGCTAATGAAAAGTCGATTTGTAAAAGAGATTTTGAAAGAGCCAATTGCCGCACATGTTCAGCCGAAATACTAATGGAATAATTTAAACCGGATTTTACTTTAATTTTCCCATCAAGTTCATGGATTTGATCTTCTATCTCAGTATTCTTTGCCTTTAATAATAAGTGAACCGTTGAGTTCTTTGATACCGTTTTTAAGTATTCATCCAATTGAATATTGATCAATGTCTTTTCATTTTGAGCAAATGAACTCATCGAGGCAACAAAAATGAATAGAATAGTAAGGTATAATTTCATAGAAATTGAATAAACGTAAAGTTAATCAATTTGTAAGAGTTGTATGTAATCTGGAACTTCTTCCAAGAAACTATATGCTTGCGTTTCAAAATTAATCTGACAAACATAGTGTTGCAATCCATTGCTCACTAATAAATAAGGAACTTTGTAGTGGATGTTATATCTGCTAATTTGATCAAAGGTAGCCTGAGAAATAGACACTTCTGGCGCCTTACATTCTACGAGTAATAAAGCACGTTGATTCCGGTCGTACAAGATAATATCAGACCTTCTTTTTAATCCATTTTGAGTTAAACTCTTTTCTACACCAATTAAACCAGCTGGATAATTCTTTTCGTGAATGAGGTATTGAATGAGGTTTTGTCTGACCCATTCTTCAGGTGTTAATACAAGGTATTTTCTTCGAATGCTATCGAAAATTTTAGTTTTTTTGTCTTCGGTTTTTAGTCGAAAATTATAATCCGGAAGATTTAATTTTTTCATCATTCTATCAGCAAAAGTAAACAGATTCTTCTATGACATTCACTCAAATTATTGCAGATATTAAACGAAAAGTATATTACCCCATTTACTTTTTACATGGAGAAGAAGAATATTACATTGATTTAATTTCTGATTTGCTTGAATCGAGTGTTTTAGATGAAAATGAGAAGGAGTTTAATCAAACCGTTTTGTATGGATTGGAAACAGATGATGCTACAATTGTTGCCGAATCCAGGCGATACCCTATGATGGCCAATCACAATGTAGTGATCGTGAAAGAAGCTCAAAATATTAAGGCATTTGATTTTTTGGAAGAATACCTTGCTCAGCCATTGGAGTCTACTATTTTGGTTTTGTGCGTAAAACACAAAAAGTTTGACAGTAGAAAAAAGGTCTTTAAGGCCGCTGCAAAAATAGGGGTCACTTTTGAATCCAAGCCCATTTATGACAATCAAGTTGGACAATGGATTCAAGACTATTTAAAATCGAAGGGCTATTTTATCACTGAAAAGGCCAAATTTTTAGTCGCAGAATCCATTGGAACCAATTTGTCAAGGTTGGAAAATGAACTGGATAAATTGATCATTTCTGAACAAAAAGGAGCAACAATAAATGAAGATAGTGTAGAGAAATGCATTGGGATAAGTAAGGATTTTAATGTATTTGAATTAAACAATGCCATTGGGAATAGGGATATTGCACGTTGTAATTTAATTATAAGTCATTTTGCTGCAAATGAAAAGGCATTTCCACTCCCCATGATTATTCCGTCTATTTACAAGTACTTCTCACAGCTTATCAAATATTTATACTTGACAGATAAATCTTCTAGAAATGCAGCTGCTGAATTGAAAATAAATCCATTTTTCGTGAAAGATTACGTGTTGGCCTCAAAAAATTATGATATCAGACGAGCTGTAGCGGCTGTGAATCATATATATGAAGCCGATTTGCGTTCAAAAGGAATCGGAGCTTCTAATATGAGAAATGGAGAAGTACTGAAAGAAATGCTATTTAAAATACTGCATTAGGCAACATTTTTTTACAACTTGTGTCTAGTGCACGAAATTACCTTTCAATTCTCTTATATTTGACTTCTTAAAAAAAATACCACCATTTCAATGCGAAATATATTTTCATTTTTTGTCATCAGCTTTTTATTTTTTAGTTCTTCTCTGTTTGCCCAAGATGGTAACATTCGCGGATTTGTATATGATAAAGCAACTGGTGAGCCTATCATTTTTACCAATGTAGTTTTAAAAGGTACCACATACGGAGCGCCAACTGATCAGAATGGATACTTCAGTATTACAAATCTTCCTGCAGGAACCTATACAGTTATAGCAACATCTTTAGGTTATGAAACTTCTACTGCGGTGGTAGAGTTGAAGGAGAATGGCATTGAAAATAGGAAATTCTATATTGCTGAATCAAGTGTAAACTTAGATGACGTTATTATTTCTGCTGATAAAATTGAGTCGCAGAATACAGTAAAAATGTCTGTCACTAAATTGACCCCTAAAGAAATAAAGAAAATGCCTTCCATTGGTGGAGAGCCTGATTTAGCGCAATACTTACAAGTGTTGCCTGGAGTAGTTTTTACTGGAGATCAAGGAGGACAATTGTATATACGAGGAGGTTCGCCTGTTCAGAATAAGGTGTTGTTGGATGGAATGATTATATACAACCCTTTTCATTCCATTGGGTTATTCTCTGTTTTTGACACAGATATTATGCGAAATGCTGATGTTTATACCGGAGGCTATGGTGCTGAATACGGTGGTCGTATTTCTTCAATTATGGACATTACTACACGAGATGGAAATAAAAAACGATTGGCGGGAAAAGTATCGGCTACTACTTTTGGAGCAAAGGCTTTGATCGAAGGACCGTTAAAAAAGCAATCGGAAACCGGAGGAGGAAGTAGTTCTTTTCTTATTTCTGCGAAAAGTTCATACATCGATAAATCTTCAGAATTGCTATACAATAACTTAGATTCTGATGGATTACCATATACATTTACCGATTTATATGGAAAGGTTTCATTGAATGCAGATAATGGTTCTAAGATTAACTTATTTGGGTTTAACTTTAAAGATCAAGTAGATTATCCAAGTTTAGCAAAAATTGATTGGAATTCAGTTGGACTGGGAGCTAACTTTGTATTAATTCCTGCTCGTTCACAAGTGTTAATGGAAGGGGTTTTCGCATACTCCAAATATGAAACAGGTATTGATGAAAATAATTTTGAAGGTGGTTTGACTGACCGAAGTAGTTTAATTAAAGGATTTAATATGGGTATGAATTTTACCTCCTTTAGTGGGTCGAATGAATCTAAGTATGGTTTTGAAATCAATGGATTTAACACTGATTTTTCTTTTGTCAACCAAAGTAATATTAAAGTTAGTCAAGCAGAGAATACAACTGAGATAGCAGGTTACTTTACCTATACGATTAATAAGGGTCGATTTGTAATAGAGCCAGGTTTGAGGTTGCATTACTTTGCTTCGTTAAGCGAATTGTCTCCTGAACCACGATTGGGGCTTAAGTATAATGCAACAGATAAATTGAGATTTAAGTTTGCAAGTGGATTGTATGCACAGAATTTAATGTCCGCTAGTTCAGATCGAGATATTGTAAATTTATTTTACGGATTCCTTTCAGGTCCTCAGGATTTGCAAGACAATTTAGTGACTCAAGATGGCGACATAAAAAAGATCAATAGCAGTCTTCAGAAAGCCCAACATTTCATACTTGGATTTGAGTATGATATTACGCGTAATTTGAATGTAAATGTAGAAGGGTATTTAAAGCGATTCACCCAATTGACTAATCTGAATAGAAATCAAGTGAGAGAAGATATAGCTCCTTATAACCAAATAGGTGATGAAAAATATGTAGATGAAGTTTTTCGATCGAAATATATAGTGGAAACTGGAGATGCATATGGAGTGGATATTGTTTTTAAGTATGAAAAGAAACAGATAAGTTTATGGGCTGTCTATTCATTAGGAAAAGTAACCAGGTGGGATGGGATTCAGGAGTACGCTCCTGTATTTGATAGAAGACATAATGTGAATTTAGTGGGTAGTTATGCTTTTGGAGAGGATAGAGATTGGTCGTTTGATGCAAGATGGAATTTAGGTTCTGGATTTCCATTTACCCAAACTTCAGCATTTTATGAGCAAAATACCTTCGCAAATGGGATTAGTACAGATTATGTCAATCAAAATGGTGAGCTGGGTATTCAGTACGGTCAATTAAGTGGTGGCCGATTGCCATATTACCATAGATTGGATATTAGTTTGAAGAAAAAGTTCGTCATCTCTAAAAATTCTATTCTTGAAGCTACTGCAAGTGTGACCAACGTATACGACAGAAAGAATATTTTTTATGTCAATCGAGTGACTTCAGCGAGAAAGGATCAATTGCCAATTTTACCTAGTGTCGGTGTTAGTTTGACCTTCTAATAAAAAGGATAGATTTTCGTTCTTTTTAGTTTCAAAGGCGCTTTAATTATCGTAATTTTGCCCACAGTTTTTTCATATTTAAACTGTAAATCATTTGCTCTATGGCATCGTCCACTAAGTATGTCTTCGTTACCGGAGGCGTTACATCTTCCTTAGGAAAAGGTATTATTTCTGCCTCATTGGCAAAGTTGCTTCAAGCGAGAGGTTATTCTGTTACCATCCAAAAATTAGATCCATATATTAATGTAGATCCAGGTACGCTAAATCCATACGAGCATGGTGAATGCTTTGTCACTGAGGATGGTGCCGAAACGGATCTGGATTTAGGACACTATGAAAGATATTTGAATGTACCTACTTCTCAAGGGAATAATGTGACTACTGGTCGTATTTACCAATCCGTTATCAATAAGGAACGAGCAGGTGAATTCTTAGGAAAAACAGTTCAGGTAATTCCGCACATTACGGATGAAATCAAACGTAGAATTCAAATTTTAGGACAAGACAATAAGCACGATATTGTAATCACAGAAATTGGTGGTACCGTAGGTGATATTGAATCCTTGCCATACATAGAGGCTGTTAGACAATTGAAATGGGACCCGGAAGTAGATTGTATCGTTATACATTTAACTTTGGTGCCATATTTGGCATCTTCAGGTGAATTAAAAACAAAGCCTACTCAGCATTCAGTGAAACAACTATTGGAGAGTGGAGTGCAAGCAGATGTGTTGGTTTTGAGAACAGAACATCATTTAACTGCTGACATCAAACACAAAGTGGCTTTATTTTGCAACATCTCAAAAGAGGCAGTAATTGAATCTATAAACGTAGATACTATTTACGAGGTTCCATTAAGAATGCAAGCTGAAGAACTGGACATAGTGGTACTTGATAAATTAAAGATGCCACATGGAAATACTCCAAAACTTGAAAAATGGAGGGCATTTCTAACTGACCTAAAAAACCCTGAACAAACTGTAACCGTTGGATTAATTGGAAAATACATCGAATTGAAAGATTCATACATTTCGATTAATGAGTCTTTGATTCACTCAGGTGTTAGTAATAAGACGAAAGTCGAAGTGAAGTGGATTCATTCAGAGTCGATTACGGAAGAAAATTGCGAGTCGATTTTAAGTAAATTAGACGGAGTAATAGTAGCTCCCGGGTTTGGAGAAAGAGGAATTGAAGGAAAAATAACTGCCGTAAAATACGCTAGAGAAAATAAGATCCCGTTTTTAGGAATTTGCCTAGGAATGCAATGTGCTGTAATTGAATTTGGACGAAATGTAGTTGGTCTGAAGGATGCTCATTCCACTGAAATGGCTCCACAAACGAAAGATCCTGTCATTTACTTAATGAAAGATCAAGAGCACGTCTCAAATAAAGGAGGCACGATGCGTTTAGGCGCTTATCCTTGTGCTGTAACCAAAGGTTCACATGCATACAAGGCATACAACTCTGAATTAATTTCTGAGCGTCATCGCCATAGATACGAGTTTAACAACAAGTATATGGCAGATTATGAGAAGAGTGGAATGATAGCTAGTGGAATTAATCCCAATGGAGGTTTAGTAGAAATTGTAGAAGTAGCTGATCATCCTTGGTTTGTAGGAGTTCAATTTCACCCTGAATATAAAAGTACAGTAGTAAACCCTCATCCTCTCTTCGTGGATTTTGTTGAAGCTACATTGAAAAATAAGAAATAAGAATAGAATGGATAAGAATTCAATAATTGGATTGTTTATAATCGGAGCCATTATTATTGGCTTTGGTGTTTATAATCAACCATCTCAAGAACAGATAGACGCGGCAAGAAGCTACAATGATTCAATTGCTTTAGTGCAAAAAGAAAATGCAGCGGCTGAATTGAGTAATGAGAAAAATGTGGCCACTGAAATTAAAGAAGAAGCCACAGAAATAATAGACCCAATGGCTATTTTAACTGCTGATTCAATGAAGCAAGTTGAAATGTCTCAAACGTATGGCGTTTTTACTGATGCTGCGATTTCAGAGGGTAAAGATATTACCGTCGAAACCGATTTGCTTAGGTTGGTTTTTTCCTCAAAAGGTGGTCGAATAAAAACAGCTGAATTAAAAGGCTACCAAACGTATGACTCCTTGCCATTGATTTTAATGGATGGATCTTCTCGTTTTGGGTTGAACTTCTTTACTAGAAACAATAAGAATATTGTTACAGAAGAATTGAACTTTGAGGCTAATAGCGATGGATTTACACTTTCTGGTGATCAAGAAAAGTCGATTTCTTTTAGACTGAATGCTGGCTCAGGAAAGTATTTAGAGTATGTCTACACTCTAAAGGGGGATGATTATATGATTGATTTGGACTTAAACATGGTAGGTCTGAATGATGTAATGGCACCTCGTACTTCGGAATTATTATTGGATTGGAAAGTGAATACCCCAATACTAGAGAAAAGTAGAGTAGACCAAGTGAATAAATCTACTTTATACTACAAATTCTCTGATCAAGATGTCGATTATATTTCTGAGCGCAGTGATGAAAAAGAGAATTTTGAAGCTGACATTAAATGGGTTTCTTTGAAACAGCAGTTCTTTAACACTACTTTAATTGCCAAAAGCGCATTTTCAAAATACAATGCATATGGAGAAACTGAAACTCGACCAGATACTTCAAAGTATATCAAGACTATGTCTACGAGCTTAAGTGTTCCTTTTGGTGGTAGTGATATAGAGACTTTTGGGATGTCTTTATTCCTAGGGCCAAATAAGCATGATTTGTTAGAAACTTATGGAATCGAACTCGAACAAATTATAGATTTAGGTTGGGGCATTTTAGGTTGGATCAATGAATATGCAGTAATACCTGTGTTTAATGCTTTAGATAGTACCTCCTTAAGCTATGGGATAATTATTTTAATACTTACTATACTTTTAAAGTTGGTATTATTCCCCATTACCTATAAAACATATATGTCTGGGGCTAAGATGAGAGTATTAAAGCCTGAAATTGCAGAAATTAATGCCAAACATGGTGATGATGCTATGAAAAAGCAGCAGGCTACAATGGCACTTTACCGTCAAACTGGAGTGAATCCATTAGCTGGTTGTATACCAATGCTGATTCAGATGCCTATTCTGATTGCGATGTTTAAGTTTTTTCCAGCTTCTATTGAATTGAGACAGGAAGGGTTTTTATGGGCAACAGATTTATCAACTTATGACTCTATTTTTAACCTAGGTTTTGAAATTCCTTTCTATGGGGATCACGTTAGTTTATTTACTATTTTAATGGCCATTTCGCTAGCATTCTATACCAAGTTTAATAGTCAAATGGGTGGTATGGGAGCTGCATCAGATGGACCTATGGCTGCTCAGATGAAAATAATGATGTATTTAATGCCAGTGATGATGTTGTTTTTCTTCAACAGTTATCCTGCAGGTTTGAGTTATTATTATTTCTTGGCCAACGTAATCTCATTACTTCAAACGCTTATCATCCAGAAAGTATTTATAAATGAGGATGCCATAAGAGCTAAATTGGAGGCCAATAAAAAGCGTCCAAAAGCGAATAAGAAATCTAAGTTTCAGCAGAAGTTAGAGGACATGGCAAAACAACAACAGCAAATAAAAGGAAATTCAAAGAAGAAATAAGTCAATCTTTTTATAGTTGATTTAAACGTTTGTTACTTATATTGTAAATTGAACAAAATTTATAGCGATTATTATGGAAGGAAAAACATGGATCAAAACGTTATTTATTCTATTCACTTGCACCGTATTATTTGCCTGTAAAAATTCAAAGAAATCTACAGATAAAAAAGTAGCGACTGTCGAAGAAGAAGTTGTAGCGGAAGATGCAAATGTTGCAAAGAATGATTCTACTCAGTTTCCTCAAGAAAGTTTAGAACAGCAAAATAGAACTGTAAAAGGTCTAGTTGATTCATTGTTATTTAGAATTGAACGAACTTCTTGCTTTGGTAGATGCCCTACGTATTCTATTACCGTATATGAAAGCGGTTATGTGGAGTATCATGGTAAAAGAAATGTCGAAAAAATTGGATTTTATTCAGCTAGAGTTTCATTGGAGCAAAAGGAATTGATCATCCAGAAATGCAAAGAAATTAATTTTTTCAAATTGAATGATCGATATGATGCGAACATGACCGATGTTCCTTCTACAATATTGGCTTTTCAATACGAAGACAATCGAAAAGTTGTAGTAGATAGGGCTGATGCACCTCCCGGTTTGCATATTTTTGAGAAAGAAATGGATGCCTTATTGTTTAGTCTCGATTTTAATTCTATAGAGAAATATTAATATTTTACTCTTTCTATTTAAGGTGCTATAAGTAAGTGTATTTTTTTTGCAAAATATGTTTATTGAGATAAATTAAGTAATTTTTCGGTGTAGAAAGCAGTGTAAGCTGCCTACTTCTCTCCTTAATTTTAATAATTTAAACCTTTTTAGACATGAATACAACTACTTCTTTTAAATGGAGAGCCGTGAGTTATGCTGTTCTTCTAATCATTCTTCCTTTTTTAGGATTTTCACAAACAAATCATGCTTTAACCGCTACATCTAGTCATTCAGGTGGTGGAGCCGTATCAAGTACAGGGAATTATAGTGCGGCTAATTATAACGATGGGGTAATTGCTGTTTTTGGTCAAACTCCTTGGGGGTGGGTAAGTTCTAATGGATCTATTGAATACACATGGACGAGTTCAGTATCAATTAATAGTTTGGTCTTTCACAAAGCAACTAGGATGTTTACCTCACTTAATGTTGAATATTGGGACGGCTCCCAATATGTATTAATAATGCCTTTTACGGGTACGGCTGCAAATAAGGACTCAATAAATTTCCCAACAGTTTCAACTACTAAGTTAAGAATGAGTAGTATCTCAGGTGCTAATCCAGCATTTAGGGAGATTCAGGCGTATTATATACCAAGTGCACCAATTGATGCAGCAGTATTGTCTGTAGATTCTCCATCTGTTTTTTGTGCGGGTATGCAATCAGTTTATGCAACAATTGCAAATAGAGGTACATCTCAATTAAGTTCTGTAACTGTAAATTGGGAAGTAAATGGAATTCTTCAAACTCCATTGGTTTATACTCAATTGTTGGATACATTAAACGGGATCGGAAATAATGAAGTTCAAGTTTTACTTGGAACTGCAATGTTTAATTCAGGGTCAACGAATTTGAAAGTATATACCTCAGCTCCGAACAATGTAGCTGATACAGTAAATTCCAATGATACCATAATTGCAAGTCCTACCACGGCATCACCGCCAACTACAGTTAGTTTTACAAACATTACTTTAAGTTCTGCAGATGTAGCTGTTGCCGGTGGTTCAGGAAATGTTGATTATGAGTATGGAGTAACTGGGTATGTGCAGTCAACAGGGATTGTTGGTTCTACAACGAATTCTATGTTTACCTTATCAACTCTAAATTCAGGAACCAGATACGATGTTTATGTGCGCTCAAATTGTGGTTCAAATGATACTTCTCCATGGGTTGGTCCATTTAGTTTCGGAACCTCTAATAGTGTGCCTTTTCATGAAGATTTTGAAACATTTACAGCTGGTCAATTGGGTACATCTTTTACCAATGGTTGGTCAAGTACAGGTACTACAAACCCTAGATGGGAAAGTGAAGTGTCCACTGGTGCAAATTCAAACTCTGCATTAACAGGGCCTTTTTTCGATGCTACAATGCCTACAACCGCAGGTGGTAACTATATGTATTTAGAAACGTCCTCCCCTTCATCATTAGGACAGAAAAATACGCTATCCTCACCACCTATTTTTATTCCCACTACTGGAAATACTCTAGTGTTAGAATATTCGTATCATATGTTTGGTTCTACTATGGGAAACCTTTATGTTGCAATTGATACTAATAATGTGCTAGATACAATTGCAACCCTAATAGGTGCTCAACAAGCTGCACAAGCTGATTCTTTTAAAGACACTATGTTGTTGTTAAATGGATATTCTGGAAAATCGATTATTATAAGATTTATTGGGGAAGCTGGGTCTAGCTTTTATAGTGACATGGCCATAGATGAAGTGCATTTATTTGATACAGTTGGTGTAAATCTAGCACTTGATTCTATTATTTCTCCTGTTTCAGACTGTGGATTGTCAACAACTTCTAATGTTACAGTAAATATTAAAAATGTTGGTTTATCCCCAATTTCTAATTTCCCAATCTCATATATTCTTAATGGAGCAGCCGCTGTTACTGAAACAGTGACATCTACAATATTACCTGGTTCTAGTTTGAATTATACTTTTTCTTCAACAGTTAATCTGCAAACAGTTGGAAGCTATGATTTGGAAGTCTATTTTGCTGTTCCCGGAGATGGAAATTTGTTGAATGATACACTTCGTTCTATTATTAATAGTGGATTTGCACAAGCATTAAATCAGTCTGCTACATTTTATTATAATGATTTTGAAGGAGCCACAAATAATTGGATTACTTATGGAACCAACAACTCTTGGGAAATAGGCACACCAAGTACGTTTTTCATCAACAAGCCAGCGGGAGGGATGAATGCTTATGTAACATCAGCAGCTGGAAATCACAATGCCAATGAATTGTCCTACATTGAAACGCCCTGTTTTGATTTGTCAATCTTCCAGGCAACTGATAATTTTGATATGACTTTTGAGACTTTATTTAAAACTCAATCTGATTCAGATCAAGTATGGATGGAATTGTCAGTAAATAATGGATTGACATGGACAAAAGTATTGAAATCTTCTTTTTCAGTCAATTTTTACAATAATACATCCAGTAATGCTTGGGATGGGTTTTCAAGTGGTGGTGTAGGTAATTACATTCCTGTCTTAAACACGATTACTGGAATTGGAGGAATAAGTCAAGTAAAATTTAGGTTTGTATTTAAGTCTAATGGAACGAATCAAAATGATGGATTTGCAATTGATAATTTTAGAATTAATTCTCCTTTATTTACTAGTATTGAAAATCATAGTAAAAAGATAGCAAGCTTTGAATTATTTCCAAACCCTGCAAATAGTAGTGTAACCGTTTCATTTAAAAATGAGGAAGCTGACAATATGGAATTAACAATTATTGATCTAAAAGGTCAGAAAGTGTTGACTGAAATAGTAACTATAAAAAATGGGATTTCAACAAGAGTATTAGATCTTTCGCAGTTTGAGAAAGGCGTTTACTTTGTGAGGTTAGCAAATGGGAATTCAATTGAAACAAAAAAGTTAATCGTGAACTAAGGAAGTTTATTTAATTATACGATTCCAAGAGGCCTCAAGATTAATATTTTGAGGCCTCTTTTTTTGTTTTTTATAGCCGTATTGTACTGTTTGTTAATTTTTTGTAGAGGATTTTTTTATTTTCATTAAAAATAAAATAAGTGTTTGTACATAGAAAATTAAAACAATGGTTAAATTTACAATACATTTTTAACTAATTATTTCTAATTTAAACTAACAATATGAATAAGACAACTGTTTTCAAAGGATTAAAATCCTCAATTCTAGCAATGTTGTTTGGCATTTCCTCCTTTGGATATGCTCAATTTCAATTAAATACAGTTCCACCTTTAAACGGTGGTAATGGTTCTCAAGGTATAACATTTGGTCTGACTTCGAACCAAACAATCATTCTTGATACTATTTTTAACTCATTTAGTTCTGCTGGTTTAACTGATATTTGGTACTCTACAACAGATGTAACAGGTTCTCCAAATATTAGTGCTACAACTGGCTGGACTCAAATCGGGCAAGCCACAGTTCCTGTAGCAAGTGGAACAGGGTCAATTGTACCAATTCCATTAAACATTGGATTAACAATCCTGCCTGGTGTTAATTATCGGTTCTTTGTTAATGGAAATATAGGAGCAGCAGCCGTGTATAGTAATTCAGGGAGTACACCTATTCCGCCACCGCTTGGTACATTTACTGATGGAATTATTACCATTGAAACGGGAGACTTGGTTGGATATGGTGGAGCTGCGCCTGTGCCGGGGAATCATCCAAGACAATTTAATGGTGGCGTTAAGTATACATTGATAGGTGGTGGTAATGACGCTTCTGTTCTTTCAGTAGATTCACCCACCGTTCTTTGCTCTGGCTCTCAGCCCGTATATGCAACGATTGCTAACTTTGGAAGTAATCAAATTAATTCTGTAACTGTGAACTGGGAAGTGAATGGAGTTGCACAAACTCCTTTGTCATATACCCAGTTGTTAGATACTTTAAATGGAGTAAATCCAAATTTTGCACAAGTAATGTTAGGTTCTGCAAACTTTATTGCTGGTACTAATACTGTTAAGGTATATACTTCTATGCCTAATGGTGTTGCAGATACAACTAATGTAAATGATACAGTTGCTGTGAATATTACAACTGCAACTCCACCAACATCTGTAAATGTTTTAAGCGCGACGTTAAACTCTGCAACGATAGACGCAGTAGGTGGGGCAGGTACTGTTGAATACGAATTTGGTCAATTAGGATTTGCACAAAGTACAGGTACATTAGGCTCTTCACCAACATCCTTATTTACCATTACTGGTTTGTCAGCAAGTACAACTTATGATGTTTACGCTCGATCCAACTGTGGATCAGGAGATGTTTCAGCTTGGGTAGGACCTGTTACTTTTAATACAGCCTATGGAGTTCCTTATTTTGAAGATTTTGAAACGTTTACAGCTGGAATTGGTGGTAATCCTTGGCCTAAAGGTTGGTCTTCATCGACCTCATCAGGATTGAGATGGGAGTCTGAGGATGCAACTGGAGCTAATGAGAATTCAACTGCTACCGGTCCTTTTTATGACAATACGACCCCTTCAACTAGCGGTGGAATGTATCTTTATTTAGAGACCTCTTCTGGAAGTCTTGGAGATAGTGTGGATATGGTAAGTCCACCAATCTATATCGATTCTGCGTTTACTAATGTTCTATTAGAATTCTACTACCACATGTATGGAGCAACGATGGGAGACCTTAAGGTTTATGCAGACACCAATGGAGTGTCTGATTTGTTAATTTCATACTCAGGTCAGCAACAGTCGGCAGGTAGTGATCCTTGGAGATTGGCTAGCTTGAACCTGGTAGGTTATCAAGGTAAATCAGTAGTACTTCGTTTTACTGGGATAAGAGGAAGTTCTTACACTAGTGATATGTCCATTGATGACATTCGATTGAGTATTGTAGCTCCTTTAAATGCAGGTGTAGTTGAAGTTCAAAGTCCTTCTGGAGCTTTGTGTGCGGGTACTGTTGCACCGATTGTTGGAGTTAAGAATTTTGGCTCGAATGTGTTGAACAATGTAAAAGTAATGTGGGAAGTGAATGGAGTTTTAGATTCAGTGCTTTATAACACTGCTATTCAACCAGGAGATACTGCATCCGTAACATTGGGTTCAGTAACCTTTAATTCTACTTCTTCTTATGACATTAAGTTTTATACTAAAGAACCGAATGGAATGGTAGATCCAATTAATGTTGATGATACATTAGCATTTAATGGATTACGAACAGGGTTAGCAGGAACTTATACAGTGGATCCTAATTTGGCTCCAAGTGCAAGTAACTTTACTTCCTTCTCCTTATTGTCTCAACAGTTGTCTAATTATGGATTGTGTGGCCCAACAACAGTAAATGTTGCAGCAGGAGTATACACCGACGCATTAGAACTTACGAATATTGATGGGTCTAATGCAATTAACACGTTGACCATTGATGGAGGTGATTCTTCTACGACAATCATTTCGGCTACTGGTATTGATTTTGCTGCCTTGACATTGTCAAGAGTGGATTATGTAACGGTTAAGAACATGACATTAGAATATGTTGGAACGGCAGGTTCAGGAGTAATTGTTGCAAATGCAAACCACAACACGGTTTCTAATTGTATTATCAATGTAGATGCCACAACAACTTTAAGTGGAATCTATGCCATTTCAGTTTCGGGAGCATCTTCAAGTCACTCAACAGGAGCGATCGCCAATTACAACACATTTTCGAACAATGTAGTTGTCGGTGGATATTATGGGATTAGAGCTTATGGTTCAACAGCTACCCCTGTAGTAGGAACAGTAGTGATGAACAATGAATTTAGAGATCAATACTATTATGGTGCTTATTTTTATTACAACGATTCAGTAGAATTTATCGGTAATGAAGTAGATATGATTGCCAGAGGAAATGTAAATGCCGATGGTGCTTATGTTTATTATACTCCAAACTTTAAGTTTAATGAGAATAAGATTTCAGTGTTAGATTATGGTGTATATTTCTATGATTTTAGTCATTACTTTCCACAAACTAGAAAGAATGAAGTCATCAACAACATGATTTATTCAGCCAATGATTACGGATTGTATATGTATTACATTGATAGTACCAATATCTATCACAATACTGTGGTATCGAACAGTACCACGGTTCCTGCAGTTCAGATCTATTCAAATACAGCAACAGCGATTGCCAATTATGATATGCGAAACAACATATTGTATTCAGGCGGTTCATTTGCTTTAAGAACAAATATTGCAGATGGATTTTTGAATCAGATGGACAATAATGTGTACAGTACTACTGGAACTTCATTGTTATCAATGAATAGCACTACTTACGCAGATTTGAATGCATATGTAACTGCAAACCCTAGTTTTAATACCAATTCATTTGAAGCAGTACCTCAATTCGTAAACTTTCCGACAGATCTTCATGTGATTAGTGGAGCTGCAAGTGATGCTGGAGACAATACAGTAGGTATATTGACTGACATTGATGGTGATGTTCGTCCTGCAACTGGTGCTACAACTGTAGATATAGGAGCAGATGAATTTACTTCACCAACTTTTGAGTTGGGCTTAACAGCATTAACTTCTCCTACATCAGGATGTGGGTTAACAAATGCAGAAGCAGTAACAATTGACATCTTAAATTCTGGACAACAGGCAGCATCAAACTTTACAGTAGGATTCTCTGTAGATGGCGGCACATTTGTAATTGAGAATATAGCCGGTCCATTGGCTGTGTCTGCAACACAAACATATACGTTTACTGCTACAGCTGATTTATCAGTTTTAGGTCCTCATACAATTGATGTTTTTGTGAACATAGCAGGAGATAACGTACCAACAAATGATACAATCTTTAGAAATCTTGTAAATATTCCTGTAATATCTGGATTTCCATACACTCAAAGTTTTGAAACCGGAGCTGGTGGATGGACAGTCGATGGAGGAACATCTAGTTTTGCTTTAGGAACTCCTGCGGGATCTGTAATTAATTCAGCATCTAATGGAACTCAAGCATGGGTAACTAACTTAACAGGAAATTACTTAGCTAATGAAGAAGGGTATGTTAAATCACCATGTTTAGATTTTACCACTTTAGTTGCACCAATAATATCTATGGATGTTTACTGGAATTCTGAATTCTCTTGGGATGGAGCTGTACTTCAATCCTCAATTGATGGCGGAACCACTTGGCAAAAAATTGGTGCAATTGGCGATCCAAACAACTGGTACAATGATAATTCTATTAACGGATTAAATTCAGGAACTACAATACTAGAGCCATCAGGCGAAGGTTGGACAGGTAGAACTTCCACAACTAATGGTAGTAATGGTTGGGTAAATGCAACTCATGCATTAACTGGATTAGGAGGTCAATCTGGAGTAATCTTTAG
This sequence comes from Acidiluteibacter sp., assembly GCF_055129545.1. Classification (NCBI taxonomy): domain Bacteria; kingdom Pseudomonadati; phylum Bacteroidota; class Flavobacteriia; order Flavobacteriales; family Cryomorphaceae; genus Acidiluteibacter; species Acidiluteibacter sp. Next base: position 977 of record NZ_JBSRUB010000035.1, on the reverse strand, counting down.
AATAGCTTTCGGATCAGACGGTTCGGTTATGGATGAAGGGTTTGCATTTGATAATGTACAAATTTATGAGTCACCGGCTATTGATGTAAAAGCAATGGAAGTGACTCGTCCTCTAGTAGGATGTGGTTTATCTGCAACTGAAGTAATCGCAGGAAGATTTGAAAATTTAGGTACTGATACCTTAACTAATTTCCCTGTAGCATACAGTGTGAATGGGGTAGCAATTACTCCAGAAACATTTACAGATACCTTGTTTCCTGGAGATAAAAAGTTGTACGAATATACTACAGTTGCTAATTTATTAAATACAGTTCAGTATGATATTAAAGTTTGGTCTGCAGTAGTAGGTGATGCTTTACCATTTAATGACACTGCAGCTGTAACTTTTACAAATATTGCAGCAAGCACAAATCCGTACCTACAGACATTTGATTTATTGCCTGATGGCGCATTCGGTAACTATTCTACAATAAAATGGACTCCGATAGATGCAGGAGCATTCAGATGGCAAGCAGAAACGTCAACAACTTCTTCTACTTCGACAGGACCGACAGCTGATCATACCGGTAGTGGTTCTTATGTTTATTCTGAAGCCTCTTCAGGAACAGTAGGAGATACCATTTATTTAGAGTCTACTTGTATTGACATCACTCCAGTAAATGGAGCGAATAGCTCAACACGACTTGATTATTGGTACCACATGTATGGAGCAGATATAGTTGCTTTAGGTCTAGAGATAGACTCAGCAGGAAGATGGATTCAAATTGACACCATCATCGGTCAACAACAATCAACCAATGCAGATACCTTTAGATTGAGAAGTCTGGATTTAAGTGCCTACCAAGGAATGGGTGTCACTTCATTCAGATTCTGGACCATAAAAGGAGCTTCTTTTAATGGAGATGTTGCTATTGATGACTTTAGAGTATACGATACCGTTGGTGTGAATGCACAAATGGATTCAATTATCTCTCCAA